>JAGXGV010000001.1 GCA_024636635.1 Puniceibacterium sp.
ATATCGTCGGCAGCGTCAGATGTGTATAAGAGACAGTTCTGGCCGTGTTCGGCACGATGTTCGGCATCGTCACCTCGCTGGGTCTTGGCGCCATGCAGATCAATTCCGGACTCGGCACAGTCTTTGGCATACCCCAAAGCACGACGGTGCAGATCATCGTGATTGCCGTGATCACCGCCATGGCGACGCTTTCAGTGGTCGCCGGGCTTGATGGCGGGATCAAGCGGCTGTCCACCATCAACATCGCGCTCAGCATCTTGTTCCTGATCTTCATGGTGATCGTCGGGCCGACGCTGTTCATATTCGACACCTTCGTGCAAAGCTATGGGGCCTATGTGCGCGATCTGGTGTCCTGGGGCACCTGGTCCGAAGCCTGGACAGAAGGCGGCGGGACCTGGCAGAATTCCTGGACCATCTTCTACTGGGCCTGGTGGGTCAGCTGGGCGCCCTTCGTCGGGGTGTTCGTGGCGCGCATCAGCCGGGGCCGGACGATCCGCGAATTCCTGATCGGGGTGATGATGATCCCCACGGCGATCATGTTCTTCTGGTTCAGCGCCTTTGGCGGTACCGGCCTGTTGATCTCGCTCGGGGGTGATCCGACGCTGGTCGAAGCCACGCGCAATGCCTATGGCGACACCATGTTCGCGCTGCTGGCCTACTTTCCGGCGGCCGAGCTGACCTCGGGCTTTGCCATCGTGCTGATCGTCATGTGGTTCGTGACCTCGTCGGATTCCGGCTCTTTCGTGATCGACATGCTGACTTCGGGCGGCGATCCCGACCCGCCCAAGGTGCAGCGCATCTTCTGGGCCGTGTCCGAAGGTGCGGTCGCGTCGGTCCTGCTGCTGGCCGGGGGGCTGTCTGCGCTTCAGGCAGCGGCGGTGATTGCGGGCTTTCCCTTTGCCATCGTCGTGCTGCTGATCCTGATCGGCCTGATCAAGGCGCTGCGCTGGGATCCTCTGATGGTGTACCGGCACAACCAGCGTTACCGCAACGACAAGGAAGCGGATCATGCGATGCCGCCGGAACTGCCGGGCGAGCTTTACGGATCGGACCCGACGCCACCGCCGGGCAGCGTGAGCGCCCCGGCCGAGTGACCGTCACAGGTCTTTGACAAACGAAAAGGCCCCCTGTCGCTGACTGGGGGCCTTTTTATATTCGGACTGGATGTGCGGGCTGGATGTGCGGGCCGGAGATAACAGCCCGGACCCCTTGCAGGCGTGCCGTGACTCGGCCCCCTGTCACAGATGTCAGGCGGCCAGCCCGCGCGACCCCAGCGCCAGGAACTTTTCGCGCCGGTCCTTGATCAGCGCCTTGGGCTTCAGCCCGTCCAGATCGCCCAGCATCGCCGTCAGGCAATCCTGCACTGCCGCGATGGTCGCCTCGCGGTCGCGGTGCGCCCCGCCCATCGGTTCGGGGATCACCCGGTCGGTCACGCCCAGCTTCAACAGATCCTGCGCGGTCAGGCGCAGCGCCTCGGCGGCTTCGCGCATCTTTTCGGCATCTTTCCACAGGATCGACGCGCATCCCTCGGGCGAGATCACCGAATAGACCGAATGTTCCAGCATCGCGACCCGGTTCGCCGTGGCAAAGGCCACCGCCCCGCCGGACCCGCCTTCGCCGATGATCACCGACACCAGCGGCACGCCGATGTTCAGGCAGGTTTCGGTCGCGCGGGCGATCGCCTCGGACTGGCCGCGTTCCTCGGCGCCCATGCCGGGATAGGCTCCGGGCGTGTCCACCAGCGTGATCACCGGCAGGCCGAACCGGTCGGCCATCTCCATCAGGCGCACCGCCTTGCGATAGCCTTCGGGGCGGGCCATGCCGAAATTGCGCTGGATGCGGCTGCCGGTATCCCTGCCCTTTTCGTGGCCGATCACCATCACGGGACGGTCCGCAAACCGGGCAAGGCCGCCAAGGACCGCCGCGTCCTCGGCGAATTTCCGGTCGCCGGCAAGCGGTGTGTATTCCTGGAACAGCGCCTCGATGTAGTCGCTGCAATGCGGGCGGTCCGGATGCCGCGCCACCTGGCATTTGCGCCAGGGCGTCAGTTTCTTGTAAAGGTCGCGCAGCAGGTCCGCCGCCTTGCGGTCCAGCGCGGCGGCTTCGGCCTCGATATCCATTTCCGAATTGCCCCGGGCCATGGCGCGCAACTCTTCTGCCTTGCCTTCGATTTCGGCCAGAGGTTTCTCAAAATCGAGGTAATGCGTCATGGGACGGACTCCGTTGCGGTGTATCGCGTCATATGAACGCATGACGGCGCCTTTGCAACTCTCCGCCCCGGACTCAGCGGATCAGCACCGGCAGCAGCGATGCGATTGCTGGGAACCTTGCCGCAGGTGAATGCGATTACCTTTAACGTAGTGATGGGCCCGCCCAAGGATGAACGTGCCTGACGCTGCATTGCGGCACGCCGTCACTCGACAGGCAACCGCACCTGCGCTACCGAGTGACATAAACACGAATCTGGATGAACCCCCTGACAACCCTGCGTAAACTGGCCTGCGTCCTTCTGTTTCTGATGGCAGCGGCCTGCACCCTGACCCCGCCCGTGCCGGACCAGTCCGATGCCGAAAAGATCACTGAACTCGGCCGGGCCATCGCCGCGCTCGACCCTTCGGTCGATCCCGCAGAGGCGCGGCGCGCGGCCCGTCTGGCCGTGGAATACCCCCGCCAGCTTGCCATTGAATATGAAATCGAGGATTCGCCGTTGACCCACAATTCCAAGGTCAACGCCGGGCTCAAGCCGCGCGGCCTGTGCTGGCACTGGTCGCGCGATCTGGGCGCCCGGCTTGAACGGGAACGGTTCAGCACGCTCGACATCCGCTATGCCATTGCCAACTACAAGGTCGCGTTCCGGATCGAACACAGCTCTGTCATCATCACCGCGCGGGGTGACCCGATCGAAAAGGGTCTGGTGCTCGATCCGTGGCGCTATGGCGGCGCGCTCTACTGGGGTCCGGTGCCCGAGGATGCCGCCTATCCCTGGCGCCCGCGGGCCGAGGTCATGGCCGAGCGGCGCGAGGACGAAGGGCTTGACCCCCTGCAAGCCACGCATGCGGACTGACTGCCCTTGCGGACCTGCCCAAGCAGCGGCCACCGGTGCAACGCGCCCAGGACGACACGAGCCGACGCAAAGCGACCCGGGCCAATTGCCCCGCGCTGACCCTGGCCGCAGATGTTTCCGGGCACCGCCACACATGCGGACCGTGTCGCGCGGGGCATTCCGGACCAGTGCGGACCTCACGGCCGCTTGCCATCCGGACGGCGATGCCGACCGGCAAAGGACTCTGATCCGCCCAAAAATGCCGGTCGCCCGCCCTTCGCCCTTTGTGTGTCGGTGCCGAACTACCGGCTGGGCATCGTGCGGGTCGATCCTGATCGAGACGATGCTCAACTGGCCCGGCTCGGGGTTCCTTCTGTCCAACGCCATCTTCCAGCGGGATCTGCCGCTGTTAAAGGGCACCATCCTGATCCTCGCGCTTTTCTTTGTGGCGATGAACCTGATCGTCGACGTGGCACAGGCCGCCACCGACCCCCGGCCGGACGCCCCGGCAACCACACTTGCATAAGGAATACCGACATGACCTGCCCCATCGAACAACGGCTTGGCGAACTTGGCCTTGCGCTGCCGCCCTCGGCCCCGTCGCGGGCGTTTTTCCTGCCGGGCAAGATCACCGGTAACCTCCTGTTCCTGTCCGGCCAGATCTGCGAATGGGAAGGTGAGCCCAGATATTTTGGCCCTGTCGGCACCGGTTTCGACACCGGCATCGGATACGGGGCCGCGCAGATGTGCGCGCTGAACCTGCTGTTTTCCATCCGCGCCGTGGCCGGGTCGCTGTCGCGGGTGCGGCAGGTGATCCGGCTGGGCGGTTTCGTCGCCGCCGATCCGGGCTATCCCGACGGTCCGCTGATCGTGAACGGGGCCTCGCAGTTGTTCATTGACCTTTGGGGCGATGCGGGGCGCCATGCGCGCACGGCGGTCAACGTCGCCTCGCTTCCTGCCAACGCATTGGTCGAGGTCGAAGCGGTGGTCGAACTCGACTGATCGACCCGCAGGTGACACCCATGCCCCGCATCCTGCTGATGATCCCCAACGGCGACCCTGCGACCACCCGCGCCGACCGGCCCGGGGCTGATCACGACGATGGACCAACTGGCCGCGGCCGGCGCCGATGCGGTGATCCTTGGCGGCGGGCCGCTTGGCGACGCCGCTGACCGCTTGCAACATCTTGCGCCCTGCGCTTTGGTCGCGCCGATCCCCGAAGCGGCCCGCCGCATCCTTTGTTTGTTGCAGGATACCCCATGACCCAGCTTGACGCCCTTGCCGATTGCCTGATTGCCGCGCACCGCAGCGGCATCCGGTTCCAGCCGGCCCCGCCCCTGCCCACGACCGAGGCCGAAGCCTACGGGGTTCAGGCCCGTGTCGCCCACGCCCTTGGCCCGGTCGCCGGGTTCAAGACCGGGCTCAAACCCGGCGGACCCTCGTTCATGGCGCCGATCCGCGCCGAATTTTGCCTTTCCCCGGGCGCCCGCGTAAATATGGACGACCGTATGGGGATCGAGCTCGAGGTCGGCTGGAAGATCATCGCCCCCCTGCCCGCGCCGCACTCTGCCGGTTTCGACGCGGCGCTTGCCCGCGCGGTGCTGCCGGTGCCGGTGATCGAACTGGTGAACACCCGCCTGGACGGCCCGCAGGCCACCGATCCGCTGGTGAAACTGGCGGATTTCCAGATCAACCACGGCCTGATCATCGGCCAACCGCTTGATCGCTGGGATGGCAGCGATTTCACCGAGGTGACCGCCCGGTGCCACGCCGGCCCGCGCGAGATACTCAATGGCGCCGCCACTGTGCCGGGGGGGTCGGCGCTTGCCACGCTTGCGGGGCTGATCGAGGTGATCGGCGACCACTGCGGCGGGCTTCAGGTCGGACAGGTGGTGATCACGGGATCGCTGCACCCTCTGGTCTATCTCGACACCCCTTGCGACGTGACAGCCGGGATCGAGGGGCTGGGCGACGTGTCGCTGACGCTGGTCCGGAACTCCGAACGCTGAACGCATTCCAGCCGTCAGGCGGCTGATATTACCATTTCCTGCCGAAATTTCAGACGTTCCCGCCAATTCCGCCGCAAAAACGGGCGTCTGCATGTATGCACCCCGGCCTGACACATCGCGCCGCTTTGTGGTCCGCCCCGCGCCGGGCAGCCTGATCCGTGCAGGGCGTCTAGGGTTCCGCCATCCACCGCGATGGGTCTGGTCCAAGAGATGCCGCCGGTGTGGCCTGCCGCCCATCGGTACACGGCGGGACAAAATCCCGGGAGAGCACTGCACCTGTCTGGCCCGCTCTCTTGCTCCGTTCCGCCTCTGGCCAGGCTTTTCTGCGATACATGGCGGAACATGGCCCGAGGGGACGACCATGACCAAGACAAAGACACTTCTGCTGACATCCGCCGCCCTGGCGCTGAGCCTTGGCTCGGCCGCAAGCGCGCAGGAAAAGACCGAATTCAAGGTGGCCTGGTCGATCTATGTCGGCTGGATGCCCTGGGGATATCTGGAAACCAGCGGCATCATGGACAAATGGGCCGATAAATACGGCATCGATGTCGAGATCGTGCAGATCAACGATTATGTCGAATCGATCAACCAGTACACCGCTGGCGCCTTTGACGGCGTGTCCGCGACCAACATGGACACCCTGTCGATTCCCGCAGGGTCCGGCGTGGACACCACGGCGCTGATCGTCGGGGACTATTCCGACGGCAACGACGCGATCATCCTCAAGGGGGAAGGCGGGCTTGAGGATCTGGCAGGCAAGCCGGTGAACCTGGTGGAACTTTCGGTCTCGCATTACCTGCTGGCGCGAGGGCTGGATTCGGTCGGCCTGTCCGAGGCGGATCTTGGCGGGGTCATCAACACCTCGGACGCCGACATGATCGCCGCCTGGGCCACCGACGATGTGCAGGCGGTGGTGACCTGGAACCCTCTGGTGTCCGCCATCCTGGAACAACCCGGCGCGAACAGGCTTTTCGACAGCGCCGACATCCCCGGAGAGATCATCGACCTGATGGTGGTCAACACCGAAACGCTTGCGGCAAACCCCGATTTCGGCCGCGCACTGGTCGGCGCCTGGTACGAGCTGATGGAAATCATGTCCTCGGACACCGAAGAAGGCATCGCCGCGCGCACGGCCATGGCCGAGGCGTCGGGCACCGATCTGGCCGGCTACGACGCACAACTCGCCTCGACCGAGATGTTCTATGCCCCGACGGATGCGGTGACTTTCGCCAGCCGTCCGGAACTGCCGCAGACCATGGTCAATGTCGCGGAATTCCTGTTCGACAAGGGCATCCTTGGCGAAGGCGCGCCCAGCGCGGATTTTGTCGGGGTGGAATATCCCGATGGCAGCATCACCGGCAGCGCGGCCAACGTGACCTTCCGCTTTGACACGACCTACATGCAGATGGCCGCGGACGGCGCGCTTTAGGACAACGGCCCCGGCACCGCGCCGGGGCCACGGGAATCCCAAGATGCGTCTGATCAACCGCACCCCCGGACCCGCGCTCAGGGTCTTTCTGACGCTGCTGCCCTTTGCGCTGGCGCTGGTGGTCTACATGATCGCGTCCGAGGCGCGGCTGGCCGCGAACCCCCAGGACAGGCTGCTGCCGTCACCCGCGACGATCGGGGATACCGCCGTGCGGCTGTTCACCACCGGCGACCGGCGCACGGGCCGCATCCTGCTGTGGCACGACACCGGCGCCAGCCTGCTGCGGCTGGCGCTGGGGGTCGGCATCGCGGCACTTGCGGGGCTGCTGTCCGGACTGGCGATCGGCCTTCTGCCCCATGTGCGGGCGGCGTTCAGTCCGTTCGTGGCAGTGCTGAGCATGATCCCGCCCCTTGCCGTGCTGCCCATCCTGTTCATCACCTTCGGGCTGGGCGAGTTGTCCAAGGTCGTGCTGATCGTCGTCGGCATCACCCCCTTCCTGATCCGCGACATGGGCCAGCGGGTGATAGACATCCCGCGCGAAATGATCGTCAAGGCGCAGACGCTGGGCGCCTCATCGCTTGTCATCGCCCTGCGCGTGGCCCTGCCGCAGATCATGCCGCGACTTATCCAGTCGGTGCGCCTGTCGCTGGGTCCGGCCTGGCTGTTCCTGATCGCCGCCGAGGCAATCGCCAGCGATCTGGGCCTTGGCTACCGGATCTTCCTGGTGCGCCGCTATCTCGCCATGGATGTGATCCTGACCTATGTGATCTGGATCACCTTCCTCGCCTTCGTGATGGACTGGGGGCTGCGGTCCCTGTCGCGCAGGCTCTACCCCTGGGCGGGGGGCGGATTATGAGCTTTGTGACCGTGCGCAACATCTTCCAGAGCTACGGCACGCGCCCGATCCTTGAACGGGTCAACCTTGACGTGGACGAAGGCGAATTCGTGTCCATCGTCGGCGCGTCGGGCTGTGGCAAATCCACCTTCCTGCGCCTGCTGCTGGCCGAGGAACGCCCGACCCGGGGCGAGATCCGCATCGACGGTGCCGCCCCCGCGCGTGAACCGGGGCGTGAACGGGGTGTGGTGTTCCAGCGCTATTCGGTCTTCCCGCACATGACCGTGCGCGGCAACATCGTGGCCGCCGAAAGTTTCGCCACCCCGCTGGGCCGTTTGGCCTATGGCGCGCGCCGGGCGGCACGGGACCGCGCGCAACAGGTGCTTGACCGCATCGGTCTGGGCCACATGGCCGATGCCTACCCTGCCGCGCTGTCCGGTGGGATGCAGCAGCGCCTTGCCATCGGGCAGGCGTTGCAGGCGCGCCCGCGCATCCTGTTGCTGGACGAACCTTTCGGCGCGCTCGACCCCGGCACACGCCTTTCGATGCACGCCTTTCTACAGGAATTGCGCGCCGAAACCGGCATGACCGTGTTCATGGTGACCCACGACCTAGAAGAAGGGTTCAAGCTGGGCGACCGCGTGCTGGTCTTTGACAAGCCGCGCTGGGACCCGACCGATCCCGACATCATCGGCGCGACCATCACCTATGATTTCGACGCCCGCAACGGCGGCTTTCCCTATCAGGCGACCCAGGAGGATCCCCATGTTCCCGACACCCCATGACCGCAGCCGGACCAACCACCGTATGGACCAAAGCCGGTCCTGTCATTTTACGGACCGCAGCCGGTCACACCACCCCGCCGACCGGGTCCGGTGCGACCGTCGCGCCCATCACCCCGATCTGACCAAGCTGCTGGGCTGGAAGGCGGCCCGGGCCGAGGCCGACATTCCCGGCAGCGAATGGGCCAAGGAACGCGCATGGGCGCTGCGCATGGGCCTGACAGCGGCGGATTCCATCGAGGACCGCGACATTCCCACCTTTGCCCGGGGCGAGCTGCCGCATTACGCAGGCATCAACACCTTTCTCAAGGCGCCCTATACCGAAGATGTGACCGAGGTCGGCAACTATGACGCGACCGTGCTGGGCGCACCTTTCGACGGCGGCACCACCTACCGCCCCGGCACCCGCTTTGGCCCGCAGGGGTTGCGCAAGATCAGCGCGCTCTACACGCCCTACAACTATGAAATCGGTGTGGATCTGCGCGAACAGATGTCGCTGTGTGATGCGGGCGACATCTTTACCATCCCCGGCAATATCGAAAAGACCTTTGACCAGATCAGCCGCGCGGTCAGCCACGTTTTCAGTTCCGGCAGCCTGCCGATCATCATCGGCGGCGACCATTCCATCGGCTTTCCCTGCGTGCGCGGCATCGCGGAATGTACCAGCAAGAAGATCGGCATCGTGCATTTCGACCGCCATGCCGACATTCAGGAAAAGGATCTGGACGAACGGATGCACACCACGCCGTGGTTCCATTCCACCAACCTGCCCAACGTGCCTGCAAAGAACCTTGTCCAGGTCGGCATCGGTGGCTGGCAGGTCCCGCGCGAGGCGGTGAAAAACGCCCGCGATCGCAACACCAACATCATCACCATGTCCGACATGGAAAAGATGGGCGTGGACCGCACCGCCGAAATGGCGCTGGAAATGGCCTGGGACGGGGTCGACATGGTCTACCTGTCCTTCGACATCGACAGCATCGACTGCGGCTTTGTCCCCGGCACCGGCTGGCCCGAACCCGGCGGTTTCCTGCCGCGCGAGGCGTTGGCGCTGGCCTCAAAAGTGGCCGCCGAAGGCATCTGCGGCATGGAGCTGGTCGAGGTGTCGCCCCCCTACGACCAGTCCGAAATCACCGCCCTGATGGGCACCCGCGTCATCGTCGACGTGCTGGGCGCCATGGTGTCCAACGGCACGCTGGGCAAACACAAGGTCCATATCGACAAACCGGTCAGCATCCCCATGGGCGACTATGACGAGGCGCGCGACGGCAAGCGCTGGACCACCCGCGCCAAGAGGAAGGACTGATGCCCCACGATCACCCGAGCCACGCCCACGACTCCCAGGTTTATGACCGCGGTCATAATTCGCATGACCACGCTCACCCCCATGACCACAACCACCACCATCACGATCCGCACCACAGCCACATGCACGGTCCTGACGCGGCAGCGGAATTGCAGATCCTGACCGCGCAGTTCATCGACGGCTTCGTGCAGGCACGGGACAAGATGTCGTATCTGCGCCTTGCCGGTGTGCCGCTGGAAAAGCCGGGGCAAGGTGGCGGTCCATCGCTCAAGCTGGTGGATGTGAAGCTGACGACGCAATGGCAGGTCGGCACCGCGTCGCCTTCGTTCGGATCGCGCGAACTGTCCTATCTGCCCTACCCGGGCGAGATGGTGACAGAGCGGACGAACATGGATCTGATCTATGTCTCGCTGGACGAAAAACAGGCGACCGATATCCGTCAGTTCCTGCATGGCAGGGATCTGCCCTGACCGGCGCAGATCCGGCGCGACAGGGGCACGGACCGCGCTACACTCCGGAAATCCAAGGGAGAGTCACGACATGAGTCCGAAGCTGCCCGCAACTGACGCAGATGGGGCGAAACGCCGCGCGAAAACGGTCACAATCGGGTAATATCTCTGTGACACCCTGTCCTTTCGCGACGGATCGCTATGTGCATGACGTACAACACATACAACACACCTGCAGCGGAGTATGACCAGACCTATGGCCATGTCGAAACAGATTCTGCTTGGAGCAGTTGTGATCGCCGGGACGCTGGCGCTTTGGGTAACCTATGTCCCCTCGGCGGCAGGCTGGCTCGAGCGGGCCGGTGTGCTCGATGTGCTGGGCATCGAGGTGGCAGAGGCGGCGGAACCGCCCGCCGAAGAGCAGAGGCGCGGCGGCGGTGCGACGGATGTCATCACCGCCGAAGTGACGCAGGGCACGCTGAACGACCGGGTAACCGCAGTGGGTGACGGGCGCGCGTTGCGATCTGTCACCGTGCGGTCAGAGGCGACGGGGCGCATTGCCGCGATCACCTTTGACGCCGGAAGTTATGTCGAACAGGGATCGGTCATGGTGCGCCTTGACGACGAGGCCGAACAGATCGCGCTTGAACGTGCGACACTCACGCTGACGGACAACCAGGACGAGGTGAACCGCCTGTCGTCGCTCCAGAATTCCGGCGCGATCACGGCGGTGCGCATCCGAGAGGCGGAACTGGCCCTGCGCAATGCCGAGCTTGAGATCCGGCAGGCCGAATTCGATCTGGCACAGCGGGTGATCCGGGCTCCGATCGCGGGCTGGATCGGCATCCTCGAGGTGGAAGAGGGTGACCGGGTGTCGGCGCAGGACGAACTGGCCGTGATCACCGACCGGTCGCAGCTGCTGATCGACTTTCGCGTTCCGGAACGGGTCATCGGCCAGTTGGAAACCGGGATGCCAGTGGACCTTGCGCCACTGGCCAATCGCAGCCAGGTGCTGAACGGAGAGGTGGCGACGCTGGACAATGTGGTGGACCGCGCCAGCCGGACCCTGCGCGTCCAGGCGCGGATCGACAACGAGGACGACAGCCTGCGCGAGGGCATGGCCTTTTCCGTCGTCCTGCACTTTGAGGGTGAACAGTTTCCAGAGATCAACCCACTGTCGGTGCAATGGTCCAGCGAAGGGTCGTTTGTCTGGGCGGTGCACGACGGCAAGGTTCGGGAAGTGCCCATCGTGATCCGCCAGCGCAACAGCGATTCCGTGCTGGTCGAAGCGGATCTGGCCCCCGGCGACCATGTGGTGACCGAAGGCGTGCAGGCCCTGCGCCCCGGCACCGAGGTGAACATATCCAACGGCGGCGCAGAAGGTGCCAGTGCCGAAATCAGCGACCGCCGGAGGGGCTGAAATGAACGATACACCCTCCGCCGGGGTCCGGACCTCGGGAACCGCGCTGTTCGTGCAGCGGCCCATCCTGGCCTTCGTGCTGAGCGCGCTGATCGTGATCGCCGGGATCGCCGCCCTGTTCGGCGTCGAGATCCGGGAACTGCCCGATGTGGACCGCCCCGTCATCACGGTGACCACCCAGTTCGACGGCGCGTCCGCCGAAACCGTTGACCAGGAAATCACCAGCCGGGTCGAGGGCGCGGTGGGCCGCGTGGCCGGTGTGCGCACGATCTCTTCCAACTCGCGCTTCGGGCGCAGCCGGGTGACGCTGGAATTCAACGACGACGTGAACCTTGATGTGGCGGCGACCGACACCCGGGACGCCGTGGCCCGCATCACCAACAACCTGCCCGACGATGCCGAAACGCCCGAGATCGTGAAGGCAGACGCCAATGCCCAGCCGGTGATCCGCGTTGCCGTCACCTCGGCCAGCCGGTCGCCGCAAGAGCTGACCCAGATCGTGCAGGACCGGGTCGAGGACAGGATAATCTCGATCAACGGGGTTGCCGATCTTCAGATCTATGGCGACCGCGAGCCGATCTTTCGCGTCGACATCGACCAGATGGAACTGGCCAGCCGGGGCCTGACACTGGCCGACCTGCGCAACGCCCTGGGCACCATCGCCTTTGACGCGCCGGCCGGCGATCTGGCCGGCGATCGGCAGTCGATCAACGTGCGCACCACCGCGTCGGTCAACACGCCCGACGCCTTTGAGGCGCTGAAAATCAAGGATAACGTGATCCTGGGCGACGTGGCCTCGGTCACGCTGGGACCGGCCCCGAACGAAACGATCCTGCGGGCGAACGGCCAGACCGGGCTGGGGCTGGGCGTGATCCGTCAGGCGACGTCGAACACGCTGGAAATCTCGGCCTCGGTGCGCGAGGTGGTGGCGGACCTGAGCGAGACGCTGCCCGACGACGTGAACATCTTTGTCACCTCGGACGACGCCCTGTTCATCAACGGCTCGATCAAGGAGGTGCTCAAGACGCTGGGCCTGGCCGTGGCCATCGTCGTGGTGGTGATCTTCCTGTTCCTGCGCAGCGTCAGCGCGACGCTGATCCCGACGCTGACCCTGCCTGTTGCGCTGATCGGCACGGTGGCGGCGATCTATCTTGTCGGGTTTTCGGTCAACATCCTGACCTTGCTGGCGCTGGTGCTGGCGACAGGCATGGTTGTGGACGATGCCATCGTCGTGCTGGAAAACATCGTGCGCCAGCGGGCGGCGGGCATGGGACCGCGCGCCGCGGCGGTGCTGGGCACGCAACAGGTCTTTTTTGCCGTCGTGACCACCACGGCAACGCTGGCGGCGGTGTTCATCCCGCTGTCCTTTCTACCCGGACAGGCGGGTGGGTTGTTCCGCGAATTCGGCTTTACGCTTGCTATGGCGGTGCTTTTGTCATCGGTCGTCGCCCTGACGCTGTGCCCGGTGCTGGCCAGCCGCCTGCTGACCTCCGAGCCGGAAAAGGATCCGCGCGGGCCGATGGTCTGGCTGGGCAACCGTCTGGCGGCGCTCTACAAGACGACGCTGCGCGGCGCGCTGGCCGTGCCCTTTGTCATCGTGCTGACCGCCGCCCTGTTCGCGGCCACGGCGGTGTTTGTCGGCAGCGGCATCCGGCAGGAACTGACCCCGCCCGAGGATCGTGCCGTCGCCCTGCTGCGTGTCAGCGCGCCGCAGGGTGTGTCGCTGAACTACACCACATCTAAGATGCAGGAAATCGAACGCGCGGTCCAGCCGATGGTCGAGTCGGGCGAGATCCGCAACGTGTTCTCGATCTCGGGTACCGGCGGGTCGAACAACAGCGGCTTCATGGTGATGTCCCTGGCCCAATGGAATGATCGCGAACGCGATCAGGCCGCCATCGTCGGTGACATCAATGCCAAGCTGCGCGACATCATCGGCGTGCGCGCCTTTGCGATCCAGCCCAATTCGCTGGGCATCCGCGGCGCGGGGCGCGGCCTGAGCTTTGCGATCACCGGCAGCAGCTATGAACAACTTTCCGTTGTGTCCCAGCAGCTTGTGGACCGGTTGCAGGAAAACCCGGCCATGGGGCAGGTGCGGCTGGAATACGAGACGACGCAACCCCAGCTGTTCATCGAAATTGACCGGACGCGGGCCTCGGATCTGGGCATCGACATCAGTGGCCTGGGCGAGGCGCTGCGCGCCGTGCTTGAGGGGCGGTCGATCGGAACGGTGTTCGTCGCCGACAAAAGCTATGATGTGCAGATGTTGTCCACCACCGATCCGGTGAACGATCCCGGCGATCTGGAAAACGTGTTCGTGCAGTCCAGCGACGGGCAGATGGTGCCGATGTCGACCTTTGTGCGGCTGGAAGAACGCGCCATCGCGCCCGAACTGAGCCGCGAGGGGCAGAACCGGTCGGTCGAGATCACCGCCGGGCTGACGCCCGAACTGTCGCTGGGCGACGCCCTGTCAGAGGTGCGCCAGGTCGGATCTGAAATCCTGTCAGAAGAAAACCGCATCGTGCCGCTGGCCGAGGCGGCGACGCTGGACCAGACCGCCAGCGGCCTGCTGCTGACATTCGGGTTTGCGATCCTTGTCGTGTTCCTGGTGCTGAGCGCGCAGTTCGAAAGCTTCATTTCCGCCGTGGTGGTGATGGCGACGGTGCCGCTGGGTCTGGCCTGCGCCGCCTTCGCGCTGGTGTTCACCGGGCTGAGCCTGAACGTCTATTCGCAGATCGGTCTGGTGATGCTGATCGGAATTATGGCCAAGAACGGGATTCTGATCGTCGAATTCGCCAATCAGTTGCGGGATGAGGGGGCATCAGTCTATGACGCGATCCTCGACGCATCGACCATCCGGCTGCGCCCGGTGATGATGACGATGATTTCGACCGTGCTGGGCGGCGTGCCGCTGATCCTGTCGTCGGGTGCGGGCGCCGAGGCGCGCGAGGCACTGGGATGGGTCATCGTCGGGGGCTTGGGTCTTGCCACCGTGTCGACCCTGTATCTGACGCCGGTCGCCTATCTGCTGCTCGCCGGGTTTTCGAAGCCCAAGGCAGAAGAAACGGCGCGCTTGCAAAAGGAGTTGCGCGAGGCGCAACCGGCGTAAAAGGACGCGGCGAACGGGGGCACGGCCCCCGCCTTACGCTGCGGCGAGACCCAGAATGTCACGCGCCTGCTGCCAGGTCGCCACGGGGCGTTCGTGTTTCTGGCAAATCATGACCGCCCGTTCGACAAGCGCCGCGTTCGACGGCGCAAGCGTATCGCGGTCAAGCCGGATGTTATCCTCGAGCCCGGTGCGGGTGTGTCCGCCGGCGGCAATGCACCATTCGTTCACCTCGGCCTGATGGCGGCCGATCCCGGCGGCGCACCATTCGGCGCCGGGTGCCAGACGTTCGACCGTCCGGATGTAGTAGTCAAAGGTGTCGCGGTCGGCGGGCATGGCGTTCTTCACACCCATCACGAACTGCACGTAGAGCGTGCCGGGGATACGCCCGTCGCGGTTCATCTCGGCGGCCTTGTGGATGTGGGACAGGTCAAATGCCTCGATCTCGGGCTTGACGTTATAGGTCTTCATCTCGGACGCGAGCCAGTCCACCAGATCCGGCGGATTTTCATAGACGCGGCTGGGAAAGTTGTTGGACCCGACCGAAAGCGAGGCCATGTCGGGGCCCAGCGGCAACATCCCGCCGCGCGCCTGCCCCGCACCGGACCGGCCCCCGGTGGACAGTTGCACGATCATGCCGGGGCAATGTTTTCGCAGCCCTTCCATCAACAGCGCAAAGCGGGCCGGGTCCGAACTGGGTGTGCCATCGTTGTTGCGCACGTGGCAATGGGCGATGGTGGCACCGGCCTCAAATGCCTGTTGTGTCGATTCGATCTGTTCCGGGACAGAGATCGGCACGGCGGGATTATCGGCCTTTGTCGGGACAGAGCCGGTGATGGCGACGCAGATGATGCAGGGTTTGGACATGGTGTCAGGCTTTCATATGTCGAAAAAGATGGTTTCCTGCGGGCCTTGCAGGTGGATGTCAAAGCGGTGGGTGCCGCCCTCTTCGGCTGCGGCCAGCAGGGTCGGGATGCGCTGGGAATGTTCGAGCCGGGTTAGGATCGGATCTTCGGCGTTCGCCGCCGCCTCGTCCGCGAAATACATCCGCGTTTGCAGGCCCAGGTTGATGCCGCGCGCGACGATCCAGAAGGTGACGTGCGGCGCCTGAAGGCGTCCGTCGGGCCAGCGCACGCGCCCCGGTCTGACCGTCTCGAAGGTGAATTCGCCTGTGGCCATGTCACCGGCGGAACGGCCCCAGCCGGTAAAGGCGGGATCGCCGCCCTGACCTGCGAACCTGCCCGCCGCGTCGGCCTGCCAGACCTCGATCAGCGCGTCGCGCAGGGCGGTGCCGGCGCCGTCGAACACCGCGCCTCTTAGCGTGATCCGCTCGCCGGCCACGTCGCCGGTGATCATCCGCGTGCCGGGGTCTTCGGGATAGACGCCGGTGATGCCCGAAAAATTCGGGGTGCAGCCGATGTGGACATAAGGCCCGGCGGTCTGTGACGGGCTTTCGCGGAACTGTTCGAACTTCTGTACCATTCAAAGACCCTCTGGCCGGTTTTCGAAATGCGTCTGGCGGCGGCCACGCAGGACGATGTCGAACCTGTAGGCCAGGCTGTCCATCGGAATGGCGCGCGCCATGTCAAGCGCGGCAACCAGCGATTCGATGCCTTCGCGCGACGGGATGGTGTCGACGATGGGACATTTCCAGATCAGCGGATCCCCTTCGAAATACATCTGGGTGATCAGTCGCTGGGCAAAGCTGTGCCCGAAGACCGAAAAATGGATATGCGCCGGGCGCCAGTCGTTCATCGTGTTGGGCCAGGGATAGGGGCCCGGCTGGATCGTGCGGAATTCGTAAAACCCCTGATCGTCGGTCACCACCCGCCCGCAGCCGCCAAAGTTGGGATCAAGCGGGGCAAGGTAGCTTTCCTTTTTATGCCGGTAGCGTCCGCCGGCATTGGCCTGCCAGACCTCGACCAGCGTTTTCGGCACCGGGCGGCCGAATTCGTCAATCACCCGGCCATGCACGATGATACGGGGTCCGATGGCCGATTCCCCTGCCTTGGCGAAATTATGAATCAGATCGGCGTCCTGCGGCCCCAGCATGTCGTCGCGGAACACCGGGCCCGATTCTTCGGAAAGCGAGGTCGGGAAGGACAGCGGCGCAAAGCCGGGCGACCGCTTGACCGAGGTCTTGTAGTCCGGCGTCAGCGCGGGCGGGTGCCAGCGGCGGTCGCGCGGGACAAAGCCGCTCATGTGTCTGCCTCGCTCATGTCTTTGCCCCCTTTTCGCCCGCCTGACCGGCCACAGTCTCGCCCGCCTTATCACCCACAGTCTCGGCTTCCATCTCGGACCATGTCTGTTTGGCCAGCTTGATCGCATGGTTCGCCTTTGGCACACCAGCATAAATTGCCACGTGCTGGAACGCCTCCTGTACATCGGTGCGGCTGGCGCCGGTGCGGGCACAGGCGCGGATGTGCATCGGGATCTCGTCGAAATTGCCGGTGGCGGCCAGCAGCGCCAGCGTGATCATCGACCGCTCGCGCCGCGAGATGTTGTCGGACGCCCAGACGGTGCCCCAGGCGCCTTCGGTGATCAGGGTCTGGAACGGCAGGTCAAAATCGGTCTTGGCGGTTTCGGCGCGGTCCACATGGGCGTCGCCCAGCACGGACCGGCGCACGGTCATTCCGGTGTCATGGCGTTCTGTCATGTTCAGGGCCTTTCAGTAGGGCAATCCGACATAGTTCTGTGCCAACGCCGCCTGTGCCGCGGTGTTGGAGCGGAGGAATTCAAGTTCGGCACGCTGCATGCGCAGGTCAAACGCGTTCATTTGCGGAAAACGGTGCAGGGTCGAGGTCATCCACCAGCTGAAGCGTTCCGCCTTCCAGACCCGGGACAGGGCCGTGGCGGAATAGGTGGCCAGCTTTGTGCTGTCGTCGTCAAGGTAGTGCGCCCAAAGCGCCCGATAAAGGTAGTGGACGTCCGAGGCGGCGGTGTTCAGCCCCTTGGCCCCGGTGGGGGGGACAATGTGCGCGGCGTCGCCACACAGGAACAGGCGGCCGTATTGCATCGGCTCGCACACGAAGGACCGCAAGGGCGCAATGGATTTTTCGATCGACGGGCCGGTCTGCAATCTTGCGGCGAAATCCGGCGGGATGCGGGCGGCAAGTTCGGACCAGAATCGGTCGTCGGACCAGTCGGCCACATCGTCATCGCTGGGGCACTGGACATAGTAGCGCGACAGGTGATCGTTGCGCATCGAGCAGAGCGCAAAGCCGCGTTCGGCGTTCGCATAGATCAGTTCGTGATGCACCGGGGGCGTTTCGGACAGGATGCCAAGCCAGCCGAAGGGATAGACCTTTTCATAGGTCTTGCGCCTGTCTTCGGGGATCGACTGGCGCGACACCCCGTGAAAGCCGTCGCACCCGGCGATATAGTCGCAGGTGATGTCCTGCGAGGTGCCGTCGGCGGTGAAGGTCACGCGCGGGCGGGCGGTACCATCCAGATCGGTGTTGTGAATCTGCACCTCTTCGACATCGAAGAAGGTCTGCCCGCCGGTCTTTTCGCGGGCGTCGTACAGGTCGCGCGTCACCTCGGTCTGGCCGTAGACCATCACCGGATGGTCGGTGTGATCGGTGAAATCGATGCGGAAATGCTGGTCGTCATAGCTTATGACCGTGCCGTGATGGGCAAAGCCCTGTGTCGCCATGCGGGTTTCGACCTGCGCCTCTTGCAGCAGGGCGATGATCCCGCGTTCCAGCACCCCCGCGCGGATGCGGCCAAGCACATAGTCGCGGGTCTTGCGTTCAAGCACCACCGCCTCGATCCCGCGCACGTGCAGAAGCTGGGCAAGCAGCAGGCCCGAGGGGCCGCCGCCGATGATCACGACCTGGGTTTGCATGGGATCCTCCGCTGGTCCCAGTAGATACCGCACGGGAATGACATGTAAAACGCCAATTCAGCCCGGTTGCCGAACGAATTGGAAAAACGACGCGGCCCATCTGCGGATCGCGCAGCCCGGACCAAGCCGACAGGTGACGCGGCACAAGGCGGGGCAGCGCAAAGAGCGTGGTCTATCAGGGCAGATCGGGCCCCCGCAACGCACTGGGCCCCCGCAACGCACTGGGCGCCGACAGGGACGTCTTGCGCACGGCAGTCGGCGTCAAACTTTCACGCGGTGACAGGCTGTGCCGATGGCCGCCACCCAAATCCGTTCATTTCCTTCGCCCATTGAAAGGCGACGAACATGCCCTTGACCGGTCGCAGAAGGGCCAGCGACAAGACCACCGCAAGGCCTGACAGGCTGCACGCGACCAGCAGGGGGTCATCGCGCATCGCCTCGAAGAAGATGGGCAGTGTAAAGCCGACCAGATGGCCGACCAGCAGAATGACCACATAGGCGGGCCCGTCGTCAGCCCGCTGCGGCGTCAGGTCCAGCCCACATTCCGAACAGCTCTGCCGCACCTTCAGGTACCCGTGAAACACGCGGCCTTCGCCGCATTGCGGGCATTTGCACTGCGCGCCACGCTTCAGCGAAACCCGCAAATCCCGCGCATTGCTGACGTCCCTGCCGACCTTGAGAGACACGATGATTCTCCTTGAACTCTTGCTCTTGCATTGCTGTGGCACGCTGGCACGCGACGCCGTGAAAATGCATACACTTCCCGTATTGTATGTTTAATGTGGCATTTTGTCCTGACTGCACATGCCTTCAGGAACTGGCATGTCCGGAATTTTCGCCCATGAACCTGGCAGGATGGAGGCATACCAGCGGCTGTATGATCACGACGGCGGACCCCGAAACGGTTGAGTCGGTGCGGATCGAGTGGCGAAACATGCTCGGGCCTCTTTGCTTCGCTGTCCCTGCGCGATATGTCCGGCGCAACAATCGGAGCCGCCCCGATCCCGTCGCCGCGATTGTCCCGCCGGAAAGGACCCCACCTGTGTCATCCCGTCTGAACAACGGCCTCAGGCTTGCTGCGCTTTACCTGCTGGGCATCGGCGCCGGTTGGCTTTTTGCCCTGCTGGGCGTTCCGCTGCCCTGGATGATCGGGCCGTTGGTCATCTCTGCAATCGCCTACATCAGCGGCGTCATCACGGTGCCCGTACCGGTCAGGACGCGCCCCTTCGGGCAGATGACGATCGCGGCGCAGGTCGGGCTGGCCTTTACCCCGGCGGCGCTTGCCGCCTTGCTGTCGCTTGCCCCACTGCTGGTGGGCGCGGCGGTCGTGACGGCGCTTCTGGCGGGTGTGGTGGCGGTGCTTACAGCGCGGATGGCCGACATGCCGCTGGCGCAGGCGTTTCTGGCAACCGTCCCCACCAGCCCCGTCGAAGCGGCAATCATGGCGGAAAAGCTGGACTGTGATCCCACCCCCATCGTGCTGTCGCAGACCATGCGCATTGCCGCCGTTGTCATCCTCGTGCCGCTTTCGCTTTATGCGGTCGACGGCTGGCCGGACCGCAGCGGACAGGTCAGCGACGGCACGTTCGACCCGATCGGCAACGGCTTTCTCGCGCTGCTGGCCATCTGCGGCGCGTTGCTGTTCAAGACGCTGCGCCTGTCCAATCCCTATTTTCTGGGCCCGCTTGCGTTTTCAGCCGCCGCCTCTGCCGCCGGCCTGCAACCGACGGCTTTTCCGCCGCTGATCCTGTCGGCCGCCCAGATCGTTCTTGGCACCTGGCTGGGAAGCATGTTTCGGCGCGACCTGCTGCTCAGGGGCGGGCGTCTGCTGTTCACTTCGGCGATCAGCGCGCTTCTGCTGCTGGGCATCGTATCTGCCTTTGCCGTCGGTCTGGCGGCTGTGTCCGGACTGGACTGGGAGGTTCTGGTGCTGGGCCTGGCCCCCGGTGGCGTCACGGAAATGGCCCTGACCGCCAAGTTCCTTGACGTCGACCTGGCGCTGGTCACGGCGTTTCAGCTGACCCGGATCTTCATCTTCATGCCCAACATTCCCTGGATCATCGCGATGATCGACAGATACGAAAAAGGCAAACGGTCAGGAGCGTGAACTGGGTAAGGTTCACGAAACACCTGTACGCTGCCTTTCGCCTGCGGATCAAACGCAAAAAATGATGCTGGTTGTTTCAGGTTTCAACCAAAACGCTGCAAGCCATGTCCGGCGGTCGTGAAGTCGTTTCGCAACGCATCCTGACCTGCCGGGCCGTGTGTCCCTGACCCCAACAGAACGTCCCAGGTGGAACGCCGCCGGTCCGGTGCAGACGACGCCCTTTCATCTATTCCCCCTCGCGCGCCAGCACCGGCAAGGTGGACCCGATCAGTTCCTGCGAAAACCGCACCGGCAGCGGCTCTTTGCCCAGACGGGCACGATAGACCGGCAGGCTTTCGGCCACACGCATCACGTAATTCTGGGTTTCGCGGAACGGGATGAATTCGATGAAGTCCACGACGTCGATCTGCCCCTTGCGCGGATCGCCGTAAAGCTGCATCCATCCGGTCGGCCGACTGGGTCCGGCATTGTAACCCGCCGCCATCATCACGACGTTGCCATCGAACTGCCGCGCCAGCGCGGCAAGGTAGGCGGCGCCCAGCCGCGCATTGTAGTCCGGATCGTCCAGCAGGGCACTTTGCGAATAGGGCTCTCCGATCCAGCCGGAAACTTCTTGTGCGGTGCGCGGCATCACCTGCATGAGCCCCCGCGCCCCCACCCCAGACACGACGCTCGGGTTGAATTCGGATTCCCGCCGCGCGATGGCCAGCACGATTTCGGTCGGCACCGGATGCACGTCGCCCGCCAGCGGATGCAGCGGGTAATAGGGGCCCGGCACCTCGATCCCCGCCTGGGCAGCGCGCTTGCCCAGCATCACCTGGATATGGGGGCGGCCCATTTCGGCCAGCATGTCGCCCATCTGGCCGATCCCGGTAAGGTCGAGCGATTCGGCAAGGTGGGTGAAAAAGCGTTCGGCCAGATCCTCCTCTCCGGCGGCAAGAAGCAGGACGGCGGCCTGATAGACCGATGACCCGGTGTAGGCCGCGTCGCGCCAGGGGGGAAAATCCTCTTGGCCGGACAGGCGCGGATCAGCGGGCATGCCGGCCTTTTCCGCCGCCAGAAGCCCGTAGAACGATGTCTGGTAGCCGCCACCAAAGGTATACGCCTCCTGCGCGGCGGCGGCATTGTCCAGCGCCTCATGCGCGCGCCCGATCCAGTAGCCCGCCCGCCCGAGCGAAATCGGCGTGTCCACGGCCTTGCGAAGATTCTCGAAATGCTCAAACGCCTTCTGTGGCTTGTTCAGGAACCGCAGGGCCAGATAGCCCGACAGCCATTCCAGATCGGCATAATCCGAACCTTCCAGCATGAAGTGGGTCGAAGCGATGCGATAGGCCAGCACCGGATCGCCGCCGCGCATCTTTTCGCGGGCCAGCGCGCGGCGCCGGTTGCCCCAGGCCCAAGGCTCGCCCAGGGCGGCGGCGCTGGTCGAGCGTTCCAGCAAAAGCGTGAGCGCATCTTCGGCGCGGTTCTTGCGCATGCGCCATTCGAACCGAGCATGGGCCAGACCGGGATCGCCCTGCAACTCTGCGGGCACCCGGGCGATCAGCGAATCGACACCGGGGGCACTGTCCATAAGGCCCAGACGCGCCTCGGCCAGGGCGCGGTGACCGTCATCGACCAGCAACAGCATGGCGCGCGCATTGGCGGTCCAGCCGTTCCACAGCGCCATGTCCAGCCGCGCCTGATGATGCGGTCGCAACAGCGTGCCGTGTTCGACCAGAAAGGCGGCACGTTCCTCGGACGCCAGCGACAGCGTGCGCCAGGCCAGCACCACCGTCGCCTCGGCCGCGCCGCGCTGGCCGTCTGCGATATAGGCCCGGGCCAGCGACAGCGCGCCGGTGCCGGTCTGCGGCGGGGTGTCGGCAAAGAACGCCTCGACATCGGCGTGCGAGGCTTCGACCATCGCCTTTTCGCTCTTCTCGCGCAGGTAATCCATGCCGGGCCAGTCGGGGTTGCGGGCGACAAAATCCTTGACCTGTACGGCGGATCCCAGCCCGGCGCGCAGGTAATGCCAGGCGATCACATCCACCGCGGGCTGCCCGTCGCCGCGCGCATGGATCTGCGCGGCGGCCCAGTTGCCCTGGCGCAGCGCGTCCATCGCGCGGCCCATTGGCCTGTCGGCCCCGCTCTGGGCGGTCGCCATGTTGGCCACAAGGACAAGGATCAGGGCAAGGACGCGCGACATGAGCTTGCAATTTCCCCGCTGAATATGGATAGACACGGCCCTGAGGATACCGTGCCCCCGTCTAGCGACAACTCACTTGTTTGGGAAGGTGGCGGGATGTCCTTGTGCAAACTCGAAACGAACACAAAAGGAGCGTGTCATGTTCAAAGGCTCAATGCCTGCCCTGGTCACGCCGTTCAAGGACGGCGCCGTGGATTTCGACATGCTCAAACAGCTGGTCGAGTGGCACATTGACCAAGGATCGCACGGCCTTGTGCCCGTGGGCACGACCGGCGAAAGCCCGACGCTGTCGCACACCGAACACGAGGCGGTCGTGGATTGCGTCGTCAAGGCTGTGGCCGGGCGAATCCCGGTGATCGCCGGGGCCGGGTCCAACAACACCGCCGAGGCGATCCGCTTCATGCAGTTCGCGCAGCGCGTGGGCGCCGATGCGGTGCTGGTGGTGACGCCCTATTACAACAAGCCGACGCAGGCGGGTCTGATCGCGCATTTCACCATGCTGCACGATTGCTGCGACCTGCCGATCATCATCTACAACATTCCCGGCCGTTCGGCGGTGGACATGTCCCCCGCCACGATGGGCGAGCTTGCGAAACTGCCGCGCATCGTCGGGGTCAAGGACGCGACCGGCGATCTGGCGCGGGTCTGCGCCCAGCGTATCACCTGCGGAGACGCGTTCCTCCAGATTTCCGGCGAGGATGCGACCGCACACGGGTTCAACGCCCAGGGCGGGATCGGATGCATCTCGGTCACCGCCAACGCAGCACCGCGCCTGTGCGCAGAATTGCAGGAGGCGACCCTGGCGGGCGACTATGTCCGTGCGCTGGAAATCCAGGACCGCCTGATGCCGCTGCACCACGCGATCTTTACCGAGCCGGGACTGTGCGGCGTGAAATACGCGATGCACCGTCTGGGCCTTTGTTCAGAAGAGGTGCGCCTGCCGCTGATGCCGCTGACATCACAAACCCGCGAAAAGGTAGATGCCGGACTGCGCCACGCCGGCCTTCTGAACTGATCCGCAGGCGCAACACCGGCGGGTGACCCCAAGAATTTTCGTACGAAAATTCTTGGGGCGTCGCGCATCACTGGACCGGTGTACTGTCCAACCCCTCGGGCTGCCCCACCACCACAAAGCGCAGCGCCTCGGGTTTGAGCACCCGCTTGGCGACGCGCTTCACATCCTCCAGTGTCACCGCCTCGACCTTTTCGTTGCGGGTCGTGGCATAGTCGATCGGGAAATCGTCCATCTGCATGCCGACAAGGATGTCGGCAATCGGCCCGTTGCCGTCAAAGCGCAGCGGGTAGGACCCGGTAAGGTAGGTCTTGGCCTGATCCAGCTCGTCCTGGGTCACGCCCTCTTCGGCCATCCGGGCCCATTCATCGGTGATCACCTGGATCGCCTCGGCCACCCGGTCGTTGGCCGACGCGACCCGCCCGGCCACCAGTTCGGCGTGTTCCTTGGTGGCAAGGTAGGTGTAGACCCCATAGGTCAGGCCGCGCTTTTCGCGCACTTCGGTCATCAGCCGCGCTTCGAACCCGCCGCCACCCAGAACCACGTTCATCACATAGGCCGCAAAGAAATCCGGATCGTCCATCCCGATGCCTTCGTGGCCGAACAGGGCCACCGATTGCGGCGTATCGAAGGGAACAACCGTAACGCCCGCACTGGCCTGCACATCGACAGCCTCGGGCTGTGGGCGCCCGTCTGCAGGCAGATCCCCCAGCAGTCCGTCCAGAAGCCCCGCCAGCGCCTCGGGCGTGATGTCGCCCGCAGCACTCACATAGACCCGGTCCCGGGCCAGCGCGCCCTCCCAGGCGGCGACGATGTCCTCGCGCGTCAGCGCGGCGACCGATTCGAGCGTGCCTTCATAGTGCGAGCCATAGGGGTGGTCGCCGAACATGATGTCGTCGAACGCCGCCCCGACGATGGCATCGGGATCGGTCGCATCCGAACGCAGGCTCGACAGGATCTGTGCGCGCACCCGTTCGATCGCGGTCTCGTCGAAACGCGGCTGCACCAGCGACTGACGCAGCAGATCCACAGCCTCGTCCTGGTTTTCGGTAAGGAACCGCGCCGAAACGCTCACCGCGTCGTCATAGACACTGTAGTTGAAGCTCGCCGCCAGTTCCTCGGTCGCCTCGGCAAATCCCTGGGCGTCCATGTCGCCCGCGCCCTCTTCGAGCAGTCCGACCATCAGGTTTGTCGCACCACGCGCGCCTGGCACGTCGAGCGATGCACCGCCCTTGAAGCGAATTTCGAGCGAGACAAAGGGGATTGACGGCTCGGGCACCAGCCAGGCTGTTATGCCCCCGGGCGAGGTGACTTCGGTAATCTCGATCTCGGCCAGCGCCGGGCTGACCGTGACGAAGCTCAGCAAACATGCGACGAGAAATTTCATTGGCCCACCTCCTCGGAGGCCATCAGCCATCCGGTCACCGATTTCCTGCGGTCAAAGACCGAGCGCGCTGCCTCTATCACGTCTTCGCCCGTCACCGCCTGAAGCACCTCGGGCCAAGCCTGCACATCCTCGACTGTCAGACCGGCCGTCATGGCGCCGCCATAGCGCCGCGCAATGGATTCGGCGGAATCGCGGGCATATATCTGGTCAGCCTTCATCTGGAACTTTATCCGCTCCAGCTGCTTTTCGTCCACGCCATCCTCGATGAACTGCGCGACAGTGGCATCCAGCGCATCCTCTGCCTCCTGAAGGGACAGCCCCTCGGCCGGTACGATGATCAGCCCGAAGGTCGTATCGTCGAGCGAGGTCGCGTCATAGAACGCAGAGGTATAGACCGCCTTCTGCGTCTCGAACTGAAGCTTCTGAGTGAGAACGGAAGTTTGCCCGCCGCCCAGGATTTCCGACAACATCACCAGAGCGGCTGCCTTTTCCTGCGCGCCGGGGTCACGTTCCGGCGCAAGGTAGGTGCGCAGCACATAAGGCTGCGCCACGCGCGGGTCACGGAACACCAGACGCCGCTCGGCCGTCTGGGGCGGTTCCTGCGGCCGCGCCCGCTCTTGCAGATCCGGGTTTGCGGGGATCGGACCGTAGTGCTTTTCGGCCAGGGTACGCGCCTCTTGCAGGGTCACATCGCCGGCTACGATCAGGATCGCATTGTTGGGCGAATAGTTCAGGTCATAGAAGGCCTGCGCCTTTTCCAGGTCCAGCGCCTCCATCTCGTGGCGCCAGCCGATGATCGGCACGCCATAGCGGTGGTTGAGATATTGCGCCGCATTGCGCTGCTCGGAAAACAGCGCGCCGGGGTCGTTTTCCACGCGTGAGTTGCGCTCTTCGATGATCACGTCGCGTTCGGTGGCGATGTCGTCCTCATCCAGCTGAAGGTTGACCATCCGGTCGGATTCCATCTCCATCATCAGGTCCAGCCGGTCCGAGGCGACGCGCTGGAAATAGCCAGTATAGTCATAGCTGGTAAAGGCGTTGTCGGTGCCGCCATTGGCGGCGACGATCTTGCTGAACTCGCCAGAGGCACGCTTTTCGGTGCCCTTGAACAGCAGGTGTTCCAGGAAATGCGCCACACCGGAAGACCCGGGATTTTCATCCGCCGACCCTGCCCTGTACCAGACCATGTGCAGCACCGCGGGGGCACGATCGTCTTCGATCACCACCACCTCCATGCCGTTGTCGAGCGTAAATGTCGTGACCGGGTCCTGCATCTCCTGCGCCTGCGCGGGCAGCGCGGCAACGGACAGGGCGACGGCAAGGCTGGTGCGTCTGAGCATTGGCAGAATCCTCCAGAGAAATCTATCAGACAACCTACGGCGCGGCGTAGGGACTTCAAGTCACGATGCGTGAAGGAAACCTTACAATTTTGTCAGGATTGGTGCCGACCGTGGTCCAGCCACGCCCTGTTCGGCCGCCCGTCAGGCGCGGGTCAGACGGGGGGTAGGCCATATAGGGCGCGGGTCAGAGGGCGCCCGGGTCAGCGGGGGCGATTCTGCCCTGGACAGGATGTTCGGAACCGCCGGTCAGGGGCGCAGGCTTTCGCCCGGGACCACAGATAACCGACTGGCAGACGGCCCGGTTCAGCGCGCCTCTGGCGGGGCGGACGGCGTGCGGATGCCCAGCCGACGCAACCGGTCCAGTTCAGCATCGGCATTCAGACGCTGCCCGCTGTAGGCGCGATTGTATTCGTCATCCTTGATCAGGCGCCAGTTGAACAACGCCTTGCGCTTGCGAAAGGCGGCATCCTCGCTTGCCAGATCCCCGCGGATCGCACCATTCACGCCGAACCGCTGCGTCGATGCCAGAAGAGCCGCGTCCGCAGTCGACACCGTGTTGCCGTAAAGCGCGGCGGGATTGCCGCCCAGCGCCGCCACGGCATCGGCCACCGGCGCCTGGTCGGTCCGGTTGGCAGCACCCGGCGTGGGGGTGGGCAGTTCACTGAAATTCGGTGGAATCTCCAGCGGCTTGGGCGGCACGATGGCAAACTCCTCGGGGGTCGAACGGTTGCTGCTCATGTCGCGCAGCCGTCCGTCGCCACAGGACATCAGCAGCGTCATACCAGCCATCAAGATCACGCCGCGCCCGAACATCGCTTGCCTCCATTGTCTTTCCCGACAGCTCTAGCCGATCTCTCGGCCAAGGTCACGGGGCCTTTTTTCCACATGCCCTCTTCAGCGCGGCTTCCGGCCGGGCGACGCCTTGCCCGACGGAAACAGCACCAGCCCGATCGCCCCGGCAAAGATCGCGATGTCCGCAACATTGAACGCATAGGGATTGCGGATGCCACAGCAGGACATGTTCAGGAAATCCGCCACCGCCCCGTAAAGCAGCCTGTCGATGACATTCCCGAGCGCCCCGCCGATCAGCAGTCCGGCGGACACCAACCCTAATCGCCCGGGCGGATCGCGCCGCATCCAGACCAGTACGAACAGGATGATGCCCAGCGCCACGGCGATCAGCACCCATTTCGTCGCATCGGCCTGCCCGGACAGCAGCCCGAAATTGATCCCGTAATTCCAGGCCATGCGGAAATTGACAAAAGGCGGCCAGACGTCGATCTGCACGCGCGAGGCAAGACCCATCATGTGCACCACCACCCATTTGCTCGCCTGATCGACAAGAAAGGTCCAGAACCCGACCCAGAACACCAGCCTCATCGCACCCACCAAAGGGTCATCGCATGCTCCCCTGCTTCTTCTTTTTCCAAATACCCAAACCCCGACCGTGCCACCGGCGCGGCGTCAGTGGCGGAAATGCCGCATGCCGGTCAGCACCATGGCAAGCCCCGCCTCGTCCGCCGCGGCGATCACCTCGTCGTCGCGCATCGACCCGCCCGGTTGAATCACCGCCTTGGCTCCGGCCTCGGCCGCCGTCAGCAGACCGTCGGCAAAGGGAAAGAACGCATCCGAGGCGACGACCGACCCTTCGGTCAGCGGGGCGGGCAAGCCCATGGCTTGCGCCATGTCCAGTGACTTGCGCGCGGCAATCCGTGTCGAATCGACCCGGCTCATCTGCCCGGCGCCGACGCCCACCGTCGCGCCGTCCTTCACGTAGACGATCGCGTTGGACTTCACGTGTTTGGCCACGGTCCAGGCGAACAGCAGGTCACGCATCTGCGCCTCGGTCGGCCTGACCCTGGTCACGACGCGCAGGTCGTCCATCGTCACGCGCCCGACATCCCGGTCCTGTACCAGCATCCCGCCGGACACCTGCCGGAAGGTCAGTCCACCCGCGCCCGTATCGGCCAGCCCGCCCGTCACCAGAAGCCGCAGGTTCTTCTTGCCGGCAAACACCGCGCGGGCATCCTCGTCCGCGCCGGGCGCAATCACCACCTCGGTGAAGATCCCGGCAATCGCCTCGGCCGTCGCACCGTCCAGCACCTGGTTCAGCGCGATGATCCCGCCGAACGCCGATGTCCGGTCACAGTCGAAGGCCCGCTCGTAGGCGTCCTTGAGCGTGCCCCCCCGCGCCACGCCGCAAGGGTTGGCGTGCTTGATGATCGCGCAGGCCGGGCCGTCCTGGGCCGCGAACTCCGACACCAGTTCGAACGCCGCATCGGTGTCGTTGATGTTGTTGTAGCTCAACTCCTTGCCCTGTACCTGCCGGGCGGTGGCCACCCCGGGGCGTGCCGAGCCGTCGACGTAAAAGGCCGCCGACTGGTGCGGGTTCTCGCCATACCGCAGCGTCTGCGCCAGCGTTCCCGCAAAGACCCGCCGCCGCGGCGCCGGCTCGTCCAGCGCCCCGGCCATCCAGCCCGACACCGCCGCGTCATAGGCACCGGTGCGGGAATAGGCGGTCAGCGCCAGCCGCTGCCGGAAGGCGTAAGAGGTGTGGCCGCCCTGCGCCTCAAGCTCGGCCAGCAGCGGCGCGTAATCCTCGACATCCGTCACCACACTGACAAAGCCGTGGTTCTTGGCCGCCGCCCGGATCATCGCCGGGCCGCCGATGTCGATATTCTCGATGCAGGTCGCGTAATCCGAACCCTGGGTGACCGCCGCTTCGAACGGATAAAGATTAACCACCAGCAGGTCGATCGCGCCGATGCCGTGTTCGTGCATCGCCTTTAGATGTTCCGGGTTGTCGCGCAGCGCCAGCAGCCCGCCATGCACGCCCGGATGCAGCGTCTTGACCCGCCCGTCCATCATTTCGGGGAACCCTGTCACCTCGGACACATCCCGCACCGTCAGCCCCGCCTCGCGCAGCGCCTTCGCCGATCCGCCGGTCGAGAGCAGTTCGATCCCCTGTGCATCCAGCGCCCGGCCAAGGTCGATCAGACCGGACTTGTCGGAAACGGAAATCAGCGCGCGGCGGACTGGGACAAGGTCGGGGGCAAGATCGGTCATATGGGTCAGGTTCCTGAGATCAGCTAATCGGAGTCCACCTCGTCCATCGCCAGGTCCCGGATCGCGATAGCGGTGTCCCGGGCCTTGGCCAATGACCAGCGGATGCGGGTCGCATACTCCATCGCGCGGCCGGATAAAACGATCTGATTGCAGGATCGCGGCCGCAGCCGCCCCTTTTCCAGATAAACCGATGGCTCCAGCGTCAGTTCCGCGCCGCCCTCGTGCCGGAAAACCCAGATTTCGCCTGACCGCAGCGCGACGGATACAGCCGCGCCGCCCATGTCGATGGCCGAATCCACCTCGGGATGCAGGTGAAAGCGGATCTGAAAGGGCAGCCCGCCTAGCAACAGCGCATCCATGCGCCGGTCGAACGCCCGCTTGTCGTCCGTTTCCAGCGCCATGAGCAGATCCTCGCCCTCCAGACCGCGCCCGTCAAAGGACAGCTCAAGGATCCGCGCATGGGTCAGCCCGTGCGTCGTGACATAACCGTCATGCCCGCCCTCGAACCGCAGTCCGTCATCCGCATGGCTGATCTGCACCGGAACGTTGCGCGGCGAATCCTCAAGCATTTCGCGCACCACGCTGCCGACGCGCCCCGGCTTGCCCAGCCGCGCGCTGGAATAGCCGTCCAGACAAAGCGCCGAATGGGATGGTGTGGCGCGCCCCGCCCGGCGCCAGTCCCGCCCGAACATCGCGCCCGAGCCGCAGTTCACGATCAGCGGCCTGCGCCCCGAGGTCAGTTCGAACGCAAGGGTCGAGGCATGGGCGGTGTAGGATGCCTTGCCGACAGGCGGCGCCGCCGCATCCACCACAACCGAGGTGCGCCCCGCCGACAGCCGCGCATATCCCATGGCCAGCCCGTCAGTATGGCGCTTTTTCACGCCGCTGACCGCCAGCGCCATGTCCAGACGCCCCTCCTGCCCGCGCCCCCCGCCGTGAAACCGGGCCAGGGCGCCGTCGGCATGGCGCAGCGCCCGCAGGGTCGGCGCGATGCGCGCGATGGCCGCCACATGGTCCGGATCGGGTACCAGATCCGCCTCTTCCAGCGCCGACTGTGCCCAGGTCAGCAAGGTAAAAACCTCAAGCAGTTCTTCGGGGTTGCGGGTGGGGATGCCGCCCTGTGCATCGATCTGACGATGACATTCAGCGCCCAGCGCACGGACGGCAGGTACGGCATGTGCCTCCATCCCCTCAAGCGACAGGCCGGCATAGATCAGCCCGGTCAGCGCCTCGAAGCGTGGCAGTCCGGGGGGCGAGACCTGCCAGCGCCGCCCCAGAAAGATTGCCTGTTGCGCCAGCGACCGGTAGAACAGCCCCGCGTTTTCCGAATCCTGCAGCCTCAGCACGAAAAGAGCGTGGTGAATCCACCGGATCAGCCGACGCCCGGTCAGTTCGGGAGTCCAGCCCGGCCCCTGCCCCTTGCCATGGCGCGCGATCCAGCCCCAGAGCCACTCCTGCGCCAGTTGCCGCGCCCGCAGATCGCCGACCGCCGCCAGGTCGTCCAGCCAGCCGAACCCCTGGATCTCGTCCGTCCAGGCCGCATCGGGCGGGTCCAGATCCCAGATCTTCGCGCCGTTGGATTCGATCAGATGACCCGCGAACATCAGATTGCCGGCCGTCAGTTGCCGACCACGCGCGACGGCACCGGTGGTGCGCGGTTCGGGAGACGACACAAATGCGGTCGCCGGGCGCACCCGCGCCGACAACCGCGCGTGAAGGCGGTTCATCAGCCGCGTCCGCGCGGCCTGCCAGCTTTCCCTGTCAGACATTCCTGTGCCTCTGAACCGCTCATGACCACCATTCCGGCATGTCTTTTGACAAGGCTACCGCGCAGTCGCGGCAAAGTCACCTTGGAAAACCGCCGCCGACCCATGCGACCGCAGACCGCGGCCTGCCGCCCGCAAAATGCACGAGCCGCGCAGGTGGGCGGCCACGCCCGCCCCGTCGCAGCGTGGCGGTCAGTCAACCCGGCGCAGCATGACCATGTAGAACCCGTCCATTCCACCGATGTCGGCCCAATAGTCGGGGCGCAGCCGCAATCCGCCCTCGGGACTGATCCATGCGGGGTCGATCCCGGGCAGGTCGACCGCCAGAACTTCGATCCCGCCCCGCTCCAGCGCGGCCTCGGTCTGGCATTCGCCTTCGTCGGGGATCAGCGAACAGGTGCAATAGACCAGCCGCCCGCCGGGTTTCAGAAGCGTCAGCGCATGGTCCAGCATCCGCGCCTGAAGCGCGATCAGCCCGTCGATCCCGTCGCCCGTCTTGGCATGCGGCAGATCCGGGTGGCGGCGGATCGTGCCCGTCGCGGAACAGGGGGCGTCCAGCAGGACCGCATCATAAGTGCCGTCTATGGTCAGCGCGTCGCCCACCAGCAGTTCGGCGTTCAGTCCGGTGCGGGCAAGATTCTCGGCCACCCGCGCCATGCGGGCCTCGGAGAGGGCCAGCGCCGTCACCCGCGCCCCGCGCGCCGCTAGTTGCAGCGTCTTGCCACCCGGGGCGGCGCACATGTCCAGCACCGACAGCCCGGACACATCGCCCAGCATCCGCACCGGCAGGGCGGCGGCGGCATCCTGAACCCACCAGTCGCCCGCGTCGTAGCCGGGCATGGCGCTGACCTGCCCGGCCCCGGCCACCCGCACCGACCCTGTGGGCAGCACCGTGCCACCGACCGCAGCCGCCACCGCAGCCGGATCGCCCCGGGCGGTCAGGTCCAGCGGCGCGCCCGCGAACTGCGCCGCCTCCATCGCCATCACCGCCTCGCGGCCCCAGGCCTCGACCAGCGGATCGCGCAGCCAGCCGGGCATCCGCGGCACCCGCAGTTTGTCCCATTCGGCGGGGCCGTGCGTCACGACGCGCCGCAAGACGGCGTTGACCATCCCCTTCATGCCTGCGGTGCGCCCGCCGCGCGCCACGATATTCACCGCCTCGTTCACCACGCCATGCGCCGCCCCGCCGGAGCACAGTTCGACCGTCGCCAGACGCAGTACATTAAGCACCCGCAAAGGCGGTTCCTTCTTCAGGAAGGGCTTCAGCACCCTGTCCGCCCGTTCGAGCCCGCGCAGCACGTCCCCCGCCAGCCGTTGCGCCGCCGCCCGGTCGCCGGGCGTCATCGCCCCCCAGGCATTGCCGCCCATAAGCTCGGACATCAGCCGTTCCTGACCCAGGATCTGATCCAGAAGATCGACTGCGGCGTGACGGGCTGACAGAGGCGGTGTTGACATGGGCAGGCTCCGGGGATGTGATCAGGCACATCTTGCCCCTGAACCGCTGCGGCGTATATCAGGGGCAGAGACGCAAGGAAACCAATTGCATGCCCGCAGATAACCTACCCGACGACCCGCCCCGGGACCTGCCCCCGGCGGCACGCCGTGCCCTCGCCGAAGCCGCAGAACGCCGCGCCCTGGCCGAGGCAGAGGCCCGCACGAATCCGCTGCCGCCCGAACTTGGCGGACGCGATGGCCCCGACCCTGTGCGATATGGCGATTGGGAAAAGAAAGGGCTGGCGGTGGATTTCTGACCGCCACCCGACAGTCTGGCAATCAAAGGCCCAAGGATTACCGCCAAAGGATCACCGCAGCAGGATCGCGCCGACAGGAACACCGGCACGGCATCAGGTCGGGCCGACAGCCTTAGCGAAGGCGGAATTCCGCCTGTTCCCCCGACCCGCGGTCCGAGGTGAAGCGGATGGAATTGCCGTTCGCCGTCACTTCCTGACAGTTGTAGCCAAGTTCATCGCCGCCCCAGTTCAGCTCACGGCAGAAATAGCCGTCCTTCCAGCTCCACTGCCCGGTCACGTCCCAGACCGCGCCCTGGCCGGTGATCGCGCCATCGGGCATGACCTGCAAAGACACCAGCGTGCGCGACAGGGTTCTGCCCTGCACCAGTTGCAGGAATTGATCGCGATCACTGATCTTGGCGTATTCGGCAACAGCACCACCCGCCCAGACCATGCTAAAAAGGGCCGCAATCGCGGCGATCCTGAATCCCGTCATCCTGTCACCCTTTCTCTTTGTCCACTGACATAACCTGTCCTCAGACATAGCTTTGACTGCCAATGATCAAGGAACGATGAAGCGGACACGAAAGTTTCAGCCGAACCACGTATGCGCCCTGCAAGGGGCCGCAAAAGGCGCCCTGCGGCGGATCTCAGCCGTCGCCCAGACCCAGCACGTCAAGCATGTCATAAGCGCCGGGCGCCTTGTCCTGCCCCCAAAGCGCGGCGCGCAACGCGCCGCGTGCGAACAGCGCCCGGTCACTGGCGACGTGGCGCAGGGTGATGCGCTCTCCGGCGGTGGCAAAGATCACGTCATGTTCGCCGACGACATCGCCGCCGCGCAGGGCGGCAAACCCGATGTCACCGCGACGCCGCGCGCCGGTCATGCCGTCGCGGCCGCGGTCGGACACATCGGCAAGCGACACACCACGCCCATTGGCCGCCGCCTCGCCCAGCATCAGCGCCGTGCCCGAGGGTGCGTCGACCTTGCGGTTGTGATGTGTCTCGACAATCTCGATGTCCCAGTCGGCATCCAGCGCCGCCGCCACTTTTTTGGTCAGCAGCGTCAGCAGGTTGACCCCAAGGCTCATGTTTCCCGCCCGCACCACCACCGCATGCCGCGCCGCCGCCGCGATCTTTTCCAGATCCGCATCGGACAGGCCCGTGGTGCCGATCACATGCACCGCGCGCGCCTGCGCCGCCAGTTCGGCGAATCCCACCGTCGCCTCGGGCGTGGTGAAATCGATCACCGCCTGCGCCCTTGCAAACGCCTCAAGCGCGTCGTCCGTCACCGAGATGCCCAGCGACGCGCCGCCCATCGCCTCGCCCAGATCGCGTCCGATCCAGTCGTGGCCGACACGTTCGACCCCCGCGACCAGCCGCAACCGGTCCGAGGCCAGTACTTCGCGCACCAGCATCTGGCCCATGCGCCCCGAAACCCCCGTGATTACAACCCCGGGAAGATTACCTTCTGCCTGAACGCTCATGATGCCTGTCTCCCTGCCCGTCCGGATCCGCGTCTGCATAACCCGCCCGGCCCCGCTTGGCAAAGCCAACCGAAGGCCTTAGATGGGGTGACATGGCAAAGAACCGATCCCCAGAGTCAGCAGGACCCAGCCAGCGCCAGCTGCGCGTGGGCGAGCTTATCCGCCGCACCCTGTCGGATGTGCTCAACAAGGGCGACATCCACGACCCCGAACTCAACCGCATGTCCATCACCGTGGGCGAGGTGCGGATGTCCAACGACCTCAAGGTCGCAACCGCCTATGTGTTGCCGCTGTTCGGGCAAGGCCAGGACGAGGTTATCGGCCTGCTTGCCCGCAACAAGGGCGAATTGCGCCGCATCGTCTCCAAGAGCCTGACCCTGAAATACGCGCCCGACCTGCGTTTTCGCCTGGACGAGACCTTTGACCGGCTCGATGACACCCGCCGCCTGTTCGCGCAGGAAGACGTGCGTCGCGATCTGGACGACTGAGCGTCCATGTGGCGCTGGATCTCCCTTGCTGTCGGTGGTTCGCTTCTGGCCCTGTCCGGGCCGCACCCCGCCATGGCGCTCGGCTGCACGGCCCAGGCGCTTGACGGCAACGGTTATACCGTCTGCGCCGTGGACCTGACCCAGGACGATCTGCGCCTGTTCCTGAACGACGCTGGCGGTTCACCCTACGGTCAGTTCAACCAGGTCGATGCCATGCTGCGCGCCCGGGGCGAACGCCTTGCCTTTGCGATGAACGCCGGGATGTATCACGAAGACCGCGCGCCCGTGGGCCATTATGTCGAAGACGGCGCCGAAGAGATGCGCATTGTCACCAACCCCGGCCCCGGCAATTTCGGCCTGCTCCCGAACGGAGTCCTTTGCATCCGCGAGGGCCGCGCCGATGTGATCGAGACGTTGCGCTTTGTCGAGGAAAACCCGGACTGCACCTATGCGACGCAGTCCGGCCCCATGCTGGTGATCGACGGCGAACTGCACCCGCGATTCCTGATTGACAGCACGTCGCGTTACATCCGCAACGGAGTCGGCACCTCGGATGACGGAAAGACCGCGTATTTCGTGATCTCCGAAAATGCCGTGACCTTTCACGAATTCGGCCGTTTCTTCCGCGACACGCTGCAAGTGCCGCAGGCGCTGTTTCTGGATGGCAACATCTCGCGGCTCTACGCCCCCGAACTTGGCCGTGCGGACATCGGGCGCTGGATGGGGCCGATCGTCGGTGTCGTCGCCAAGGCGGAATAAACTGACGCAGGGGCAAGATTCCGTTTTCCGATGGTCTGCCAGCCCCGCCCCTGCCGCCGCTGCCACATCCGCGCCAGAGACCGGCCCCGCCACGCTGGATACCGCCGCCGCGCCGGAAAGCGCCGCCGATAACGTCACTCCGCCCGAGGGTCTGCGCGCCGGGGAAACGGCCATCTTCGGCAATGGCGCCGTGCGCGCCTTTGTGTCGCGGGTCGATGACGGCGCGGCGCGTGCTTCGGTGAACGGCGATTTGCGGCGCCTGGCCCGCCGGGCGCGACACGCCTTTGCACTGTCAAGCCGAACACTGTCCCGCCGAACACTGTCACGCCGATGCCCGCCGGGACGTTCCCGCAAACTGCCGCGCGTCCATGCCAAAGCCGTGTCCAGCCACCCGGCGCAATGCGGCCGCCCTTGCGCCCCGCCCCTTGCGAGCCTAGGTCAGAGGCGACCTTTCCCACCTGCCCGAGGCCCCAATGTCCCATGATCTGCCCGCCCTGACCCAGGCCCTTCTGTCTGCCGCCCGTGCAGCCGGGGCCGATGCGGCGGACGCCGTGGCCATCGACGGCACCGCGCTGTCGATCGACGTGCGCGGCGGCACGCTGGAACATGCCGAACGCTCGGAAGGTACCGACATTGGGTTGCGCGTCCTGATCGGTCAGCGCTCTGCCTCTGTCTCGTCCTCGGACCTGCGCGCCGCGGCGATGGAAACCATGGCACAACGCTGCGTCGCCATGGCCCGCGAATCCCCGGAAGACCCCTACATCGGTCTTGCCGACCCCGCGCAACTGGCGCGCAACTGGGATCTTGCCGCGCTCGAACTGCACGACCCGGCGCCCGAACCATCGCCGAGCGAGCTTGAGGATGACGCCCGGAGCGCCGAATCCGCCGCCCGTGCCGTCAACGGCATCACCCAGATCGATTCTGCCTCGGCCAGCTATGGCGCGCGGCGCATCCAGCTTGCCGCCACCAACGGCTTTGAAGGCGGCTACCGGATCACCTCGCGCTCGACCTCGCTGGTTGCCATCGCCGGGTCCGGCACCGGGATGGAGCGGGATTACGACGGCGATTCCCGCATTTTCCAGTCCGACCTGCGCACCCCCGGGGATATCGGCACCACCGCCGCCCGGCGCACCCTGGAACGCATGAACCCGCGCAAGCCCCGGACCGGCGCCTATCCGGTGCTGTTTGACGAACGCGTCTCGTCCAGTCTCATCGGGCATCTGCTGTCGGCGATCAACGGCGTGGCGGTGGCGCGCGGCGCATCCTGGCTCCGCTCGGCGATGGGCGAACAGGTGCTGCCCGCCGGGCTGACCCTGACCGAAGACCCGCACCGCGCCCGCACCTCGGGATCGCGCCCCTTCGACGGCGAAGGCCTGCCGACACGGGCGCGCAACATCGTCGAAAACGGCATCCTGACCGGATGGACGCTGGACCTTGCCACCGCGCGCAAGCTTGATCTCGACCCCACCGGCAACGGCGCCCGCGCGTCGTCGGGCGGGATCACGCCGTCCAACTGGAACATCGCACTGACCCAGGGTGACCGGTCCCGCGCCGATCTTATCCGCGACATGGGCACCGGGCTGCTGGTGACCTCGATGATCGGCTCGACCATCAACCCCAACACCGGCGACTATTCCCGCGGCGCCGCCGGTTTCTGGGTCGAAAAGGGCGAAATCGCCTATCCGGTGTCCGGCGTTACCATCGCGGGCAACCTGCGCGACCTGCTGCGGACCATCCAGCCCGCCAACGATGCCCGACCCTGGCTGTCGCGCGTCGTGCCGTCGCTGCTTGTTCAGGGTCTTACCCTTGCAGGCGAATGACCTGACCCTCCTGACCGAGGCCGCGCGCGTCGCCGCGACCACCGCCACCCGTTTTATCGGCGGTCCGCTGGAGGTGACGCACAAGCCCGACGACAGCCCGGTCACCGCGGCCGACCTTGCCGTGAATGCCACCCTGTCGGACATGCTTCAATCCGCGCGCCCGCATTACGGCTGGCTGTCCGAGGAATCGGCCGACGAACCCACCCGCCTTGCCGCCGAACATACCTTCATCATCGACCCGATCGACGGCACCCGGTCGTTCATCGCGGGCGAAGATACCTGGGCCCATTCCATCGCCATCGCGCGCAACGGCGTCATCACCGCCGCCGTCGTCTATCTGCCGCTCAAGGACAAGCTTTACGCAGCAGCGTTGGGCCACGGTGCCACCCTGAACGGCACGCCGATCGCCGTCGCCGCCCCCACGACGCTTGGCAAGGCAAATGTGCTGACCACGCGCCCCAACCTCGACCCGCATCACTGGCACGGCGCCGTGCCCGATTTCCGGCGCAGCCACCGCCCCTCGCTGGCCTACCGGCTCAGCCTTGTGGCCGAGGGTGCCTATGACGCGATGTTCACCCTGCGCCCAAGCTGGGAATGGGACATTGCCGCCGGTGCGCTGATCCTGACCGAGGCGGGCGCCCGCGTCAGCGACAGGACCGGCGCCGATCTGCGCTTCAACAACCCGCACCCGCAGGTGAACGGCGTGGTGGCCGGGGCCGAAGGCGTCTGGGCCGAGGTTCTGTCCGGTCTGCGCCAGTGAACCGCAAGCCTCCGTCGCTCCGGGCCGTGCCGCTACATCACCTGCGCCGCACCCATGCGGCGTTGCGGGCCATCCTGCCCCGCCACCCTTGAACACCCCCGCGCCGCATCCATTTGTCCCATTCAGCCCTCAGCCCCGGAGCCCGCATGTCCCCTCGCCAGCGCCTCACGCAGTTCATCGATCACCCTGCCACGCGCAATTTCATCATGGCCGTCATCCTTTTCAACGCGGTGATCCTTGGCCTTGAGACCTCTGCCATTGTGATGCAGCGGGCTGGGTGGCTGATCCTGACGCTCGATACGATCTGCCTTGTCATCTTTGTCGTCGAACTGGCGGCAAAGCTTGTGTCGCAGGGGCCGCGTTTCTTCCGCAATGGCTGGAATATCTTCGATTTCGTGATCATCGGCGTGTCGCTGGTCCCCACCGGGCAGGGCTTTGCCGTGCTGCGCGCCCTGCGCATCCTGCGGCTCTTGCGGGTGATCTCGGTCGCGCCGACCCTGCGCCGGGTGGTCGAAGGCTTCATTTCGGCCCTGCCCGGCATGGCGTCTGTGTTCCTCCTCATGGGGGTGATCTTCTACATCGCCTCGGTCATGGCGACAAAGCTGTTCGGACAGACCTTTCCGGACTGGTTCGGCTCTCTGGGCGCATCGGCCTATTCGCTGTTCCAGATCATGACGCTGTAAAGCTGGTCCATGGGCATCGTGCGCCCGGTGATGGAGATCTACCCCGAGGCGTGGATATTCTTCGTGCCCTTCATCCTGGTGACGACCTTTGCGGTGGTGAACCTTGTGGTCGGCCTGATCGTGAATTCGATGCAGGACGCCCATGCCCAGGAATCCAACGCCGCGACCGAGGATTACCGGGTCGCCGTGCTGCGCCGCCTCGAAGCGATCGAGGTCAAGCTCGACCAGAAGGACTGATCGCGCACGCATACCGCTTTGGGTGGGCCGGGCGGGGCATACCGGGCTGGGCAGAGCGGGCGGGGCATACCGGATCAGAGGTGCCAACGCCTGCCGCGCAGGACGCCCGCATCGCCGCATCCGGGGTAGCGGTGACCGCGCTGCTCGCTTGACCTCACCCAAGGGATCGCTAAGGGTCAGAGGATCATCGGAACCAGTGGAAAGGATAGGCCCATGCAACGCCTGCACCTCGTCTTCGTGGGAGAGCTTGTCAGCCCCACCAAGAACCAGTTCAAGAATGTGGAAGACATTCACATTGTTGGAATCTTTCCGAACTACGATACGGCCTACACCGCCTGGAAGGCAGAGGCACAGCGCACCGTGGACAATGCCCACATGCGCTATTACATCGCCCACCTGCACCGGCTGCGCGATGAAGAGACCGCCGTTTCGGGAACCGAGAAGCTGGGGTAGCATTTGCCCCGCAAGCCTTTCAGTCTCAAGGCGTATCTGGCGCTGAACCGCGATCGTCCGGGTGCGGTTCCGCACCATACGGACCTGATCGACCGTCCGCCCGGGCGGCTGCTGTGGGTCCATGCCGACACCCTTTCGCGGCACCGGGCGCTGATCTCGATCTGCCAGCGCATCCGCCAGCAGAGACCACGGTTGATCGTGCTCGCCACCGGCCCCGACCCGATGCCCGAACCGGGGATGCTCCACACCGGGCTGCCGCAGGAAACCATGACCGACACCCGGGCCTTCCTTGATCACTGGGCGCCTGACCTCTGCCTCTGGGCCAGTCAGGCCCTGCGCCCGGCCCTGCTGCATCTGACGGCGGAACGGGGCTGCGGGCTGACCCTGGTGGACGCGGATGACCGGGAATGGACCACGCCCGCGGCGCGCTGGCTTCCCGATCTTGCCCCGGCGACGCTGGCGCTGTTCGATACGGTCCTTGCCACCAACGCCCAGTCCGAACGCCGCCTGCGCCGTCTCGGGCTTGCGCCCGAACGTCTGGCGGTGGCGGGTCCGCTGACCGAAGCCGCCCTGCCGCTCGATTGTTCGGTCCGCCTGCACGAGGAACTGGCCGCGCTGCTGGTCGGGCGCCCGGTCTGGCTGGCCGCGCGGCTGCTTGCCCACGAGGCGGGAGTGGTGCTTTCCGCCCATGGCCGCGCCTCGCGTCTGGCGCATCGCCTGTTGCTGGTGCTTGTCCCCGCATCGGCGCAAGAGGCCGCGTCTATCGCGGCACAGGCCGAGGCGACGGGATTTCGCATCTGCCACTGGGACGCCGGAGAGATGCCGGACGAGAACACCCAGATCATCCTGACCTCGGGGCCGGAAGAGCTGGGCCTGTGGTATCGCGCCGCTCCGCTTGCCTTCATGGGCGGGTCACTGGTGAGCGGCCAGCCCAGCCACGATCCGCTCGAGGCGGCGGCGCTCGGCTCGGCGATCCTGTACGGGCCCGCCGTGGGCCGACACCTTGCCAGCTATTCCCGCCTGGCCGAGGCGGGGGCCGCGCGCATCATCAACGACGCCGATTCGCTTGCCACCGCAGTGTCCCAGCTGATCGCCCCGAACCGCGCGGCGGCAATGGCCCATGCCGGCTGGGACATCGTGTCGGCAGGGGCCGCGATGACGGACCGGGTCGTGGAACTCGTGCTCGACCGGCTCGACCGGCTCGAGGCGGGCTGATGCAGGCGCCGCTGTTCTGGAACACCGGCCGAGGGGCGCTGGACTGGCGGGCGCGACTGCTGTCGCCGCTGGGGCACCTGACCGCGGCGGCGACGGCGCGCCGCCTGCGCCAACCTGGCCTGCGGCCCGGGGTGCCGGTGATCTGCGTCGGCAACCTCAACGCCGGGGGGACCGGCAAGACGCCGACGGTCATCGCGCTGCTGCAGATGCTGGCCGGGCGCGGCGTGGCGGCGCATGTCGTGTCGCGCGGCTATGGCGGGCGGCTGGCGGGGCCGGTGCAGGTTCAACCGCAGCACCACACAGCCGCAGAGGTCGGAGACGAGCCGCTGCTGCTGGCGGCCTTTGCCCCGACCTGGGTGGCCCGGGACCGCGCCGCCGGGGCGCAGGCCGCCGTGGCCGCAGGCGCGGGTGTGATCGTGATGGACGACGGGTTCCAGAACCCGACGCTGCACAGGGATCTGTCGCTGATCGTGGTCGATGCTGTCGCGGGGTTCGGCAACGGGCTGTGCCTGCCCGCCGGGCCGCTGCGCGAACCGGTCGGCACCGGTCTTGCCCGTGCCGATCTGCTGCTGTCCATCGGCTCCGGCGGGGCGCAGGCGCAGTTCGCCGCCACCTGGGGCGACCGCGTCACGCTGCCGCATCTGACCGGGCACCTGGCGCCGTTGCAGACCGGCATGGACTGGCAGGACCTGCGCGCGCTTGCCTTTGCCGGGATCGGCCATCCGGCCAAGTTCTTTGCCACGTTGCGCGGTCTGGGCGCCGATCTGGTCCGCGCCGAACCGCTAGAGGATCACCAGCCGCTCACGACCGCACTCATGGCCCGGCTGGACACCGAGGCGAGGGCGCTTGGCGCGCAGCTTGTCACCACCGAAAAGGACGCGGTGCGCCTGCCCGAAGCGTTCCGCATGAAGGTGCTGACCCTGCCCGTGCGGCTGGTCATCGACGACACCGGGCCGCTGGACCTGGCGCTGGACCGGCTGTTCGATCCGTGACCGCTTTGCCGGTTTCGCGCGCCCGACCGCGGTCATAACCTTGTCCGGCGCCTATTCGGCCGCCAGCCGCTGTTCGCGGTGTCCGATGGCCGCGATCTCGGAAATGACGCCGCGCAGCACCCGGCGGAAGGCATGGAAATTCGCATTGGGCCGGATCGTCGCCTCGTCCATGTAGATGGCGCGGTCGATCTCGATCTGGATGGCGTGCTGCCTGCGCGACGGTCGGCCATAGGCCTGCGTGATGTAGGCACCGGCAAAGGGCGCGTTGCGCGCCACCACAAGCCCCACCTGGGCAAAGGCCGATTCGATCCGGTCCACGATCGCCGGATCGGCAGAGGCGCCGAAGCGGTCGCCGATCACGATATCGGGCCGTGGCGCCCCGCCGCGCACGATGCCGTCGACCGCCTCGTGCGGCATCGAATGGCAATCGATCAGGATCGCCTCTGAAAACTGCCGGTGGGCGGCGTCCAGCAACTGCTGCACCTGCCGGTGATAGGGCCGCCAGTACTGGTCAATCCGGCGCTCTGCCTCGGCCATCGGCAGCTTGCCGCGATAGATCGCGCGGCCATTGGCCACCACCCGCGGCACCACGCCAAGACCGCTGGCCACGCGCGGATTGTGCCCGGCACGGCGCACGCCTTCGATCAGCGCGGGGTCGAGTTCGTCGCAACTGCGGTTGAGATCGACAAAGGCGCGCGGCGCGCCTGCCTTGAGGAGCGGTGCTCCGAACTGCGGCGCACAGTCGAACAGCCGGTCCACATAGGCATCCTCGGACGACCGAATCGCATGTTCGTCCAGCAGCGTGTGCCGCAGAAAGGACCACGGGTAATCCCGCCCGCTGTGTGGCGATGCAAAGACCACGCAAGAGGTGTGAACCTCGGGGCGGTAGAGATGAAAGGCAACCTTGGGCATCGCACATCCTTTGGCAGTAACATAAACCGATTTTTTCCAATGCCAAAAGCCCTTGATCCCGCCCGCGACTCCTTTTATAGGACCCGAACCGGCGCGGATCTCCGCGCTCCATTTGTGTATGGGGTGTGGCGGCCAGACCGGGCATGGGCGGTTAGCTCAGCGGTAGAGCACTTCGTTGACATCGAAGGGGTCACAAGTTCGATCCTTGTACCGCCCACCATGAGATCACCTGCTTTGGGCCAGATGGCTCAAAGTGCCCGCAACCTGAAAGGCGCTCGCGCGCCGCGAAAGAGGAGAGACCGACATGAAGGTCAAAAACTCGCTCCGCTCTCTCAAGAGCCGCCACCGCGACTGCCGCGTTGTGCGCCGCAAGGGCCGTGTCTATGTCATCAACAAGACACAGCCCCGGTTCAAGGCCCGTCAGGGCTGAACCGATCCAGAGACCGGTCAGACGATCAAGCCACCCCTTGCAGGGTGGCTTTTTCTTTTGGCGCTGGAGCCGCCGTTGACCGGGTGACGCTGACACCAACCAATCAACGGCGGTTCCGGCGCCGTCCCGATCGCAAGCCCCTTACCGCAGCAGCGAATCCGCCAGCAGCCGCACCACCGTCACCTGATCCAGATAGCCGGTGACATCCAGGCTGCGGGCATCCTGATAGCGGCGGATCGCGCGGCGGGTGCGTTCGTCAAAGACGCCGTCCACCTCTCCGGGCTTGAGGTCAAGCGCCCTAAGCCGGTCCTCGGCGATACGCCGTGCCGTCTGGTTGAGGTTCAGCGCCGCCTCTCCCGCCTCGGCCCGCGCCTGTGCCTGCGCCTCGGCCGAGGGTACCTGCTGCGCGTCGATCTCGGCCCGGGCCTGTTCGGCAAAGGCGCCGTCCGGGAAAGAGTCGAGATAGCTGTCATAGGCCGCCATCGACCCGGAGGCGCGCGCCTGGTCCCAGGCCTCGCGGTCGCGGGCCGCCGCCTGGGCGCGCTGCTCTTCCTCGAATCCGCCCAGCCGTTCCTGCGCCACCTCGGCAAAGACGCCATCGGGATAACGCTTGAGATAGGCGCGCAGGCCCGCCGCGTCGCCGCGCGACCCGGTTTCGTCCCAATAGGCGCGGTCAAGCCGTTCCTGTTCGGCACGACGCTCCTGCGCTTCGGCCTCAAGCTCGGCGGCGCGGCGTTCGGCCTGGCCGCCAATCCGGGTGATCTGTTCGCGGTTCACATACCCCGAGGCCGGAAATCCGTTCTGTGCCTGCCATTTCTGCACTGCGGCCCGGGTGCCGGGTCCGAAGATCCCGTCGATGCCCTTGGTGTTGAATTCCAGCAGCGTCAGATCGCGCTGGATCTCGCGCCGGGCGTCGCGGTTAAGGTTCAGAGCCTCTTCGCTCTGGCGCGCATCGCGGAACGGTTCGGCCTCGATCGCCTGAACCCGCGCACGGGCGTCACCCGCATGGGCGCCCTGCGGAAAGGCCGCCAGATAGTTGCGGTAGCCGCTGACCGAATCCTGCTCGCGCACCGAATTCCACAGCGCGTCATCCGCGGCACGAGTTGGCTGCGGGGTGGGTTCAGGCGTCACCACCGTGGCGGGTTCGGGCCGGTTACCGGGCACGACCGCCGAATTTTCCACCAGAAGATAGCCGCGCGGCGCATAGCCGCTGACCTTCAGCCCCGCCGATGTCCCGGCCTCCAGCACCGGTTCGCCCCGTGCGGCCAGATCACCACGGGCAAAGCGCGCCACATCTTCTGCCGGACCTTCCAGCACACTGACCCCTTGCGGCACGTCAAGGTCGCCCAAACCGCCGGACACGAACCGGCCATCGAACTGGCCGCTGTCCCCAAGACCCAGCACCAGAAGCGCCTGGCCGGGATAGGCTGACAGCACGGCCATGACCTGGCTCAGCGGCAGGCCGTCGCGCAGTACCGTGGCGTCATCCAGCGGCGACTCCATCTCGACCGGCAGCAGATAGCTGTCGGTGGAACTGTGCGCGAACCGGCCCGACAGGATCACGGCCACACGCTCGGTGCTGTCGTCCAGCCCGCCGAAAAAGCGTTCCAAACCGTCCTGCATCTGCCGTGCCGTGGCCTGCCCCAGGGCGACGACCTCGAACCCCTCGCGTTCCAGCGGGGCGGTGGCGGACAGGACTCCATCGGCCCCGGTCAGCCGGTCAAGCACGGAATAATCGGAATTGCCGATGATCAGCGCATCGCTTTCGGCCTGTGCGGCCCCCGCAAGACCAAGGATGGCAACTGATCCGAGAAGAAGTCGTTTCATGCAAAGTTCCTTTTTACCAGCTATGTCACAGGACAGACGCGACAGCCGCGACATCAACGACACCCGCGCGCGGGGGAGATCCGGTTTCCGCCGGGTCCGGGGCCGCACGCGCGCCCGTCCATCATGGATGCGACAGGGCAGCAGTGACAGATCCGGCGGTGTTATCCAATATCAATGCCGGAATGGCTCAGTCATACCGGCGCGCATCCTCGATCATCAGCCCGTCGCGGGGCAGTTCCCCGGGCGCCACCAGTTCCACACGACCCCGTAGCCTGAGCACTTCGGCCACGCTCTCTTCATAGGCTGCGGTCCCTGTTTCAGCCGTCCCCGGGTGCGCCGTTTCGATCCGCACCGTCATCACGTCCATCTCGCCCTCCCGGCTGGCGACGACCCGCGCTCGGTCGATTTCGGGATGGCGCGCGACCAGAGCAGCCACCTGTTCGGGGCGCACGAACATGCCCTTGATCTTGGTGGTCTGATCGGCGCGGCCCATCCAGCCCCGGATGCGCAGGTTTGTCCGCCCGCAGGGGCTGCTGCCCTCCATCATCGCGCTCATGTCGCCGGTGGCGAAGCGGATCAGCGGATAATCGGGGTTGAGCGTTGTCACCACAACCTCGCCCACCTCGCCCACCGGGACTGGATTGCCGGTGCCGGGGGTCACGATCTCGACCAGGACGTGTTCATCGACGATCATTCCGTCCATCGCGTAGGATTCATACGCAATGTTGCCCAGATCGGCGGTGGCATAACATTGCAGGCAGGAAATCCCGCGTTCGGCATATTGGTCGCGCAGGGACGGGAACAGGGCGCCGCCGCTGACCGCCGCCTTGCGGATGCCCAGCGTGACCCCCATCTCGTCCGCCTTCCCAAGGATCACCCCGAGGAAATCCGGCGTCCCGGCATAGGCCGTCACCCCCAGATCCCGCGCCGCCATGACCTGCAATTCGGTCTGCCCGGTGCCCGCAGGCAGCACCGCCGCCCCCACGGCCCGGGCCCCGCTTTCAAAGATCATGCCTGCCGGGGTCAGATGATAGCCAAAGCAGTTCTGCACGATGTCCCCCGGCCCGATGCCGCAGGCGTTCAGGAACCGCCCCAGCCGCCACCAGTCATGACCGTCGCCGCCCGGTTCATAGATCGGACCCGGCGACTGGAACACATGGGCAAAACCCGAAGGCGGGCGCGTCGTGAACCCGCCGAACGGCGCCCGCTGCCCTTGCGCCGCAACCAGTGCCGACTTGCGCAGTACCGGCAGCGCGGCAAGGTCCGCGACCGCGGTCACGGTCTGCGTCTCGATCCCGTCCAGACAACCGTCATATCCGGCAAGCTCCTGCGCCCGGGCGATCTGGCCCGGCAGGTGCTGTGCCACCCAGGCCGCCCGCTGTTCGGGGCTGCGGGTTTCCAGCGCGTCGAAATAGCTGCTCATCTCATGCTCCTTTTTGTGCGGCGGCGGTCTGGGTCGCGCTGTCCTTGCCCTCTGGCAGAACCCGCGGCGGCAGGTCAGCGAAGCTGCGGGCGTAATGCGTCGGCACGCCCATCGCCTCGATCTCGAGCAGGGCGGCCAGCGACGACCGCGCCGACCCCTTGACCGGTTCGCGCAGGATCACCGCACGGATGCGCCCCGGATGGCGGCGCACCGCATCGCGATACACAAAGGCATCCATCTGCCCGGTGTCCCCCAGCAGGACAAAGCCCAGATCCGGATTCGCCGCAAGCACAAGGTCGATCGCCGCGCCCTTGTGGTCCAGATGGCTGGCCCCGATCGCGCCGCCGTCGCGCACGCCCAGTTCGCGCAGGAACATCGGCCCCGGCACAAGCCCCGCGCGGTGGAACACCGACTCGAGGAAATGGGACAGGTTCCAGGGCGAGGAACTGACGTAGAACACCGGGTTGCGCCCGCCCGCGGACAGCCGGTCGATCAGTGCGACGGCATCGGGAAACACCCGCCGCGACAGGGCGCTGCCGGTGAAGGTGGTCCAGAGATTGCGCAGCAGGGAATGGGCGCCGGTGTGCATCATCGTGTCGTCGATGTCGCTGATCACCCCGAAACGGGCATCGTTGCGCGGCACCAGAACCGGCATCGCGCGTGGTTCATGGGCGGCTTGCGCGATCTCGGCAAGCGGTGCCGCCCAGCCCGGGGCGACGCCGTCGCGCGGCAGACGCAGGGTGACGTAGCCCTCGTCGTCGCTCTGTGCCGTGTGGCCACCGGCCCTGACCGTGACTCCGGCCACCTCGCTGGTCAGGAACAGGCCGACCATCTGCCGGAAATTGGCCCAGCGCGAACTTTCCGGAACCGGATCACGACGCCGCAGCCCCGAAAGGACGCGACCGCGCAATACCAGCGCGCCCGGTTCCGCATAGCCGCGATAGGGCTCAAGCACCGGCGGCTCGTCCCGCCGGAGCCGCGCTTCGATGAAGGATTCGGCCCGTTGTGCCAGTCTTGCGACCATCCGCGGCCTGCCTTTCAGTCTGCGTTCGCCCCTGCCCCGTTACCCTAATCTGCCAGGATCTGAAATGGCCGGGTCCGGACCACCACATGGGTCAGGAATGGGCATAGTCACGCAAGCCAGCGCTTGCGCCGCCGGTAGCTTCGCACGTCGCGAAAGGACTTGCGCCCCTTGTCCGACATGCCCAGATAAAATTCCTTCACATCGGGGTTTTCGCGCAGGTCCGCCGCCAGCCCCTCCATCACCACCCGCCCCGATTCCAGGATATAGCCGGTATGGGCGAACCGCAGCGCCACGTTGGTGTTTTGCTCGGCCAGCAGGAACGACACCCCCTCGTTTTCGTTGACGGATTTCACGATCCCGAAGATCTGCTCGACCAGTTGCGGCGCAAGCCCCATGCTCGGCTCGTCCAGCAGGACCATCTCGGGGCGGGACATCAGTGCGCGGCCGATGGCGCACATCTGCTGCTCTCCGCCGGAGGTATAGCCCGCCTGCGATGTCCGGCGCTCGCGCAGTCGCGGGAAATAGCCATAGACCATCTCCAGATCCGCCGCGACCGCCCCCTTGCCGTCAACCCTGGTATAGGCGCCGGTCAACAGGTTCTCCTCGACCGTAAGATGCTGAAAACAGTGCCGCCCCTCCATCACCTGGATCACGCCCTTTCGCACCAGTTCCGCCGGATCGCGGCCCTGTACCACCTCTCCCTTGTAGCGGATCGACCCCTTGGTAACTTCGCCCCGCTCGGATTGAAGCAGGTTCGAAATCGCCTTGAGCGTTGTCGTCTTGCCCGCCCCGTTGCCCCCCAGAAGCGCGGTGATGCCGCCTTTGGGCACCGAAAGCGACACGCCTTTCAGCACGAGGATGACGTGATTGTAGATCACCTCGATGTTGTTGACCTCAAGCAACGGGTCATTGGTTCCGGACACGTCCACCATCGCGCTTCTTCTTTTTCCAAATACCCGAAAAATCCGGCGTCGACACGCGCGCCGCCGCCGGATGGGGGACCGGATCAGTTGCAGTCGCTGACCGGCCAGGGCTTGTTCTCCGCGGCGTATTGCGCGGCCATCTCCGCCTCGAGCGGCTGGATCACCTCGGCCTCGGCCTGCAACAGCTCAGAGGCCTTCACGAACTTCGCGCCGTCCCATTCCAGCATCCAGCCGCCGGAATGGCCAGTGTGGACCGCGCAGCTTGTGCTGAACGGCGGCACCATGCCGGTCATGCCAAGCTCCTCCAGCCGCGCCTCGGTGATGTTCAGGTTCTCAAGCCCCCAGCGCAGGTCGGCGGGCGAAATCTCGGCCTTGCCGGTATGCTCCTGCGCCGCCCGGATGCCCTCGGCCAGGATCATCGAGATGACAAGCCCGCGCGAATAGAACACGCCCTGCATCTCTTCCTCGTTGGACATCGTCAGACCGGTATCCACCACATGTTCCCTGATGTCGGCCATCACCGGCGCATCCAGAACCGGATAGGAAAAGCTGACCGACTTGTAGCCCGTGCCATCCTCGCCAACCAGCTTGAGGTCGGCATCATGCCCGGCCCACCAGACGCCGATGAACCTGTCCATCGGGAACCGGGTCTTCACCGCTTCGGTGATTGCCCCGGCGTTCATCGCGCCCCAGCCCCACATGATCACGTAGTCGGGCCGCTCGCGGCGGATCTGCAACCACTGCGCCGACTGGTTCTGCATCTCCTTGAGCCCCACCGGAATCGGCAGCAGCTCGAACCCGATGTCCGCTGCCTTCTTCTCTATCAGCGGCAGCGGCTCCTTGCCGAACGGATGATCCAGATGCAGGAACGCCACTTTCTTGCCCGCAAGGTTCTCTTCTCCGATATGGCGCAGGATCATCGACGCCGCATCCCAGTAGCTGGCCGGCGCGTTGAACGCCCACTGGAACACGCTTCCATCCGCCATCGGCGAAAAGCCATAGCCGGGGGCAAGGATCGGGATCTCGTCCACATTGGTCTTGGGCAGGACCTGCAAGGTGATGCCGGTCGACCAGGGCTGCGTCACGATCGCCTCCCCCTTGGTCTTTTCGTAACATTCCACACCCTTCTCGGTGGAATAGCCGGTCTCGCATTCTTCGAAGTTGATGGGGATACCGCCGATGCCTCCGTCGCGGGCGTTCAGCATCAGCATGTAGTCGCGTTGCCCGTTCATCAGCGGAATGCCCGTCGCCGCGAACGGCCCCGTGCGGTAGCTGAGGTTTGGCGCATACAACTCCTGCGCCAGTACCGTGCCCGGCACGCCCCCTCCCACCGCAAGCCCCACCGCAAGCCCCACCGCGGCCAGTGCCGCCAGTCTGGTCAGATGTCTCATCAAAGTTCCTCCCATTGATGTGTCATTGTTCCGGTTGGGCCGTCCCCTAATGCGGAAACGGCCAGATGATCAGCTTTTCGCGGATCAGCCGCCAAAGCTGTGCCAGGCCGTGCGGTTCGATGATCAGAAAGAATATGATCAGCCCGCCGACCAGCATCACGTTGATGTGCTCGACCATCGATGACGAGATCGCAATCCCCAGCGCCGCCGGAAGCGTGCCCAGCACCACCGGCAGCCCGACGATCAGGATGGCGCCCAGGTAATTCCCCAGGATCGACCCCAACCCGCCGATGATCGCGATGAACAGGATCCGGAACGACAGCGGAATGTCGAACAGGTTCGGCTCGGCCGCGCCGCGCCACATGAAAACGAACAGCGCACCCGCCACACCCACGATATAGGACGACACCAGGAAGGCGGTGAGCTTGCTCTTCATCAGGTTGATACCGATCAGCTCTGCGGCGATGTCCATGTCCCGCGTGGCTTTCCAGGTCCGGCCCAGATTGCCTCGCGTCAGGTTGATGCACAGCATCGTCATCACCGACACGATGGCCAGCACAAGATAATACTGCACGGCGCTATCCGCCTGCGGCCCCGCGACATAGACCCCGAACATGGTCAGGTTGGGCACCTGGATCGCCCCGCTGGCGTTGTAGTTGTACAGCCAGGCCCATTTCTCGAACAGCCAGACAAGGAAAAATTGTGCCGCCAGCGTCGCTATGGCAAGGTAGAATCCCTTGATCCGCAGTGACGGAATACCGAATGCCACCCCCACCCCGGCGCTGAACACCCCCGACAGCAGGATGGCGACAACCGGGTTCAGCCATGGCATCAGCGTCACCATCTTGTAGCAGGCATAGGCCCCCACCCCCATGAAGGCGGCAGTGCCCAGCGACAACTGCCCGGCATAGCCGGTCAGGATGTTCAGACCCATGGCGGCAAGCGCGTAGATCAGGATCGGAATAAGCAGCGTCTGAAAGGTGAACTCCGACGCGGTAAGCGGAAACACCACCCAGGCAAAGGCCAGGATCACGCCCAGCAGGATCGCATCCTGCCGCACCGGAAACAGCGCCTGATCCGCCTCGTAAGTCGTCTTGAACTGTCCCGCCGTTCTGTAAAACATGCGCATCCCTCCCCCCATCAGCCGCCCCGGGCCACCGGTCTTCTTCTTTTTCCAAATACCCGCCCGCCGCAGGCGTCCGCCCTTTCCGCCCGCTCACACCTCCGGTCTCAGGCACATTGCGCAGCGCGCCGCCCGGCAGCGCCCCCGGACCACCCCCCTACTCGGGGGCATCCCTGCGGCACCCGAACTCAAGGCAGGCGATCCGCGACACATGGCTCATCTCCCGCCTGCCACCGACCCGTCCGGTCCACAGGCGCTAGACGCGTTCAATGATCTTCTCCCCGAACAGGCCCTGCGGGCGGAACAGCAGCACGATCAGCGCAAGGACAAAGGCGA
>JAGXGV010000162.1 GCA_024636635.1 Puniceibacterium sp.
ATCCTACTCGCGGTCGTACTTGGCCTTTACTATGCCTATGACAAGATTGTCGGCATCGACAACGTGAAGCTGGGGTAACGGACATGGCTGACATCATTCTTACCGACATCCAGAAAAAGCCGCTGTCCTTCACCCTGCCGGTGGTGGGGGCGGCGGGCGCCTTTGCCGGTCTGTTCGTTGGCACCGCCCAGGGGTCCGGCCTTCTGGGCATCGTGATCGGGGCTATTGTGCTGGCTGGCCTCGCCTATGTCGCGCTCGAAGTGCTGGGACACGAAAAGGAAAGAACCTTTCGGTATGCCATCATCGTGCTGTTCCTTGTGGTGGGGTACCTCTATGCCGGCCTGCCCGGCCTGATCGTCGGCGGCCTGTTCGGCTGGTTCTTCAGCTGGTTCATCTACTGGGTCGGCGAGGGGCGGTACCGGGCCACCCTTCCCCCTTATCTCACGGCCGGGCAGGTGCTGTGGCATTATGCCTTCCGGGTGATCTGCGGCGCGATCTTCGTCTTTCTTATCACGCCGATCCTTGTCGTCATGCCGCTGAGCTTCAACGCAGAGAACTTCTTTACCTTCACGCCAGAGATGTTGCGTTTTGACCCGGCCGGTTACAGCCTGCGCCACTACCGCGCCTTCTTTCAATCAGACGCCTGGCAGTCGGCTCTGAAGAACTCCCTGATGATCGCACCGGCGGCGACAGTCCTTTCGGTGACCTTCGGCACGCTTGCGGCCATTGGCCTCAGCCAGCCGCACGTGCCGTTCCGGCGCGCGATCATGGCGATCCTGATCTCTCCGATGATCGTGCCGCTGATCATCTCGGCGGCGGGGATGTATTTCTTCTACTCGCGTATCGGGTTGCAGGGCACATATCTGGGGGTCGTGCTGGCCCATGCGGCGCTGGGCATTCCCTTCGTGATCATCACCGTGACGGCGACGCTGGTGGGTTTTGACCGGTCACTGACCCGCGCTGCGGCCAATATGGGCGCGAACCCTGTCACAACCTTTTTCCGTGTGCAGATGCCGCTGATCCTGCCGGGCGTGATTTCGGGCGGGTTGTTCGCCTTCATCACTTCGTTTGACGAGGTGGTCGTGGTGCTTTTTGTCGGGTCGGCCAACCAGCAGACGCTGCCCTGGCAGATGTTCACCGGCCTGCGCGAACAGATCAGTCCGGTGATTCTGGCGGTCGCGACAATTCTTGTGGGCGTGTCCATCTGCCTGCTGACCGTGGTCGAAATCCTGCGCCGCCGGTCGGAACGCCTGCGCGGCATGAGCCCGGGCTGACAGCTGACAAAGGCGTGAGCGTTATTTGCGGCCCCGGGCGAAACCCGGGGCCGTATTCACGTTTTGGAAACGAGATATGGCCAATGTCGCGGGAATGTCACCCCAAGCGCATGGAAAGCCGCCCGCATGACACAGTTGGATCCGACCCTTGTGACCCAAGCCCGGACGATGTCGGGCGAGGTGCCGTTCGACATCAAGCAGATCTTCTTTTCCCGCACGGACAAGCGGGGCGCGATCATGGCTGCGAACGGTCTGTTCCAGCGCATTTCGGGGTTCGAGTGGGAAGAGTTGATCAATGCCCCCCACAAAATCATGCGCCATCCCGACATGCCAAAGGCGGTGTTCCACTTGATGTGGGAAATGCTGAAGGCTGAAAAGGTCGTCGGCGCCTATGTCAAGAACCGGACCAAGGACGGCCGCCATTACTGGGTCTACGTCGTCGCCGCGCCCACGAATGATGGCTATATCTCGGTGCGCATCAAACCGACCAGCCCGCTTCTGGAATCGGTCAAGACGCTCTACGCCGACGTTTGCGCTGCCGAGGCGAAAGGCATGAAGCCGCCGGAAGCGGCCGAAGTGCTTTTGGCGGGGCTGAAGGCGCTCGGCTACGATTCCTATGCGGTGTTTCAGGGCCATGCGCTTGCCAGTGAGGTCAACGAACGCACAAGGCGTCTGGATCTGGTGCAGGAACATATTTCCAAGCGGTTCCAGATGATGGCAGAGGCGATCCATGAGGTGCAGCGTGAAACCGCAGAGATGACCGTTGTCTTCAACGCTATCCGCACCGTCCCCATGAACATGCGCATCCTGGCCTCGCGTCTTGAAAATGCCGGTGGGCCAATCAGCGCGATTTCGGTTAACTACGGTTCGATGCTGGATGAAATGGCCACATGGGTCCGCACCTTCGTGGAAGGCCCCGAAAGCACGTTTGCCCGGATTCGCGGTGCCATCCTGCAAGGCCAGTTCCTTGCGTTCCTGTGGGAATTGCAGCGTGAGGCGATCCAGAAATTCGGCCAGCAGACCGGCAACCAGTCGGAGGCAGTGGACATCACCGCCGAAAACACCCGGCTGGCGGAACAGGCCGCGCATTACAAGCGCGAAGCGGCGTCAGCGCTCCACATCGTCGAGGTCGAGGCGACCCGGCTGTCGCGCAGCGTTCTGGACATGAAACGCTACGTTACCGGGCTCAGCTCGACCCGGATGATGTGCAAGATCGAAAGCGCCACACTCACAGGATCTGGTGAATCCCTGGTCGGCATCGTCGATCAGCTGGACGCCTGCCAGGATGAGATCGAAACGCGGCTGGCCAGGATCGTCGAACTGAACACGGTGATCCAGAGCAACACCACCATGCTGCGCGCCCTGGCTTGACCTGGACGCAGCGCCTTGCTGGGCCAGGCACCAAAGCGCACCGCTCGGCGATCTGTCCGGACGTTCCTGCCATCCGTCGCACACAGGTATTGTCAGGGCAGACCGATGTCCGCCCTGACGACACCTCGGACCCTAGGCCTTAGCTGCGCACCATCTTTTCATAGGCTTCCGAGATGTCGCGGGTCATCGCACCCACTTCGAAGGTAAAATCGCCGATCTGCCCCACCGGAGTCACCTCGGCAGCGGTTCCGGTCAGCCAGCACTGCTGAAACCCTTCCATCTCCTCTGGCATGATGTGGCGCTCGTGAACGGGAATGTCGCGTTCCTTCAGCATGCCGATCACCGTCTGGCGGGTCAGACCGTTGAGAAAGCAGTCGGGCAGGGGGGTGTGCACTTCTCCATCCTTCACGAAGAAGATGTTGGCGCCGGTCGCTTCGGCCACATAACCCCGGTAATCCATGAACAGGGCATCCGAACAGCCCTTTGCCTCGGCGGCGTGCTTGGACGTCGTGCAGATCATGTATAGGCCGGCCGCCTTGGCATGTACGGGGATCGTCTCGGGGGATGGGCGCTTCCACTTCGAGATGTCGAGCTTGGCACCCTGCATCTTGGCATCGCCATAGTAATTGCCCCAGGCCCAGGTGGCGATGGCCAGTCTGACCGGATTGCGGGCCGAAGACACGCCCATATCCTCGCCCGCGCCGCGCCAGGCAACGGCCCGGACATAGGCGTCGGTGAATCCGTTGGCGGCAAGCACTTCGACCTTGGCGGCCTCGATCTCGTCCACCGAAAAGGGGATTTCGAAATCGAGACAACTGGCGGAAAAGTGCAGCCGTTCTGAATGTGCGCGCGATTTGAAGATCTTGCCATTATAGGCGCGTTCGCCTTCGAAAACCGAACTGGCGTAGTGCAGCCCGTGCGTCAGCACATGCACCTGCGCGGCACGCCAGTCCACCAGCTTGCCATCCATCCAGATCTTTCCGTCGCGGTCATCATATGCCCCGGTCATTGCGCCTTCTCCTCGCTCGCAATTTTCATTTGTTGCGCAGAATACGTCCGGATCGGATATATTATTGCGTCAAAACTGCGATTTGCTACCAGTTCGGGGTTGGAATGTCAACAAGGCTGACTTAAAGTGCACCCGGGCGGAAGTGCGCCGACACAGGGAATTACGAACCGGGGATGGCCATGGCGGACGTGCACAGCGCGCAGATACAAGGGGGAGAGACGCTTCTTTTCCTGACCGACGAACAGCTGCGACAAGGGATCGAGGCGATGTTCTTTGCCTACCGCGGCTTCACGGCCGATCCCGATCTCATCCTGCAGGAGATGGCCTACGGGCGCGCGCATCACCGGGCGATGCACTTCATCCAGTGCGCGCCCGGGACCACGGTAAACAATCTGCTGGCAATTCTCGGCGTGACAAAGCAATCCTTGAACCGGGTGCTGCGCACGCTGATCGAGGATGGCCTGGTCGAAAGCCGGGTGGGTCGGCTGGACAAGCGCGAGCGTCACCTGTTCCTGACCGAAACCGGTCAGGGGCTTGAACAAAGGCTGTCGGATGTGCAGCGAACGCGTATGCGGGCGGCATACCGGCAGGCTGGACCCGAGGCTGTCGCGGGGTTCCGCAAGGTACTGGAGACGATGATGGATACCGAGATGCGGCGTCAGTGCAAGGCACTGCGGGAAGGGCGGGGATGAGCGATCCCGACGCCCATCTGCTGATTGTAGACGATGACGAACGCATCCGTGGGTTGTTGCAGAAGTTTCTGATCCGGCAAGGGTTTCTCGTTTCCACGGCGCGTGATGCCGGTCATGCGCGGCGCATCCTGCTGGGGCTGGATTTCGACCTGATCGTGCTGGACGTGATGATGCCGGGCGAGGACGGAGTGAGCCTGACCCGCGCCATCCGCGAAACCTCGGACACGCCGATCCTGCTGCTGACCGCCAAATCGGAAACCATGGACCGGATTGCCGGGCTCGAGGCGGGGGCGGATGACTATCTCGCCAAGCCGTTCGAGCCGAAGGAACTGCTGCTGCGGATCAACGCGATCCTGCGCCGGATGCCCGAAGTCGCCAGCCGCGAGGTCGCGCCCAAACTGCTGACGCTGGGACCGATCCGCTATGACATCGAACGTGGAGAGATGTGGCGGGGCGAGGATCTGGTGCGGCTGACCGCGACCGAAAGCCAACTGATGAAGATCTTTGCGGCCAAACCCGGAGAGGCGGTCAGCCGCACCAGTCTGGTCGAGGATCTGGGCCGTGACCGCAGTCAAAGCCAGGAACGCGCGGTGGACGTGCAGATCACCCGGCTGCGGCGCAAGATCGAAAGCGATCCAAAGCAGCCGCGCTATCTTCAGACCGTGCGCGGGTCGGGGTACATGCTGGCACCGGACTGATCCGGGCCCGGTACATCCGGCACAGGGCTTGCCCCTCGGCGCCATCCGGGTTTTTCTCGGCCTGACGCCCCGCACCTGACCCTGAGAGGGGATATAATGACTGCACTGATCACCCACGCCGACTGCCTCAGCCATGTCACCCCGGACGGCCACCCGGAACGTGTGGCGCGGCTGGAACATCTTCTGCACGCGCTTGAGCCGCTGCCGCTGCGACGGGTCACGGCGCCGCTGGCCGGTGACGACGACCTGCTGCGCATCCATCCGCAAGCCTACATCGACCGGCTGCGCGCCAGTCTGCCGGACCGCCGGTTCCATCAGATCGACGGCGACACCTGGCTGTCCCCGGGGTCGATGAACGCCGCCCTACGCGGCGCGGGCGCGGTGATCAAGGCGGTAGACATGGTTCTGGGCGGCGAGGTGCCAAATGCCTTCTGCGCTGTCCGCCCACCCGGCCACGATGCCGAAACCGCCCGTGCGATGGGTTTCTGCATGTTCGGCAATGCGGCGCTGGCGGCGAAACATGCGCTGGACCATCACGGTCTGGAAC
>JAGXGV010000163.1 GCA_024636635.1 Puniceibacterium sp.
AAGCAAGCCGGCGCGCTGACCGTCGGTGATCTGATCGTGGCCGTGAACCGCCCTGGTGGGATCTTGAGAATGGCAATTGACGAGAGCGCCACCGGCTTCACCTTTGGCAGCACGAGCGTCAGGATGTCGGTGCTGCAAAATGCGCAGGCCCGGCAATTGGGGTTGATCGACGCGCTGCGGACGTCGCCGAACAACGACCCCTTCAGTGCCAAGGGCCGCCCGCTTGTACAGAGCATCGCAGCACAGTTGCAGACCCGCGTCGAGGCCGATGGCGATCTCGGGACGCCGACGACACTGGACGCGCTCAACGAGATTCTCGCCGATTATGCCCGCGACGCTGCCAGCGATTTCAGCAATGCGCGGCCTGTGGGCGGGGCCTTTGCGACGGGGGGCGACGGCTATGGGCTGACGCTCGCGGCGCGCGCGGTCCGCGAAATCACAGTGCAGGGCACGACTGTACTCGAAACCTCTGCAATCCGTTTCGAGCTGTCGGCGACCAACGCCGGGGCCATTGATCTGGCCGATGCGCCAGAGCTGCTGGAGCGCGGGCTGAAGTTCGACGCGGGCACGACGATCGACATGACAGGTCGGCTGGGCCTTGCGCTGCACTGGACCGATTCGGGCAGTTTCACATTGGTCGAGGCCGCGGCGACGGTCGACGCGCTCAGCGCACCGGGCGCGGGTGCGGGTCTGCGCGCGGGGGCGGTGCCGATGACGCTGGGTGCCGACGGGTTGACGGCCGAGGTCTCGCTTGGCGCGTCCCTCGGAAGCAAGGTTTCGCTGGGCAGCACCCCTGACACCACCGATGCGCTGCACTTTGAAACCCGCGCGCTGGACGTGGCGCTGCCCGTCACCGCCGATGCCGCGCATTTCGCAGCCGGTACGGATCTGTCGCCGTTGAACGGGGTCGTCGCGCTCGGGGGGCCGATCCAGGCGGGGGGCGATCTGTTCGGGACCGCGGCACCAGTGTATGTCGACATGCCCGATGCGCTGACCGCGGCCAGCAAGCTCGGCGCCAGCGACATGGCCGGGCTGTTCAGCGCTTTCGCGGCCTCGATCCGGTCCTTCGAAGGCGGCGAGGGGCTGGCCCAGACGCTGCCCTTCCTGCAGGACGCGGATCTGGCCGAGCTTACGCTGGGCGAGGCATCGCAACTGGGCGACGAGGCAGATCGGCTGGCACGTGCGTTGCGCAACGAGGTTGTCGACGTCGTCGTCGCACCCAGCGAGGGCTTCCGCCTGGCGCTCGATTTCAGCGAGTGGCGCGCCTTCAATGCCACGGTTTCAACCGACGTGATCCTCAAAGATGCCAGCGCGCAAGACATCGTCGATGCGCTGGCGGCCAGTTCCGACCGGCTGAGCGCGCGGGACTTCATCGTTCGTGATCTGTCCGCCCGCCCTGACGGCGGGCCCAGCTTCTCGCTGGAGTTCACGGGCCAGTTTGAAGGCGTGCCGATGCTGACCGCGGTCGGCGCGTCGGTCCTTAGTGTTGTCGGGTCGGGCAGTTCGACCATCACCCGGATCAACCAAGGTGGCATCTTTACGGACCTTGCCGGTCTTGCGCAGGATCTGCAGGCCGCGACAGGTGCGACTGCAACACCGCGCTTCGGCTTTTCCTGGGATGCCGACACCGGTCGGGGGGGAATAACGCTGCCGCTGTCGCTCTCGGTCACGTCCAACCCGGAGCTGAACCTGACGCTTGCCGACGATGACGTGCCCGAGCCGCTGGCCAACGTCGAGATCACCGCCGCCGGGCAGGAGGTCTTTGTCACGCCCGCGATCACAAGCACGCTGGACCTGAACCTAGGCTTCGAGCTTGGCACGGCCTTGCCGGCCCAGGGAGGGGCGCCGATCGCGCAGACCCTGCAGGACCTCAACCCTGACAGCGCGGGCGCGGTTCGATTGAGTGAAGATGGCCGGTTCGACCTCGACAGGGCCGCGGCCTTTACCCTTGTCGTGGAGGGATCGCTTGGCACGGGGCTGGTCGCGTCGGGCACCGGTACGCAGCTGCGCCTGACGGGGTTCGGCGCCCAGGCCGCGGCCTACGTGGGCCAGTCGCTGATTGCGGGCAACCAGAGTTTCACCATCACGGACGCAACGCTGGACGGCACCACCCTTGTCGCCACGCTCGATGCGCCTGCGTCTCTTGCGGCGGGCAGCACGGTCGAGATCCGAGGCCAGGCGCCGTTCGATATCACGCTGCCCTCGGAGCGTCGGGATGATGTGCCGAAATCCCTCGCGGACGGAGAGTTCCGCCTGGTGGCCGAGAACGGCCTGGATCGGGTCGATGGCATTCTGCTAAATGATGCCAAGTTCGAGCTGTCGCTGACGCGCGGCACGACCAGTTACAATGCCGAAACGGTGACGGTGAGCCTTGCGGCGGATCGCACAAACGGCACGCTGATCCGCGAACACCTTTGGACCGGGCAGGGTTCGTCCACCCTGAGCGAGCTTTCGACCGCCTTCAGCACCATCGCGGATGCGGCAGACGGCGACGAGACCATCGCCGATATCAGTGCGACGGATTTCAATTGGTTCGCGGGCTTCAGGGGCGGGGAATCCATGCTGAGTCCCGAAAGGGCGAAAATCGCAACCAGCCCCGATGCCGCGCCGGTTTTCGACAACATGCCCAACTGGTCCTTTCTGCTGACGGTCGATCCGGGCACGGTGGATGGCGCTGGTGGATCATCGGTGGCTCAATATGTGATCAACGTCGCCTCGGCCTCAAATCTGACGGATTTCGTCGATAACCTGAACACAGCGTTCCAATACGCCGTTTCCGTCGAGGCGTTCGCTTCTGGAGACGGTAGTGTCGCGCGTGAGACGACCGATGTGTCCGGCATCGTCGGCGCCCGCGCCACAGCCGGAGGCGGGATCGAGATCGCGACCCTGCCCGTGGCCGCCGAGACCCGGCAGGCCTATCTTGCCATAGACCGTACCGATGCGCTGTTTGCCAACACATCCGATGCCGACCTGATCGCCGACCTTCAGGATGCGATCACCGCCGCCTCGGCGGCCGCCGAGGCATGGGTCCAGGGCGCCCTGAATGCGTTGGATATCCGGGTCGTCTCGACCCAGTTTGAACCGGACGTAACGCGTCTTGCGCTTGTCGTCACCGAAGCCGCAGGTGCCGCTGTGACTGACGGGCTGACCGGTATCGCCATCCAGACCGGGCGCGCCGATGCCGGAGCCACCGAGCTGGGCTTCGGTGCCGACCCTGTCGCGCTGACGGAAACAGTTGTCACCACCGCCGTCGAAGCGGATGGCGAGATCGAGGTGTCGGTAACGCTGACTGCGGACGAAAAAACGGCGCTTCAGGGGGCCGATCAGGCGGTGGTGAAGGTCCGCACGGGGACTCTGGCGAACCAGAGTTTCGTGGTCTCTTCCCTTGACATCGGCGCGGGGGCCACTGGCCCGGCGACGTTGACCGTCGTTGGCCGGGGTGATTTGGCCAAGCTGGTTGAAGGGCTGACGGCGGGCGGTGTGGAGGTGCTGATCGTGGACAGCGGGCGCCTGACACAGGAGTCTTCCGCCTTCCGCGATGTTGCCGAGGTGATGGCCGAGGACCTGCAAGCGGCCATCGACGCGCAACTTGGTGCGGGCGTGATCGAGGTCATGCGCACCGGGCAGCGGGTGTTGATCGTTGGCGGAGAAGCCGCGCCCGACAGCCTGCGCATTGTGCCGACTGCAGGCGCGGACAGTCGTGATCCCGTGACCGGGCGGTTGGAAAATCCCGCCTTCTCGGAACTGGGCCTTGTCACGGATGTGCTGGGCCGCAGCGGCACCACGGCCTTGTTCCTCACCCCGCTGGGCGATGCGCCCGCTATCTCGGTCACCGCCTCTGTGGCGGAGACGGATTTCGACCTCGCCGCCGATTACGGGTTCCTCGGGATAGAGGCGGCTGGCCGGTTCGCGCTCGACGGGGGGCTGTCATTCGCGCTGAACGCGGACCGCGTGGAATACGGCGATTTCCTCGATGCATTCAGCTATGCGCGCCTCGGAGAAGTATTCGATGTCACCACCAGCGGGGCGAACGGTGCCGGTACGCCCGCCGTGACCTTCCGCGCGGATGATGTGACGGCCGCTGGGGATTATGCGACCCGCGTGACGATTGCCGACACGACCTTCATCGATTTCGATTTGCCGGAGGGCAGCGAGTGGCTGGTAAGGCCGACGGACCCGGTTGTCCTGACAGGGCCCGTGCTGATGGAGACCGACGCAAGCGGGGCGTTGTCGGGCGATGCGTCGCTGTCGATCGGCTACGTGCTTGCGGGGCAGCCCGAGTTCCAGTTCGCCACGATACTTGTGCGGGCCGCCGATGTGGCCGCCGCCGATAACACTGCGGCCCGCGCCGCCGCGCTGGCCGAGGCCGTGCGCCTTGCACTGGCCGATGCCCGCAGCACCGATGGCAGTCAGATCATCGACCTGACGTCGGTCATCGCCGCCGAAGTGACGGCCGAGACAGGCGGATTCCGCCTGACGCTGCGGGGCTCCGACGAGGTGGGGCTGTTCGTAAAATCCTTGCGCGTGGCACCTCGGGAGGGCGACCCAGAAATCACGGCCGAGCGCCTTGGCTTTGCCGAGGCGATACAGACCAACAGCCGCCGCACGGTTCTGACGACAACGGCGCAGGGGACGCCCGATGCCACGCTTGAGGCCTTTGTGGGGCTGAGCGCAGAGGATCTGCGCGAGACGTTGCTGCAATCGGCGGAGCTGTTCCTGGGGGCGATAGAGGACGCGCCTCCGGTGGCGCTCGCGGCGGCTGTGCCGACGCTTGGGGTCAGCATCCTGGACCTGATCTCGCCGCGGGCTCAGGTGATTGCCGCGCTTGACGGGCTTGCGGTCGAGGACGCGCCAAACCTTCAGGCGGTGTCGGATTGGTTGCAGACCGCCTTTCCCGAGGCGGGGGCCTATGCCGACGTGATCCAGCACAGCGGGGCAATCTTGCTGCGCACCGGATTCAACACCATCGAGGTGGCGACGCAGGATGCATCGTCCAAGCTGAGGCTCGATCTTGAGCAGCTCGCGACATTGCTGGGGCTGAGCGAGGCGGACCTTGCGGATACGCTGATCGACCCTGCGCTGAAGGCCGGACAGATCGCTTCGCGCAGCGCGCTCCTGCCGGTGAGCGCTTCGGCCAGGATCGACCTTGGCGTGGCGTTCGACCTTGTGCCGGGGGCACGGCCGGCGGCGCGGATTGTATCGCCGACGACGACAGCTGATTTCCAGCTGGATCTGGGCGGCATCGGCGGCGTTGACGAGATCAACCTTGCTGTCGGGCCGGTGCAGCTGAAATCCCTGTCACCCAGCCTTTCGATGCAGACGGAAGTGGCCGACATCGACATGCGCGCGCTCTTTGTCTCGACCGTGGATGCGGACACGGTGAGGGTGACGGTGCTGGACCAGCCGGGGGGTGCCGACGGAGGCTTCGTGGGCGGGATCGTGCAGTACGATGGCGCCACGCTGGCCTCTGTGACCAAATCCGATCGGGTGCGCGGCGCGCTGATCCTGGAAATCTCGGACGGGCCGGGAACCGATGGCCGACTGGACGCGGGCGACAGATTTACCCTGACGCCTCCCGGCGGAAGCGGCGGCACGCTGGTCACATATGTGCAACTGGATACGGACGTGGCGCTTTCCGGCACGGCGGAGCAGCCGGTCGCGGCTGTCAGTTACACGCAGGGCGCCGATTTCAGCTTTGTCGCTGATCTGCCGGTGTTCCTCAACGACGCGCGCACGCCGCTCGATGGTTGGCGCGGCACGACTGTCGTGGCGCCGACGACCTCGGCCCCGAACACGATCACGGTGGCAGGGCTTCGCACCAGTGATCTGGGCGGGCTGACAGACTACAAGATCCTGCTTGAAACGACGGGCGAGACCTTTGAGATTGCAAGCGCGACCGAGGTGGACGGCAACATCGTTCTGACCGTGGTGGTGCCGACCGGCATGAGCTTCGCGCCCGATGCAAATGACCCGATTGTGGTGTTCAAGCCGATCATTGCGGCGGTTGACAGCGTTCTGGGTGTGATGGACGGCACCGCGACGAGCACCGAGATAGACCTGCGGGTTCCCTTCGGTGCACAGCTTGAGTCCCTGCTCGACCCGATTGCGCAGCTGACGACACCCGATGCGGTGATCGCGGGCATCGACGAATTCTTCTTCGTGCTTGATCAGGCGCTGGATACGACGGTTTTCACCGCGGCGTCCTTTCCGATGATGGGCAGCCAGCTGTCGGCGCTGCAAAGCCTGTTCGGCGACACGATCCGCGCGCAGCTGCTGTTGTCCTACGTCGATGAATACCGCGCGGTCGACGCGCCCGAGGATCTGGGCGGCAACGCGGTCATTGAACTCATGCAGCGCGCGATCTTCAACGCGCTTGGCACGGGCACCGGCGGTCTGGGGCTGATCGATGCTCAGGAGGCCGCGGATGTCGGCTTCAGCACGACCGGCGCGGATTCCACTGACGACGAAGGCAATCCCGTCTTCTCGTTCGACAATATCACCTTCGATCTGCACCTGAAGCTGGACCAGATCACCGTGCGCGACTTGCTGGCACGCTGGGTTGCCGCGACCGGAGCCGTGCCCAAGTTTGCCGAGGTCGCCGAGCGGCTGGGCGCGCTCAACGAGGGGCTCGACCTCTTTGCTACGAGCTTTGACCCGACCTTCGATCTGGGCACCACCCTGCGCGCCGCCGGGCTGAGCCTGCCGGACGTGCCGATCGACATCGCGGTCGGCTTTGACATGAACCTCGAGATGGCCTTTGACCGGAACCTCGGTTTTTACGTGGCGGCAAAGACCAACCCTGCCGTGGCGCGCGATGTGCCGATCAAGGTGGATGTGAGTGCTACCTTCGCGGATGGCACGACCGACGGGCGCAACAGTTTTAAAGGTACGCTGGGATTCCTGCCTGCGGACTTCACCGATTTTACCCAGCTTGGCACGGTGACCGCCGACGCGGGCAGCACTGCCGGGCAGATCGTGATTCTAGGTGCCACGGCGGGCGAGGGGATGAGCATCGAGAAGGGGCTGATCGCGCAGCATTCGTTGCAGGCGCGGATCAATGGCATCCCGGATGTCTCGGAAGACACGCTTGCCGAGGTGATCGGCCTGTTGCCAGACGGATTCCGTCTGGCGGTGAGCGACGACACTGGCGTGGAACATGTGCGCGAAGTGATCGAGGTCCGCGAAACCGCGGAGGGTTTGATCCTCATCCTCGACCGGGCGTTGGGGTTCACGCCCACCGCCAGTTCCGATATCGTGATCGGCACGGCCGAAAGCCGCTTTGACGCGCATTTCCGCGTGGACCTGACCGATCCTGACGAGAGCGACGCCACCGATGGCAAGATCTCGATCGGTGAGCTGCTGCAGATCCGCAACGGCGCTGATATCGTCGATGTAACGGTGAGCGGCGAAACCGACATCCGGCTCGAGGTCATCACGACGCGGCCGCGCGCTCTGATCCCGGACGACCAGGACACCCCGATTTCGCCGCCCCAGCTCAAAAGCCAGATGGGCATCGCCTGGCAGTTCATCGAACGCCCGGTCTTTGACGCGAACGGCCTGACGCTGGAAGAGCAGATCGAAGGCCAGCTGGGTGTGAAGTTCGGTGATGGCAATGCGATACAGGGCGTCGTGGTCAAGGATATACTGGACAGCAACCAGTTCTTCACCGGCGAACGCCAGACCGACGACCTGAACGATTTCGAAAAGAGCGCGGCGGTCAACGCCCCGATGCTGGTGGTGCACGACGACGCGGTCGGCAGCACGTACTTCCAGAACAAGGACATCGTGCGGATCGACGGCGCGCGCGGCGACCGGCCGCAATCCTTCGCGCCCGTGCGGGTCAAGGCGAACGGTATTTTCCTGATCCGGGATGCGAATTCGACGGAGGCGGACTGGCCACACGCGAACCTTCAGGGCCTCGATAGCCACGGCGGCAGCGGGATCACGCAGCAGTTCGACAATCTGTTCACCCTGACGACGACCATCGGGGCGGACATCACCAAGCCGGGCAGCCCCGGTTTGCGGGCGTCGAAGTATATCGAGGAAAGCGCGGTCGCCTACCGTCTGCCGCTGATCACCGGGATCACGATTGAGAATGGCGAGGTTGTCCTGACTGCCGGACGGGGTTCCGACCAGCTGTATGACGGCGCGCAGATCACCCTGCGCAACTTCTTCACCGCCGGCGACAACGGCGTCTTCGTGATCACCGATTTCAATGACGCGGTCGGCACGTTCAAGCTGATCGACATCGAGGGCCGTTACGTGACGCAGGCCACGCTTGGGTTTGATCCCGTCGCCGCCCGCACCGCCTTTACCGAGGCGCAGGCAGGATTGGATGAGTTCAGCCGCGCGACACAGCGCGCGGTGCTCGACAACGCCAACCAGCCGATCATCACGCATCTTCAGGTCAAGATGAACCTCGAGTCCGTCATCAAGGATCTCGCGGCATCCTCGCTCAACAAGTTCCGCCGCGACATGGAGCCTTTCGACTGGCTGTTGAGCGACGACAAGGGCTTCCTGTTCTTCTACGAGCCGATTTTCTCGTTCATCAACGGCGAAGCCTACCGCGTCATCGACACGCTTAAGCAGATTGCCTTGTTCCGGGGCGATACGACTGGTTTTGCCGTGCTCAAGACGCTGGAGGCGCTCAACATCGTCTACCGGCTTGCCTCGCGGCTCGATACGCTGTCGCAGGCGGACGAGACCGGCGGCATACCCTGGATCGATCTGGGCGAGGTCGGCCTGCCGGACGTGCGTGGCGTGGACGACCTCAGCTTTTTCTTCAACGCGCAAGGCACGGCGCGCCCCGGCGGGCTGAGCACGTTGTCATCCACGACGCCAAGCTCGGGCGATGGCCCTGACGGCACCAGCACCAGCGGCAACCGCAGCTTCTTTTCGACCTCGGCGTCCTTCACGACCAAGAACCAAAAGACGCTGAAAAGCCCAGGCAACAACCTTGCCAAACCCAAAAGCTCCGCCGAACGCAACCGCAGCGGCGGCGCGGGATTCAGTGGTGATCTGGAACTGGATTTCCCGGTTCTGACCAAGCCGGAACAGGCCATGCGGATGCTCGTCGGCGCCGAAGTCGATCTGTGGACGCTGATCCTGCCGGAGTTCAACATCACCGGGCGGCTGGAAGTGGTGGGCAAGATCCCGATTTTGCCGTTCCCGCCGATCCTTATCACCGTGGGCATCGGTGCGACCGTCGACATCAACATCAACCTCGCGTTCGGCGCGGATACCCGCGGATACCGCGACTTCGTGCGCTCCGACAATCCTGACGACCTGCGCGATGGCGAATTCATGCTCGACGTGCGCGAGTATCAGGACATCTTCAACGTCCTCGGCGACGCGGATGGCAACGGTGCCTTCGTGCGCGATGAATTCCGCGCCGACAAGTCGGGGCTGACCATAGACGATCCCGCAGAGGTGACGCTGCAGATCACTGTCGACGTGAGCCTTGGCATCAACGTGATCGGCGTCGAGTTGTCGGCACAGGCGGGCATCATCGGCACGCTGAGCTTCAATCTGCACGATCCGGATCACGATGGCCGGGTGCGCGGCTCCGAGCGCGAGGCGAACCAGTACAAGCGTGACGGCACCAAGGATTTCAACGGCATCTGGGACATCACTGGCTCGATTACGTGGTTTTTCAAGCTCAATGTGGAAGTCTTTGGGGTCGAGGTGTTTTCGATTGATCCCTTCGCCGTGGCCGGGATCGATCAGACCATCTATGCCGCCAAGGTCGAATTCCTGCGTCCGCCGATCATGGCCGACTATGTGGGAACTGAATTGCGGCTCAACATGGGCGAATTCGCCGACCGCCGGTTCTATACCGCCGATACCGGGGAAAACAAGAACGCGGCACCCGTGGACGGCAACGAGCACTTCACGCTGACCTACAATGCATCGAACAACTCGGTCATCGTGACCGGCTCCGTCGGTGGAGCGAACCAGACGCCGGGGCTTCTTGCCAATGGCGTGCGCAACATCACGCGGTTCTCGCTGGACAAGATCGAGAGGATCCGTGCGCTTGGCGGCAAGGGCGATGACAGCCTGACGCTGGTGGGTTTCGAGAATCTGCCTGCCGACAGCTTCCTGCGAGAGGTCGTGTTCTTTGGCGGCGATGGCAACGACAGCCTGAACGCGGGCCAATCTGCCGTGGCGCTGCGCGTTTCGGGTCAGCGCGGCAACGACTCACTCACCGGGGGCGCGGGCAACGACACGATCTTTGGCGGTGCGGGGAATGATACCCTTGGCGGCGGCGCGGGCAACGATGTGCTGGTGGGCGAAGCCGGGCGTGACGATCTGCGCGGCGGCGTGGGTGATGACACATTGCTGGGCGGCACCGGTGACGACACCATGGGCGGTGGCGCGGGCAGTGACACCTACATGCTGGAACAGGACTGGGGCACCGACACCGTCGAGGAGCAGGCTTCGGCCCCCAGCGACGCCGATGTCATGGACTTTGGGCGTTCGCGCTCGCGGGTGAACGTCAGCCTGACCAAGGCGGCGGGCACGGTTGCAACGGATGACTTCGGCCTTTCCGGCGCGCGCCAGATCAACACCGTCATCAGTGCCAACAACGCGATTGAGGTGATCCTGGGTGATCGGCTGTCGGACACCTTCTCGATCGAGGCGCTGCCACGTGATGGCCTGCGCGTCGACGGGCGGGACGGCAATGATTTCTACTTTGTCCAGATGGGCGATGACCTGCGCGGGACGGTGGCGATCCGGGATACCGGCTATTCCTTCTATACCGACCGTTTGACGGTTCTGGGCACCGCCACGGCCGATGCTCTGTCGGCGACGAACGAACAGATCCTGCTGGGAGCGCCCGTTCAGGCGACGGTCCTGCACGAGGATTCGGGGCTTGAGCGCATCGCGCTCGAAGGTGGCGCGGGCGATGACACGATCTGGGTCCACGCGACCAAGACAGAGACAGTCATCATCGTGGCCGGACAGGGCGGCGACGATGATCTGATGATCGGATCAGGCCGGGCGGTCAACGCGGCCACGCGGCTGAGCGATATTGCCAACGCAGGCGCGCTGGATGCGACGGAAAAGACCCTTGCCCAGATTCTCGGGACGCGAAGCGGTCTGGATATCGACATCGTGGCCACGAATGACGACACCACGCATGTGTTCAGCATCAACCTGGATTCCGCCACCCCGCCCGAGACCCTGGGCGGTCTGGTGGCGATGCTGAATGGCCGCCTCGAACAGGCGGTTGCGGCGTTCAGCGATGGCGAAGACCGTCCTGCGGCCGGGGCCCTGTCCCTGCGTCTTGACGGCAGGCGGATCGTGATCGAGGCGGCCGACACCACCGGTGGCTACACCGAATGGGAACTGTCAGTCCGTCCCGCCGCGGTGGCTGACGGCACCGAGCCGCTGGCAACGGCGCTGGCGCTCGGACTGGTGCGGCCTGCCGGCGTGGAGCGTGGGCGGTTCCGTGGACTTGAAATCTTTACCCAGGCCTCGAAGGCCGACGCGCTGGACGACCGTGTTGTCGGTGGCAGCCTCGCACTTATCGACCAGAACGCGATCACCGGGCCGCTTGTCGTCACCGGTGGGGGTGGTTTTGATGAACTGCTGGTGGACGACAGCGCCGATGAAAGCGGCGACGAAGGTTTGCTGCTGGACGTGTCCCTGCGCGGCCTCGGGCTGGCGATGGGCATCGATTATTATGATTTCGCTGAACTGACTGTCCGGCTGGGCACCGGCGACGATGAATTCACCGTCGAGGATACGCATCTGGGCAAGACCGCGATCCGTGCGGGGGCGGGCGCGGACCTGGTCGAGATCGAGGCGACGCAAGGCAATCTTGCCCTGCTTCAGGGCTGGACGAACGTCAGCGGCGGCGAGGGCAATGACCGGCTGATCGTGAACCGCCGTTCCGGCTTTCCCACGGTAGAGGCGGGCGCCAACCCGCTGACCGGACCAATCCGTCTTGACGGGCAGGGCGGGTCCGACAACATCGAGATCAACCTCACCGGTGCCGGAAACGCGCGTATCGACGCGACCGACAGTTCCGTGGAAAGCCTGCTGGGCGCGGGCGGCGACCGGCTGACCGTGACGGCGACGACAGGCGATGACCATATCCTGATGCGTGCCTTCACGGCGGCGGAGCGGCCTGCGGGCTTCATGTTACTTTACAATTCGACGACGCCTGACCAGCCCTTCGCACAGAATTCTTCTGTGGAACGTATCGGCTATGACGCCGGATTCGATGCGGCTGTCACGTTGAACCTGCTGTCGGGTAATGACGAAGTGATCTCTGACGGCACCGCGGCGAAGATGCAGATCTCGGGTGGGCTTGGCGACGATTCATTCCAGATCGGGCAACTGTTCCGCACCGCGCGTAACACTGAATTCACCGGTCTTGCGCCCGACGAGCGGTTCGAGACGCGCGAGACAACCAAGGGTTTCCTGTCTGACGGGGTCAACTTTTCCATGTTGATCGATGGCGGCGCGGGCAATGATTCCTTTGACGTGCTCAGCAACCGCGCGCCTTTGTCGCTGCGGGGCGGCGACGGTGATGATTTCTTTATCGTGCGCAGTTTTGCGTTGGTCGGCAGTGAGGATCCGCTGCGCGAGCGGACCGAAATCACCGCCGGCGCAGGTGCGGATTTCGTGCAATACGCCGTCAATGCGCCGGTGCAGATCAATGGCGGCGACGGGTTTGACCGGGTCGTGGTGATCGGCACGGAATTCGCCGATGATTTCGTGGTGACCGACACCGGCGTGTTCGGCGCCGGGCGTGAGGCGATCTTTACCGAGATCGAGAACCTCGAGATTGACGCCGCCGAAGGCGATGACCGTTTCTTCGTGTTGGGCACGCAGGCGGGCGTGGCGACGAACCTGCGGGGCGGGCTTGGTTCCGACAGTTTCTTCACGGGTGAGGACGCGCCAGCGGTGGTGGCGAACGACCTGCGCGGGCACGACGGGCTTGTTGTGCACAGTGTCGAGTCGCGGACCGTTTCGGGCCCAGGTCGCTACGATGGTATCCCGGTCGAGGGACTGGTGGCGAATATCGCTGACGCCGACCTGCCTGCTGTCGCTCTTTTGGGACTTGGGCCCGCAGGAGCGATCCTCGTGGGCGAGGGGCGTTCGCCCGCGCAGTACCATGTCGTGCTGACCAAGCGGCCCACGCGCAATGTCTCTGTCAGCGTCAACCCGTCGCGGCCCACCTTGAACGAGGCCGCGGGCGGCAGCGCGGGTGTGCAGGTGGCCGGAGCCGACAGCGAAGCGGCCTATGGCGAGACGCTGACGCTGACCTTCACACCTGACAATTGGGACGTGGCGCAGACCGTCTTTGTCCGCGCGATTGATGACGGTGTCGCCGAGGGCGGGCGGTTTGTTGACGTCAGTCATACGGTGACGAGTGCGGGCACCGTCACAGGCCGTGGCATCGAACCCGTGGCAGCGGGCCCAGAGGGGACATCGACGATTACCCTGACGGATGCCGCGCTCGCGGATGAGGCGCTGACGCTGGTCGGCGCGCGGTTCATCGTGACCGTCGGCGATGGCGAAGGCACGATCCGGACCATCGTCCGCGCCGGCGTGACCGCTGCTGGCGTGGCCACGCTGAGCTTCGACAGGCCCGCCGACGCGCTGCTGAGCGAGAACAGCAGCTGGCAGATCATCCTGTCCGATTCCCTGCGCGGCAATGTGGTGGACATCCGTAACGACAGCTTTACGGATGCCAATACCAACCTCACGTTGGTGGGCGATGTTTCGCTCGCGCCGGTCCTTGCGGGCAAGCGTATCGTGCTGACCCAGACCAATGCGGTAGGGGCTGTGACCAGCTTCGAAAGCACCATTGCGTCCTCGACCCGCGATGTCATCACGTTGACGGGGGCTGCGCCTTTCGATTTCGACGCCGCGGGGACGGTCACCACCTACACGATCTTTGACGGACCGGGCGCGGGTGATGTGCTGACGGTAGAAGGCTTTGCCTTTGCCGATCTGGTCGTCACCGATACCGCGCAACGCAGTATCACCGTCGAAGCGGGCGTGCTGCCCGCCGACGAAACCCTTGTCGGGCGCGAGCTGCGCATCGTCGCGGGGGCTGGCACCGGGCAGGGGACGATCATCGTCGCCTCGGACGCCACGGGCCTCACGGTTGCGCGGGCCTTCGGCACCGCGATCGACGCGAGTTCAGTTTTTGCCATCACCGGCTACGACGGGGTCAAGCTGCCCTTTGTCACGGCCAAGGTGCAGGACAACGACCGCGCCGTGGTCAACATCCGGCCTGCCGCCGATACCGGTGCGCAGCTTGATGTGTTCGAGGGGCAGGGCGCGGGCGATGGGTATCTCCTGAGCCTCGGCCGACAGCCTGTCGGAGACGCCACGGTGACCGTCACGCTGCAGGTCCGTGCCGACGATCTGGACCTTCGCCAGATCACCCTGTCGCTGACTGCGGCGGATGGCAGTGCGCTTGACCCCGAGCGGTTGTCGGTTGACGCGGCCGCAGGCACGGTTTCCGTCGATTTCGATGCGAATTCATGGGCCGAAGAGATTCTCGTGCGCGCCATCGCTCCGGCGGATGGCCAGATCGAGGGCACGCAATTCGCCATCGTCTCGCATCGTGTCACCAGCACCAGTGATACAACCGTGCCCGTAGCGGCATTCGACGCCTTTCTGCTGAACCCGGATGAAGACGCGACCGCCACCGTGGAAGATCCGCTTCGCGGAGACGTAACGGTCGAATCCTCGGGCAGTGTTTCCTACACGATTTCGTTGTCCCAGGACGTGCGCGTCAATGGCGGCGGGATCGGCGTGACCCGCTCGGCCAGCGGTTTCAATCACATCATCGAGATGGATCCGGCGGCGGTGGGCGGCACCTTCCGGTTGTCCTTCGAGGGTGCCCGCACGGCGGGGCTGTCGTTCGATGCTTCAGCAGAAGCTGTGGCCGATGCGCTGCGCTCTCTGGACTCGATCAAACAGGCGGGCCTGTCGCTGAATGTGCTGCGCAACGGCACGAGCTTCGTTGTCGTCTTTGAATCCCTCACCGGCAGCCTGATCCGCGCCGATGGCAGTACGTTGATCACGTTGGCGACCTCTGCCGAAGTGGACGACCGGAACAACATCGAGGTTGTACGCGAATACGTTGACGTAGAGGGCGCGAGCGTCAGCGAAACCTTCAGTGTGGGCGATTTCACCATCTTCGGCAATGTGCTGACCTTCACCGACGCCGACGGCAACCCGCGCGAACTGGGTGGGCTGTTCCGCGTGGTCTATGATGTCGAACGCGCAGGTTATGACGGGCTTCGTGTCGAAGACGTGACTTTCCGCATCGGCGACAGCGATGCGCCCGGTGTATTGATCGACACCATCGGCGGCGCGCCGACGCTGGTCGAGAACCGTGCCGACATCACCGCCAGCTATCTCGTGCGCCTTAGCGCCGAACCTGCCGAGGGTGAGACCGTTACGGTCCGCATCGCGGGCCCCGAGACGCGCACGACGAATGGACCGCTGGCCGCGTTGCAGCCGCAGGTCGGTTTCGTGGCGCAGGAGGGCCAGACGATCGCCGACAACGGTGATCTGCTGATCAGCTTCACCTCCGAAACCTGGACCACGGGTGCGACCGTGGTCCTGAGGGCCCTGTCGGACGCCAGTATCGATGGCGGCGATACCAAGGTCTTTGCCCAACGGCCTGAAACCCTGAGCGCGATTCGCGGTCCCCTGTTCATCGATGGCGCGGGGGGCAACGGCTCATTCGCGGGGCTGATACAGCCCGTGCTGGTGCGCGGGGAAACGGATGCGCCCGACACGGATGGAGAGATCATCGCCGCAGAGGGTGCGCAGATCACGGTGCCCGCCGACGGACTGGGACAGGCTGTGCTGGCGCTGACTGACCCCGACGCCCAGCTTGAGGCGCTTGTGGGGCGCACCATCAGCCTGCTTGATAGTGCCGCCGACGGGCTGGGACGATTCCGCCTGATCACCGAAGCGGTGCGCGAGGGCGATGCCGTGCGGCTGACGTTGAACAATGGCTTCGACGGTGTGGTGACGGGTGCAGGCTATGCGATCACGACGCTTTCGGCGAATTACTTCGTCGATGAGGCCGAACAGATCGACCGTCTTTTTGCAAGTGACGCCGATGCCATGCGCGACCAGCGCGGCACGTTGACGGCGACCCGGCTGACGGGCTTTAGCATGGGGCCTGCGCAACGCATTGGCGACGCCTATCTTGCCGGTGGCATCGGGTTCGACCGGCTCGAAGGGCTGTCGCTGCGCCTGGGCGCGGGCAATGACAGCCTCGTGGTGCGCGATACCAATGCGGGCGAGGTCAACATCGATGCGGGCGCGGGCGACGACCGCGTGGATATCTTTGCGACCGAGGGGCACACACACGTTCAAGGCGGCACCGGATCCGACCGGATCGAGGTTGCGCAGCGCGATGCGACGGCGCTGCGCCAGGGGGTGATCGATCCGATCCGCGGATTGTTGACCGTCACGGGCGATCCCGACCGAGCGGTGCTCGAGACATTGCGCGACGGCGCCAATGGCGCGGCGGAGTTGCAGCGTCTGACGCTCAATGCCGTTTCGGGCAGCTTCAGACTGGCGCTCGGCGATGACGTGACCGGGCCGATTTCATTTGCACAGGACGGCACGCCGCCAACGGCGGGAGCACTGCGTGACGCGCTGGCGGCCCTGCCCGGGCTGGCTGGCGCCGATGTCGAAGTCCGCCGCAACGGTCTGGTCTATGATATCGCGCTGACGGCCGAGGATCTGCCCGAGTTGATCGTACTGACCGACACGCCCGGTGATCGCGCGTTGACGGCACCCGAAACCGATGACGTCTTGATCGTCGACGACACCGGCGAGGCGGCGGACGAGCGTCTGCGCGTGACCCGCAGTGCGATCACCGGGCTTGGCATGCAGACCATCAACGCGGTCCAGTCCGTGACGGTCGACGCTTCTGGCGGCACTTTCCGGCTGTCCTTTGCCGGTGAGGTCACGCAAGAGCTGGCGCATGACGCTTCCGCAGCCGAGGTGCGCGCGGCGCTTGAGGCGCTTTCCGGCATCGCGCTTGGCGATGTGGACGTGACACGGATGGCGCTGGCGTCGGATGACAGCGGCGCGCCGGGTGAGGGTGGAAACGACGGGTCGATCTACGTGCTCCGCTTCCAGGGCCTTCTGGCCAATACGCAGGTGCCGATGATCGAGGCCGAGGATGTCTCGCTCAGTGCGCCGATCCACGGTGACGGCACGACAGCCCCCGCCGGTGCAACTGCGCGACTGTCGGTCGACATGCGCAGCGCCGGGGCGCCGGATGTCTCGACCGCCGAGATTCAGGAGCTGCGGTTCTTTGGCGACAGCGGCACATTGTTCCTGTCCTTCGGCACACGCACCAGCGATGCGATCAACCTGGGTGAAGGCGATCTGCTGACCGCGCTGCGCGGCGCGCTGCGCGAGGTCGGGCTGTTTGATGCGTCCGCTCCTCCGCTCCCCTCTGCGCCGCAGGTCAACATCGAGTTGTCCGAGATCGTCGCGGGAAGCCACTATACCGTGCGGTTCATCGGGCCGCTTGCCGGCGAGGATGTGACCGAGCTGGTGACGCGCGGCAGCGCCGACGTATTGGCCACGACCTTGCGCCAGGGCAGCGAGGCACGGGTCAGTGACGCCCGGCAGGTGATTTCCGTAACCGGCGACGGTGGCAGTTTCGCACTCGCCTTCGATGTGGTCTTTGGCGATGGCACCACGCAGAGCGTACGCACCGACACCATCCGCCTCGGCGCCAGCGCAGAAGAGATGGCCAACGCCCTGCAGCGCGCAGCGCTTGGCAGCCGGTTCGCCGACGACATCACCGGTACCCGGACTGAAGGCACCGATGGTCTGGCCTATACCATCGGCTTCGATGGCACCCTTCGCAACGTGCGCGACGGTGACGTGCGCATCGGGCTGCTGCGCGTGACGGACCAGACGGGCAGCGCCGACATCCGGGTGCAAAGCCGAGCTGACGGGATCGATTACCGCGGGATCGAGGCGCTTGAGATCCGGACCGGCTCGGGCACGGATATTATCAACGTACAGGGCACAACGGCGCAGACGCATATCCTCACCGGCGTGGGCGATGAGCGGATATTCGTCTCGTCGAACGCCGATCTCGACCACGATCTGGTGGCCATGGATCTGGATGCAGACGGCGTTACGGATCTGGACTTCCTCTCTGGCACGCTTGATGGCATCGGCGGCGATCTGCGCTTTGACGCGGGCCTTGGCCGACACCGTCTGCTGATCAGCGACGAGGCCGCGACAGCCGCGGATACCGACGTTGTCGTGAGTGACGCGCCCTCGGGTGGGCTCAGCGTGAGCGGCCTTGCGCAGGGCACCATCAGCTATGGGGCGGATGGCGATTTCGGTGACGGCATCGTGCTCTGGACCGGCAAAGGCAATGACGTGCTGGACATAAGCTCGACCTACCGGACCGAGGGTGTCTGGACGATCACGCAGATCAATACAGGCTCCGGCGACGATGTGGCGTTTCTGTCGCTGGATGCGGAAACCGACGGCTTCCTCGCGCTCAATCTGCAGGCGGGGCATGACACTGCCAATGGAGCCGTGGCCGGTCGTGCGGCCAGCACGCTGCCGCTTGTGATATTCGGTGGCTTTGGTGACGACCGTCTGACCGGTGGCCTCGCCGAGGATATCCTTTTCGGTGACGAGGGTCGTGTGATCTTTGGCGACGGGTTGGTGCGTCTTGGCGGCGGCGGGCCGGGCGACCGGGTCACGCCGACCGTTCAGGCCGTTTCGCGGATCTTTGATTACCGTCCCGAAGTCATCGGCAACGACGGCATGTCGTTCGGTCTGGGCGGGGCGGATACGCTCTCTGGTGAGCTGGGCGACGATGTTCTTCTGGGTGGTGCGGGCAGCGATCTGATTTATGGCGATACCGAGGAAGGGCTGGCGCGTGTGGCCTCTGACCGTGACATCCTGATCGGTGATCAGGGTGATCTGTCGGTCACCGACGGGCGCAGCGTGACATGGATCCACGGGTTGACCGATGCGCTGACAGGCGCGGGGGCATTCACGATCCGCAGCACCGAACCCGCCGATCAGACCGGCGCAAGCGACCGGATGGCGGGCGGCGCGGACAACGACATTCTGATCGGTGGCGTGGACAGCGACGGGGTGGACGGGCGCACGGTAACCCCCGGTACGCTTCTCACGCACGGCGACATCATGAGCGGTGGCGCAGGTGAGGATCTCATCGTCGGCGACAACGTGATGATCTCCGGCAGTTCTGCGCGGGCAGAACGGATCCGCACGCTTTCGGTCGCAGAGGGCGGTTCCGACATCATCTTCGGCGATGCGGGCGATGACCTGTTGATCGGTGGCGCGGATTCCGACGTGCTTGATGGCGGGGCTGACAACGATCTGATCTTCGGGGACAATTCGGCGCTTACCTTTGATGGTCGCGCTCTGTCACCGCGGTTTCAGACCCTCGAAGGGACGCGGATCTACGCCCGCGGCGACCTTGACGGGACGAGCGGCGATGCGCTGCTTTCAGGGACCCCCGGCAGCTATACCAACCCCGATGGCACGGCGGCCGCCTGGTGGACGCTCTGGCGGGTCGAGGATCTGGGCCATGACGCGCAGATCGAAGCCGCAGATGGCAATGATTTCGGCGGCGACTATATCGCGGGCGGTTCCGAGGACGACCAAATCTTTGGCCAGTTGGGCGACGATACGATCCAGGGGGATGGTGCTGTACTGATTGCGGGTCTCGACGTCGTGACGGCGCGGACAGGCGATATTCTGGCAGCGCTGGGGCAGGCCGGCGCGCTGCGCACCACGAGCGGCACCTTGCAGATTTCACCCGAGTACAGCGCACCGGCCGTTGGTATGCTGATCCTTTCGACTGCGGTGCACGGCAACCCTGAAACCGATGGCGACGATTACATCGAAGCGGGTGGCGGTGCGGATGTCGTGTTCGGCGGTCTGGGTCAGGACGACATCATCGGCGGCTCCTCGCAGCTCTTCGGCCTGTCCTCAGCCGAAATGCGCCCCGACGATGCGGACTATCTCTTTGGCGGGGACGGGACCAGGATCGGGCTCAATGCCGCGACCGAAGGTCATCGCCGCGACGCCGATGTGATACTGGGCGATAACGGCGATATCGTGCGGCTGATCGGCATGAGCGGCACCGAGGGTGCTGTTGCGCCGGGCGGGGTGATCGCTGGCGGGCTGCTGGGCTTTGCCCACGACATTCATGCGGCCGAAGGGGCGCGCGCCATCATTGCCCGCGCGGTGACCGAGCTTGACTACACCCCCGGCGGACCCGACTTTGATGCCGCGGCCAACAGCGACATTGCAAATGATGACGAGATCCACGGCGGCGACGGTGACGACAGCCTGCATGGCATGGCCGGGAACGACCGTATGTTCGGGGATGGCGGCGACGATGACATCATCGGTGGCTGGGGCCATGACTGGATTTCCGGTGGCACCGGGATGGATGGGATCCTTGGCGATGACGGGCGGATCTTTACCGGGCGCAACACCACTGAAGGTGAGCTGATCAACGGCATCGCAGGGCTGGACGCAAGTGAACTGAACCTCACGGTCACGGCGCCCGGCCCGGCGCTCTCCACTGTGATCAATGTCGAGGGCCGACTGAAAAAGACGGTCGATCTGACGCCCTTCGATCTGCACGCGAATTCCGCTGATCTGACCTTCCGCGATGACGTGTCGTTCTCGGACGACGTGGTCTATGGCGGGCTTGGCGACGATTCGATTCATGGTGGCGCGGGCGATGATGGCCTGTCAGGCGCGGCGCCGTTGCCGATGTTCTTTGCGCGTCCGATCATGCCGGAGGATATCCTGCGCTATGACGCGGTGACGGAGGAGTTCGCCGATTTCGATCCTGACAATCCGCTGCGCCGGATCGACGGGTTCTTCCTCAACTTCAGCACCGGCACCACGGTGAGCCCGATCGCGCTTTCCGTCGGAAGCGAAATGTTCATGTCCGCGAGCGTGTCTTTGGAATCGGTCCCGACCTCAGAACCAATGCCTGTGGCCGTGCCTGAACCCGAACTTGTTCCGACCGGGCCTGCCGATGGCGATCTTGCGGTCGGCGACGACCTTGTCGATGTGCGATCGGACGAGACGGCAGGCGACGTAGACGCCTATCTGCTCGACAATGACAGCGTGCCGGACGCTGATGGCATCGTCACGGCGGTGAATGGCGATACCGGCGCAGTCGGCAGTGTCGTGACAGGGTCGACCGGCGGCCGGACGGTCATCGGCATCGACGGCAGTTTCGATTTTGACGCAGCCGGAGATTTCGACGATCTGGCCGAGGGCGAGACGCGAGAAACGACCTTTACCTACACCCTCGAGCCGGGCACCATACCTGCACCGGCGCGCAGCATCACCACCACTCTGGACGATCGCAGGGGCTTTGCCGCATCGATCACCGTGACCGAACGCGAAGGCACGCTGCTTTGGCAGATCGACGTGCTGGAGGGCTCTGCGACGGGCGATCTGCGGGGGCTGTTCTTCCGTTTCGCAGACGCAGGCATGCTGGCGGGCCTGCGGGTGGAGGGCGCCGACGTTACCGGTACGCTGTTCGATGCGGGCAATGTCATGGATCTCGGCAACGGGGCCAACATGCAGGGTGCGGTCAAGCGCTCGGAGGCTTTCGATGCCGCAGTCGAACTGGGAACCCAGGGCATCGCCCTGGACGACCTTCAGTCCGTCAGCTTCACGTTGTCGCATTCGGATGCTCCGATCACGCTCGATACGCTCGGGATGCAGTCTTTCGGGTTGCGTGTCACGAGTGTCGGTGCCGAGGATGGAAGGCGCGCGGGTTCGCTCAAGCTGCTGGCACCGGTCTTTGACATTCCGCCGTTGCCGCCCGTGCCGTCGGAGACGGCGACCGTCACGGTGCGCGTCACCGGCATACCGGATGATACGAACAACCTGCTGCCGGTGGCCATCGACGATGGTTATACGCTGTCTGCAAGTGCGCCGGATCTCTACGCGGACGTCACCCTGAACGACGTGCCCGGTGACGGCGCGCTGCGGGTGACGGGGCTGCGCCTTGCGGGGGTCGATCTGCTTGCCGGGCAGAGTGCCACCGTGACAACCCAGGGCGGGCGCGATGCCACGGTCTCTGTGACGGCATTGGGCCAATTGGTGTTCGACGGCGATCCGGCGGATTTCGCGGACCTGGCAGCGGGTGAAACGGACCGGCTGACGCTCGACTATACGGTCGAGGATGCGGACGGCGATAGTTCCACCGCATCGGTGGTGATCACCATCGTTCCGGGCGCGGTCGGAAACCGTGTGCCGGTGGCCGTCGATGACAGCTATACGCTCTTCAAGGAAACCCCGTCCCTCGGCGCGAACGTGATGATCAACGATCTGTCAGGGGATGGTCTGCTTCGCGTGGTGAGCGTTGCCTTTGGCGGGACGACGACCATTCCCGACATGCCCACGACCGTCGTGACCGATGGCGGCCGTGAAATGACACTGACCGTTACCGTCGATGGCCAGATGACCCTGTCCGGCGTGCCTGCTGACTTTGCGGATCTGACGGCGAGCGACAGTGATCGGGTGACCTTCGAATACGCCATCCGCGACCAGGATGGCGATCTGTCGACGGCCACGGTGCAAGTCACGGTCAGCGGTGACGGGACATTTGACCGCGCACCCGATGCGGTTGACGACGCCTATGTCATCAACGCCGCCGATCCGGTTCTCATGGCTTCGTTGCTGATGAACGATCTGGCCGGAAACGGGGTGACCCGCGTCACCGGCATCGATCTGGATGGTGTGGATCTGCCCATCGGGGCCGGACTGTCGCTGATGACAGACGGATTCCGAAGCGTTGTCCTTCGGGTCGATGCAACCGGGTCGATCACGCTGAGCAGACTGCCCGGGGACTTTGCCGAACTCGGCGAGGGACAGAGCGACAGCCTCAGCTTCGGCTACACCATTGCGGATGCCGATGGTGACAGCGACCGGGCACTGGTCACGATCCGGATCGACGGCAGCGGCACGCCCTCCGGCGCGCTGGTGCTGATGGATGGGAACGATGTGATCTTCGGCGATCTTGGCAACGACTGGATCGTGGGTGGCACCGGGTCCGACCACCTCTGGGGCGGGTTCGGGGACGATCTGCTCAACGCCGACGACGATCTCGACACCCAGGGCGGGCTGAACCTCGTCACCGACGCGGAAGAGCCACAGAACTATGATCTCGTGTTCGGGGGGGCGGGGCGCGACGTGCTGCTTGCCAATACCAAGGGTGACCGGCTGATCGACTGGAATGGGGAGTACAACACGTACAACGTGCCCCAGGCTGCGTTCGGTCGTCCGACGATCATCCGGAACGCCAGCCCTGGGATCGAGGCCTATCTCTATGCCGTTGCCGAAGGCGACGGGGCCGACCCGACCCGTGCGGCGGATACCGGCAGCGATACCGCCCGCAACGGCGAACCCTTCGGCGAGATCGGTCTTGTCACTCAGCGGGATACCGATTGGGGCGATCAGAAGGGCCAGCCGAACGAGGGCGACACACCGGGGAACAATCCGCAGGGTGCGAAAGCCACGGTGCCGACCACGGAGCAGGTGGCCACCAGCGGCAGCGTGATAGATCTGTCGGCCACGGTGGACGACACGCTTTCCGCGATGCCGCAACCCATCGAGGTGTCGGGACTTTCCTTGCAGACGGAACCGCAGGACAGCGGTTCGCTGTTGGTGGAAGCGGACGATGGTACACTCGTGGACCTGGCTGATCATGCGCTGCTGAGCCAACTCGCACAGAAAGCGGTGGCCCCCGCGCCGCAAATCGCGACCATGGGGCGCGGCGTTGACTGGAGCGTTCTGGATCGCAACCGCACGGGACGATAACAAGCAGGCAGGTGCCGCCGGAAGGACCATTGAGACATTGAGCGACGTCGATATCAATCAAAACAAGCCCGGCGACGGGGAAGAGCCGCGCGTCTCCGTGTTGGAGATGGCGCTGTGGCGGGCGTTCGACGGCGCCGCTGACAAAGAGGCGCGTGCGCTGGCCTGGTTGGGCCTGATGACGCGCTACATGCCCGGATGCACGGGCGGCGTGGTCGTGCTGGCACAGGAGGGGGGCGGTTTCGCCCCCATCGCGCTTTGGCCGGAGGGATCCGGCATCGGTTCTGCGATGGCGCGGGCCGTTGACGCCGCCATCGCAGAAGGGCGCGGCGTGACCGATGCCGGGGCGAAGGGTGGCCCGACCCGTGTCGCCGCGCGCCCGATCCTGGTCGATGGCGCTTGTCTCGGCGCCGTGGGAGCCGTCTTTGATGAAGGCTCTGCCAAGGCGCAAAACCTTGGCCTGCTCCGCTGGGGCATAGGATGGCTCGAGGCGACGATCCGCAAGGAACGCGATGCCGAGGGTGCTGCTGTGCTCGACCGGACGGGTGTCGCGTTCGACCTCGTCGCCGAGACGCTTGAGCGGGAGGGCTATGGGGCGGCCTGTCTCGCGGTGGTGAGCGATCTGGCGACAAGGCTTGATTGCGATCAGGTGGCCGTCGGGATGCGCCCGGGGCGGTCGGGCGCGCGGGTGCAGGCCCTGTCGCATTCCGCGCAATTCGGCAAGCGGATGGATCTCGTGCGCCGGATTGGCCACGCCATGGACGAAGCGCTTGATCAGGCCGCACTGGTTGTCTGGCCTGCGCGGAAGGATGACGATTATCGCGTGACCCATTTCCACGGCGCGCTGTCGGACGCGCTCGGCGGGGTTGCCTTGCTGACCGTTCCTTTGCACCGGGGCAATGACATGCTGGGGGCGGTTACCCTGCAACGCCCTCTCGATCGTCCCTTTGAAGCGGATACGATCATGTTGGTGGATGCGGTCTGTGCCATGCTGGGCCCGATCCTTGACGAAAAGCGCCGCAATGATCGCGTGATATTTGCCAAGATCTGGGAAACGCTGGTGCGTCAGACCCGGCGCCTGCTCGGTCAGCGATATTTCGGGCGCAAGCTGGCCACCGTGATCTTCGCGGCGCTTGTCGCCTTTTTTTCCGTATCGACGGGTCAGTTCACCATCTCTGCCCCGGCGACACTGGAGGGCAAGATCGAGCGCACGCTTGTCGCGCCGTTTGATGGCCTGATCGAGGCGCAGTTCGTGCGCGCGGGAGACCGGGTGCACGAGGGCCAGATACTTGCCACTTTCGACGACCGCGAGCTTATACTGGAGCGGCTTGGCCTGGAAGCGACCTTGCGCGAACGTCAGGCCCGCTATGACCGGGCGCTCAATGACGAGGATCGTGTGGAAACGCGGGTGCTGATCGCGCAGATTGCCCTGTCTCTTATACACATCTGACGCTGCCGACGA
>JAGXGV010000164.1 GCA_024636635.1 Puniceibacterium sp.
CTACATGATCCTGCAAGCCTATGATTTCCTTGAGCTGAACCGCCGCTATGGCTGTGTGTTGCAGATGGGCGGCAGCGACCAGTGGGGCAATATCATCAACGGCATCGACCTGACGCGCCGGGTTCTGGATCACGAAATCTATGGCCTGACCTCGCCTTTGCTGACCACAAGCGACGGTCGCAAGATGGGCAAGAGCGCGGGGGGCGCCATGTGGCTGAATGCCGACATGCTGTCCCCGTATGAATTCTGGCAATTCTGGCGCAACAGCACCGATGCGGATGTGGGCCGGTTCCTCAAGCTCTATACCGAGATCCCGGTGGACGAATGTAACCGCCTTGGCGCGCTGGAAGGGGCCGAAATCAACGAGTCAAAGATCGTGCTGGCCAATGCGGTGACCTCGCTGTGCCACGGCGTTGCGGCGGCAGTCACCGCCGAGGCGACGGCGCGCGAGGTGTTCGAGCATGGCGGCACCGGCGACGACCTGCCGACACTCGAGCTGAGCGCAGCCGAAGTGTCCGGCGGCATCTCGATCGTGCAGGTTCTGGTGCGGGCGGGCCTAGCCAGATCCGGCAAGGAGGCAAAGCGCCTGATCGCCGAAAACGGCGCCCGGCTGGACGATGCCCCGCTGACGGATGCGGCGCTGATGCTGGATGCCGGTGCGCTGCGGGAACCGGTCAAGCTGAGCGCCGGCAAAAAGCGTCACGCACTGGTCAGACTGGCGGAGTGACCCCTGGTGGCGGGCGGCGGCGGCCTGCCATCACCCGCGGCCTGCCATCGCCCGCGACCAGGGGTCGACCTGCGGCGTTGGCTTGTTCGCCGCGCCAAGCGCGCGGGCTTGCAAGGGCGCTGCACGACCGCCTGCAGTAGTGTCAGTACGGGAACGGGCCGATTCTCGGGGTTTCAAATATCCCGGGGGAGTCGCCCGAAGGGCGACGGGGGCAGAGCCCCCATCGCGCCATGTCACAGATATCGAACTATTCGATCACACGGACCGCTGTCATGCGGTCCGGCTCGCCCACAACGGCACCGTTCGCGCCGGTGCCGCGCTGGATGGCATCGACCACCTCCATGCCGTCGGTGACTTCTCCCACCACCGTATACTGACCGTTCAGGAAATCGCCCGGCGCGAACATGATGAAGAACTGCGAATTGGCCGAATCCGGGCTCTGCGAACGCGCCATGCCGACCACGCCGCGTTCGAACGGAATGTCGGAGAATTCGGCTCCGATATCCGGCAGGTCCGACCCGCCCATACCGGCCCTGCCCGCGTCGGCGCCCGCCTTGCCGAACTCAACATCGCCGGTCTGCGCCATGAAGCCGTCAATCACACGGTGGAAGGCAACACCGTCATAGGCGCCCTGTTCGGCCAGCGTGGTGATCTGTGCCACGTGGTCGGGCGCCACATCTTCGAACAGGTCCAGGGTGATCGTGCCGTTGGCCTCTCCGGCCACGTCGATCTCGAGTCCGGTGGCCAGTGTGGGGCCTGCCATCATTGTCAGGACAAGGGCCAGTTCACGCATCGGCTGCCACCTTGACCGAAATCATGCGGTCGGGATTGGTCGGCGGCTCGCCCTTGGCGATCGCATCCACATGTTCCATCCCCGAGATCACACGACCGTAGACCGTGTATTGCCCGTTGAGAAAGCTGTTGTCCTTGAAATTGATGAAGAACTGCGAATTGGCGGAATTCGGGTTCTGGCTGCGCGCCGCTCCGATGGTGCCGCGCTCATGCGGCAGTTTCGAGAATTCGGCCGGCACGTCGGGATGATCGGATCCACCGGTCCCGGCGGCACGCAGGTTGAAATCTTTTTCCATGTTGCCGTTGGCCACATCGCCGGTCTGGGCCATGAAACCATCGATTACCCGGTGGAAACAGACGTTGTCATACGCACCGGCGCGGGCCAGCGTCTTCATCCGCTCGACGTGTTTGGGCGCGACGTCGGGTAGCAGTTCGATCGTAACGGTGCCGTCCTTCAGTTCCAGAAGGATGGTGTTCTCGGGGTCTTTGATGTCGGCCATTGTGGTGCTCCTTAGGCTTCTGGCTTTGGTTCTAGGTAATGCGGACGCGCCCGAATGCCAAGACGGTGGATTGACCTCGCAGGCCCTGTCCGTCAAACCTCTGGCCAAAGAGTTCAGGAGGGTGCCATGCGCTGTAAGACACTTGATCAGATGGAACTGGACGGCAAAAGGGTGCTTGTGCGCGTCGACATCAACGTCCCGGTCGAGGATGGGCATGTCACGGATGCTACCCGGATCGAACGGATCGCGCCCACCATCAAGGACATTCTTGACGCCGGGGGCATGCCGATCCTGCTGGCCCATTTCGGTCGGCCCAAGGGCCAGGTGGTGCCCGGGATGAGCCTTCAGCAACTTGTGCCTGCGCTGGAAACGGCCATTGGCGTGGATGTGGTCTTTGCTGCGGACTGCGTGGGCCCGGCGGCCGAAGCCGCGGTCGGCGCGCTCCGGCGCGGACAGGTCCTGCTGCTTGAAAACACGCGTTTTCACGCGGGTGAGGAACGCAACGATCCCGATCTCGCGGCCGGCATGGCGACACTGGGCGACATCTATTGCAACGATGCCTTTTCCGCCGCGCATCGGGCCCATGCCTCGACCGAGGCATTGGCGCGCCTGTTGCCGTCCTGTGCGGGGCGTCTCATGGAGGCGGAGCTGTCGGCATTGGAAAAGGCGCTTGGCAACCCCGAACGCCCCGTGCTGGCAGTGGTGGGAGGCGCAAAAGTGTCGACAAAGCTCGAACTGCTCTCAAATCTGGTGGAAAAGGTCGACATCCTGGTGATCGGCGGCGGCATGGCCAACACCTTTCTTGCCGCGCAGGGTCTCGATGTGGGCAAGTCCTTGTGCGAGCATGACATGACCACGACCGCGCGCGAGATCGCCGAGAAAGCCGCCAGAGAAGGCTGCGAGATCCTTTTGCCGCGCGATGTGGTGATTGCGCGTGAATTCAAGGCGGGGGCCGCACACGAGGTGGTCAAGGCCGAAGATTGCCCGGCCGATGCGATGATCCTTGACGCAGGGCCGGACAGCGTGGCCCATGTGGGTCTGGCGCTGGAGCGGGCGAAGACGCTGATCTGGAACGGCCCTTTGGGCGCGTTCGAGATCGCCCCCTTTGACGCGGCCACAAATGCCGCCGCGGCCCATGCCGCGCGGCTGTCGCGCGAAGGCAGGCTGGTTTCGGTTGCCGGCGGGGGCGACACGGTGGCGGCCCTGAACAAGGCCGGTGCTGCAAGCGATTTCACCTACATTTCCATGGCCGGGGGGGCATTCCTCGAATGGATGGAGGGCAAGACCCTGCCGGGTGTCGCAGCGCTGGGCTGAGGATCCTGCATATCGGCTGTGCTGGGCATGTGGGGGTTCACAGCGAGGTGACGGTGACGGCGGCGGCCCCGGGGCGCCCGGGACACGAATAGCGGACAGGTCGGCAGTCCGGGGATTCCCACGGCCCGGTGACTGTGGCATGGTGATCCGGCACGCCCGCAAGAGGCGGATCCAAGAGGCAAGGTCATGAGCATCCTTCGAACCCCCCCGGCGCTTGGCGCACTGGTTTTCTTCGCCATCACCCTCAGCCTGGGGGCTTACTTCACTTTTGCTGCCGTGCAGGGCGATTACGGTGTCTTCCGTCGTGCGGAAATCACTGTGGAATCCCAGCACCTTGCCGACGAACTGACGGAGGTCCAGGCCGAGGTGGACCGCATGGAGAACCTCACCACCCGGCTGTCGGACGACTTTCTGGACCTGGACCTGCTGGACCAGCAGGCGCGGGATGTTCTGGGCGTCATGCGGGCTGACGAGATCACCATCCGGTAAGCCTCGGGACGGTGGGGCCGTGTAATTTTTTTGTAAAAAAAATTGTACGGAAAATTACAAATTTTCCGGGCAAAATTCTTTGAAAGAATTTTGGGCCTCGCGGACACCGACGATGTGGGCGCTTTACTCGGCTCTCGCCGGGTTTTACGCTGACAGTCGTTCAAAGCCAGACCATTGGTCGCATCCCGGGAGGACCCTGCACATGGCAATCCGCAAGACCACCGCACCGGACGACGTCCATCCCGACGCACTGATGGCGCACTACCGCAACATGCTTCTGATCCGGCGGTTCGAGGAAAAGGCCGGCCAGCTTTACGGCATGGGTCTGATCGGCGGCTTCTGCCATCTCTACATCGGACAGGAGGCTGTGGTGGTCGGGCTCGAGGCCGCGGCGGCGGAGGGCGACAAACGCATCACATCGTACCGGGATCATGGCCACATGCTTGCCTGCGGCATGGACCCCGGCGGGGTAATGGCCGAACTGACAGGTCGCGCGGGGGGCTATTCCAAGGGAAAGGGCGGCTCGATGCACATGTTTTCCAAGGAACGGCACTTTTACGGCGGCCACGGCATCGTCGGTGCCCAGGTCCCGATCGGCGCCGGACTTGCCTTTTCCGACCGGTACAAGGGCAACAAACATGTAACCTTTGCCTATTTCGGCGACGGCGCCGCCAATCAGGGCCAGGTCTACGAGACCTATGCCATGGCGGCCCTGTGGGATCTGCCGCTGATCTTCGTGATCGAGAACAATCAATTCGCCATGGGCAGCAATTCACGGCGCGCGGCGCACACCCCGTCCCTGTGGGAACGTGGAACAGCCTTTGGCATCCGGGGAGAAGAGATCGACGGGATGGATGTTCTGGCCGTCAAGGCCGCCGGTGACAGGGCCACCGCCCATTGCCGCGCGGGCAAGGGCCCCTACATCCTCGAGGTCAGGACCTACCGATATCGCGGCCATTCCATGTCGGATCCGGCCAAGTACCGCACCCGGGAAGAGGTGCAGAAGATGCGCGCCGAACGCGATCCCATCGACCTTGTCCGCGATATGCTGCTGAACGGCAAACAGGTCGGCGAGGACGCTCTCAAGGCCATCGACAAAGAGATCAAGGGCATCGTGAACGCGGCCGCCGAATTTGCCCGCGAAAGCCCGGAGCCGGATCCGGACGAGCTCTGGACCGACGTCACCGCCGAAATGCAGGTTTGAGGAGCACGCCATGTCCACGCAGATCCTCATGCCTGCCCTGTCCCCCACCATGGAGAACGGCACACTGGCCAAATGGCTGGTCAAGGAAGGTGACAGCATCGCCGCGGGCGACGTGCTGGCCGAGATCGAGACCGACAAGGCCACAATGGAGTTCGAGGCGGCGAACGAGGGCGTGATAGGACGGATCCTGATCCCCGAAGGCACGGCCGGGGTCAAGGTGCACACACCCATTGCCACCTTCGCACCCGTGGCCGGGGCGGGTCGGAGCACGTCATCGGGCGCGCAGATGCCCCCATCGACTGCCGCAGCGGACCCGAATGCGGTTCGCCCGGGCGCTGAGCCTGTGGCCCCCGCCGCCCTGTTCCCGGACTGGCCCGAAGGCACAACGCTCAGGTCGCAGACCGTGCGCGAGGCGTTACGCGACGCCATGGCCGAAGAGATGCGCCGCGACGAGACAGTTTTCCTGATGGGCGAGGAGGTGGCCGAATATCAGGGCGCCTACAAGATCAGCCAGAACCTGCTTGATGAATTCGGCGCGAAGCGGGTGATCGACACACCGATCACCGAACACGGATTCGCCGGCATTGCGGTTGGGGCGGCTTTTGGCGGGTTGCGCCCCATTGTCGAGTTCATGACCTTCAACTTTGCCATGCAGGCAATGGACCAGATCGTCAATTCCGCCGCCAAATCGCTGTATATCTCTGGCGGCCAGATGGGTGCGCCCCTGGTGTTTCGTGGACCGAACGGTGCCGCCGCCCGCGTCGGGGCACAACATTCGCAGGATTTTGCGGCGTGGTATGCCCATATCCCCGGACTGAAGGTCGCCATGCCCTATTCGGCGTCGGACGCCAAGGGCCTGCTGAAATCCGCGATCCGCGACCCCAACCCGGTGATATTTCTGGAAAACGAGATCCTGTATGGGCGCGCGTTCGACGTGCCGGTGCTGGATGATTTCACCGTCCCGTTCGGCAAGGCGCGCATCTGGCGCGCAGGGTCGGACGTGACGCTGGTCAGTTTCGGCATCGGCATGACCTACGCGCTCGACGCGGCCGAGCGGCTGGCCTTGGACGGGATCGAAGCCGAGGTCATCGACCTTCGCACCCTGCGCCCGATGGACACCGCTTGTATCGTCGCCTCGGTACGCAAGACCAACCGCTGCGTCACGATCGAGGAGAGCTTTCCGGTGGGCGCCATCGGCAACCACATTTCGGCTGTTCTGATGCAGGAGGCGTTCGACTTTCTTGATGCCCCCGTCATCAACTGTACCGGAAAGGACGTGCCGATGCCCTATGCCGCCAATCTGGAAAAGCTGGCGCTGGTCAGCACGGCAGAGGTCGTCGCCGCCGCGCACAGGGTCTGCTACCGGTGACGGCCGTTTCCTGCGCATCGCGGGTAGGCCGGTGCCTGCGCGGTCCGGTTCCGATCAGAGGGGGTGCCCATGCCTGTTGAGATCCTGATGCCCGCCCTTTCCCCGACCATGGAGGAGGGCAAGCTGGCAAAATGGCTGGTCAAGGAGGGCGATATCATCGAAGCCGGCGATGTCATCGCCGAGATCGAGACCGACAAGGCAACGATGGAGTTCGAGACGACGGATGGTGGCATCGTTGCTGCCCTGCTGATTGCCGAAGGCACGGCGGGTGTCAGGATCAACACCCCGATCGCCACCCTGCTGGCTGAGCAGGACGCCGCGCGCCCGCCCCGGGGCGCTGTTCGGAAGGGGCGCGCGGGGGCATCTGCAGTCCGCCCGGATGCGGCGCGGCCCCTGTCCGGCGACGTACCGGAGCGTGTTGGGGGTGGGCGGAACTTCGTCTCTCCGCATGCGCGGCGCGTTGCGGCGGATCGGGGAATCGACCTGACACAGGTCCGGGGCAGCGGACCGCAAGGCCGCATTGTTCTTGCGGACCTCGACAGGGCGGATGCAGCAGGACGCCCGTCGACGACTGCCGAGCCCGATGTGATCGAGCCGGACGCCGGAACTGTCTTGTCACCGGATACCGTTGCGCAGACCCACGCCGACCGTGCCCACACGGGCGTTCCGATCGACGGGATGCGGAGGGCCATCGCCACCCGTCTTGTACAGGCCCGCCAGACCATCCCGCAGTTCGATCTGCGCCGCGACATCCGCATCGACCGGCTTGTCACGCTGCGCGGGGAGATGAACGAACACCTTGCGCAGCGCGACATCAGGCTTTCGATGACCGATTTCATCATCAGGGCATGCGCCCTCGCGCTCCGGAGTACACCCTGTGCCAACGCCGTCTGGGCCGGGGACCGCATCTTGCGTCAACATGCGTCTGACATTGCGGTGGCGGTTGCGGTCGAAGGGGGAGTCTATGCTCCGGTCCTGCGCGACGCCGAGGCCAAGAGCCTGTCGAGCTTGTCGAGCGAGATGAAGGATCTTGCCGAACGCGCCCGTGCGCGCAAGCTGACGCCGCAGGACTGTCAGGGGGGCACCCTTGCCATTTCGAACCTGGGCATGTTCGGGGTCGAAAGCTTTGATGCCGTGATCAGTCCGCCCCAGGCGGCGATCCTTGCTGTCGGCGCGGGCATCCGCAAACCTGTGGTGTCCGATGCGGGCGTGATCGAAGTTGCGACCGTGATGTCCGTCACGCTTGGCGTCGATCACAGGGTCATTGACGGTGCGCTTGGCGCGCAACTGCTGGCAGCGATCGTTCACAACCTCGAACATCCGGTCACCATGCTGGCCTGAGCCTGCGACCGGACGCCTGCGAGGGCCGGACCTGAGACCGGACCACGGGGCTTAGATGTCGCCGCGCAGCAACTGGTCCATGCTGACGGAAGGCTGCGCACAGCCCGCTTCACCGACGATTCGGGCCGGAACCCCGGCCACGGTCTTGCAGGGCGGTACCTCTTCCAGAACGACCGACCCTGCGGCGATGCGGGAACAGTTTCCCACCCGGATGTTGCCCAGAACCTTGGCGCCGGCGCCGATGAGCACGCCGTCCCCGATCTTGGGGTGACGATCCTCTTCTTCCTTGCCCGTCCCGCCCAGCGTGACGGAATGAAGCATCGAGACATTGTCGCCCACAACAGCCGTCTCGCCGATGACGATGGAATGGGCGTGGTCGATCATGATGCCGCGCCCAAGTCGGGCAGCGGGATGGATATCGACACCAAAAACTTCGGAACAGCGCATCTGGAAAAGGTAGGCAAGGTCGCGGCGACCTTCGCGCCACAACCAGTTGGCGACACGATAGCTCTGGATTGCCTGAAAGCCCTTGAAGAACAGCAAGGGCTGGAGAAACCGATGGCAGGCCGGGTCACGTTCGTAAACCGCAACGATGTCCGCGCGCGCGGCCATCGCAAGTTCAGGGTCGGCCTGGTAAGCCTCGTCACAGATTTCGCGAAGGATCTGTTCGGACATCTCGCCCGACGCGAGCTTGAGCGAGGTGCGATAGGCCAGCGCCCGTTCGATCGTGGGATGATGCAGGACGGAATAATGGACAAGCCCGCCCAGAAGCGGCTCGGACGCGACTGCATCTTCTGCCTCGTGCATTATCCGGGCCCATACCGGATCAAGGGCAGCGATTTTTGTGCGTGTCTCAGCCATGGCGTCTCTCCTTTGACCCTGAGAATATAACAGATAGGATCGTGACAGGAAAACGCAAAGGTTTGATGGCGGATTTCACGCTGGTGAATGACATGTCCGGCAAGCTGTCGGTTGCTGTCGTTGCGGGCCATCGCGCCGATCCGCAAGTGCCGCAAGAACCGCCGCAAGGCAAGCGGTATAGGCAGGATCGCGCAGGGATGGCTCTGGCGGCAAGGTTGTCTTGCACGCCAGAGCCATGAGGGTGCCGTTGCCCCAGTCCGCATGGGCCCGGCCAAACCGGCGCCGGTAGCGGTCGGCGGCATCGGCCCGGGCAATCAGGTGGTCGGCTGCCGTTGCCCGGGCACAAGACGGAAGCGCCATCAGCGCCCGGGCAGCAAAGATCAGATCACTGTGCAGAACCGGTCTCATGACGCAATCTGCACATATCCGAACGGACCCGGACCGAAACGCGCCGAAACCTGTGATACGGCGATGCGGTAGCTGCCGATGATCGCATCCGTGGCCTGCATCCCGGACGCGTAATCCCAGGCAGGGGTGGTGGTCTGCGCCTCGCGCAGGACGGTGTTGCACTGAAGGACGCGGATCAGATAGCGTTCGCTTTCCTCGCCCAGCGGCACCTCGTTCAGGTCCCAGCTGTCACCATCGATGCGGGTGCGCCGGATCCAGCGGACGGCAAGATCTTCGAGACCTTCGCCCACGCGGGTCGCCGTCAGATGCACCGGGCTGTAGGGACGCAGTCCGTTGCCGTCGAACGCCTGCACCTCGTAGACATAGGTCGGATCGTCAAAGGCACGCAGTGCCGGCCCGATGCGGTAGTGGCGGGCCAGCCTGCGGTTGGCAGCCGCCAGCGCAATCTGTTGCGGAACCCCGTTCAGCAGCACAACCCGCGAGCCTTCGGGCCAGAGTTCGGGCTGAAGACCGTCGCTGCCGACCTGCCCGCGCAGACGATGCGACAGGAGCCAGGTTCCCGCCCCCAACATCTCGGCGTCGCGGAACTGGAACAACTCCCAGTTGCCGGGCGTGCCATCCCCGATGGCCATGAGGTTGCCCCCCGCCAGCAAGGCCGAATCGCTGATCGTCTCAAAAGTGCCGAACTTCAGCCTGACCTGTAGCGCCGCCCCCCTGTCGGGTCGGCCCGACGGAGCGGCGAACAAAGGTGTTTCGGTTGTGCCAAGGGTGGATCGGGCCGCAATGACCTCGTTCAACGCATAATCCGCATCGGTGGCGGAATCGTAGATCGCCACGCTGCCCGGCCAGGGTTTCGCATAGACCGCAATGTGCGGCGCATGCGGCACTTCCGCTCCGGTCAACAGGGGCAGGTCGAGAAAGACCGGCAAGACCGGCCCAGCCGGAGTGAACGGGCGCTGACGGACCGCATCATCCGGGAACTGCGACGGCTCGTAAAGGCCGGGATCGATCCGGACCGCGTCGATCAGTTGCTGTGTCGTGACCTCCACCCGGTCGATCCGGGCCAGCGTCCGCCCCGCCGGGGAAGGCAGCGAAACGATATCCCCCGCCCCCAGCCCAAGCCGGGACGGTGGAAGGGCAAATCGCAGGGTGTCACGCGCCAGACGCGCCTCGGACAGCCAGCGTTCCAGGGTCTGGCGCCCTTCGGCCCGGGTCAGCGAGAGGTCGAGGTCGGTTTCCGCAACGGCATGTGTCACGTCGTCGGGAAGAACGGTTTCCTCTGCCACCACCTGATGATCGCCGTCGGCCTGCACAAAGCGCAGCCGCACCCGTCCCGCCATCTCGACCGACGGACCCCGGATTTCCTGAAGATCGCCTTCGATCTCGTCCGATATGGCAAGATCTTCATGGGACAGAACGGTGGGATAGAGACCGTTGCGCATCCTGAATTCCAGTGCACCACCCCGTTCCACCGCATCAAAGCCATAGGCCAGCATCAAAGGTTGCAACGCGCGGCGCGCATCGGCGACGCCCGGCACGCTGTAGCCGCGCACGAAGCCGAACAGCCGGGATGTGTCATAGGCGCAAAGCCCGGCCCGTTCGCAGGTCTCGCCCACGACCGAGGCAAGCGTGCGTGCCGAGACGCGGCCATTGATCCAGTGCCCACGACGAAAATTCGGCCCGTCGGACCAAAGGTTTTCGTTGTTCGGGAACCACGGAAACGGGCGCGCATCCCAGGCCCAGACAAAGGCACGCGCCATGTCGATCATCGGGCCATCGTAGATTTCCGAGACCGGGTTGTTGGCCGAATCGTTCCAGTATCCATGCACGGCGCGTAGATACTGGCGCTGGATCAATTCGTCCCGCAGGCCGTTGGAGAATTTCGGCAGCGTGGATTCCGAAGATTTGGGGTCGAGGAATTTGTTGGGTTGATTGGTGCCTTTGTCGACCGCGGCGCAGCCCAGTTCCGTGAACCAGATCGGTTTGGAGCCCGGTCTCCAGGCGGTCGGCTGTGCCTGACGCACGCCGCCGATGCGTTCGTGATGGTCCTGTGACCACCAGTTGCGGATGTCCTTGTAGCGGAACACCCAAGGTTCGCCATGGGCGCCATCCGTGATCGGGACGCGGCGCTGGGACGCTTCCGCCTCGGGTGAGGGATAATACCAGTCGTAGCCTTCACCACCGGCCACGTTGGCGCGCAGGTAGTCCAGATTGTAGATCGCCCCGGCCGCAGCATCGGCATGGGCGTCGCCGTCGCGCCAGTCGGATACCGGCATGTAGTTGTCGATGCCGATGAAATCGATCTCGTCGTCGCTCCACAAAGGGTCGAGGTGAAAATAAACGTCGCCGCTGCCATCCTGTGGTTGGTGGCCGAAATACTCTGTCCAATCAGCGGCATAGCCCAACTTGACATCTGGCCCCAGAAGGGTGCGTACCTCCGTGGCAAGAGCGCGCAGCGCCGCAACCGCTGGAAAGCCCGCGTTGTCGCGGATCTGGGTCAGCCCCCGCATTTCCGAGCCGATGCAAAAGGAATCGACCCCGCCCGCCGCCGCACAAAGCGCGGCCTGATGCAGGATGAAACGCCGGTAAGACCATTCGTCGGGACCGAAATAATCTACGGACGTGTCCGATATATCAAAATCCGCCGCCATGGCCGTGCCGAAAAATGACGAGACTTCATCGGCGGCGCCGACAGTCCCGTCAGCAGAGCCGTCACGGCCCGGTGCCACATCAAGCGTGATGCGCCCGCGCCACGGCAGGACAGGTTGAGTGTCCGCCTCCGTGTAGGGATCGGCAAGAGCGTTACCTTCAAGCTGCGCCATCAGGATGAAAGGATAGTACATGACCGCGAGTCCGTCGCCGTTCATGCGTCGGATCGCTTCCATCACGGACCTGTCGGCGGGCGTGCCGCCATAGACCGGACGACCGCCGTCCCGAGGCACCAGAGCCGCAGTGGAACGATCCAGCCCGGCAACGCGCCAAGGCATGTTCTTGGCATCGAATTCAGACTGTTCAACCATCGGCACGATCTCGCACTGTCCGCAGCGCAAATCAGAACCGAACCAGCTGACGACCAGAGACACCGCCTTGCAGTTGGGCAGTTCATCCCCGAGCATGGTCAGAGAGGTGTTGAAATCCGGCTGCCCGGACGGGGAGTTGATGTTCTGCACCCCATAATCGCCGCTGCCGTACCGCAGGAACTGCGGCGTCGTGGAAAGCGCATATTCTCCGGTGCCCGGGATCATCGCGACGCCCCGGATCGCCAGCGGCACGTCACCCGTATCGGTCAGGTCGGGCCGGGTCACTTCGAAATTGAACTGCGGGATGCGGTTGCCGAACTGGCCCAGGGCCAGATCCTCGAGCATGACATAGGCCGTGCCGCGATAGGCCGGAACCTGGCCGGTACCTTCGACCGCCTCCATTCCGGGATCGGGAAGCTGATCGGCACTGCCCGAGTAGATCCGAATATTGAGGTCTGTCACCGCCATTTCGACACCATCTGCCCAGACGCGGTTGACGCTGGTGATCTCGCCCTCGCAAAGCGCAATCGCAAGGCTCACCTGGTAGCTCAAGCTCTTGACCTTGGGTTGGGATGGCCCGCCC
>JAGXGV010000165.1 GCA_024636635.1 Puniceibacterium sp.
CGTCTTGCCGATGCGCTCGAGCGCAAGCGACAGGATCGCGGCGGTGACGCCCGATCCGCAGGTGGTGATCGCAGGTTTCGAAAGGTCGGCGCCCGATGCCTCGAACACGCCGCGCAGGGCGTCGGTGTCCTTCATCGTGCCGTCCTCGTTCAGCAGCGTGGCGTAATGCACGTTCCTGGAACCGGGGATGTGCCCGGCGCACAGACCCGGGCGCGGTTCCGGCGAATCGCCGCGGAACCTCGCGGGGCCACGCGCATCGAGAATCTCGTAATCGCCCAGCTTCGATGCGGCCGCCACCTGTGTCACGTCCTTGACCATGTGGTTCTGGCGCCGGACGGTCATGTGGCGGTCGCGGATCACGGGGGGCATGTCCTCGGTCTCGCGGCCCTCGGCCTGCCATTTGGCGAAACCGCCGTCCAGCACGGCGATGTCGATCTGACCCATCAGGCGGAACAGCCACCAGACCCGCGCCGCCGAAAACAGACCGACAGTGTCGTAGACCACAACCTGATGCCCGTCACCCACGCCAAGGGCACGCAGCCGGGACATGAATTTCTCGATCGGCGGTGCCATGTGCGGCAGGTCCGAACGGCTGTCGGAAATATCCTCGATATCGAAGAATCGCGCCCCGGGGATATGCGCGGCGTCGAAATCGGCACGGGCATCGCGCCCGGAGTCCGGCATGTGCCAGCTGGCATCAAGGATTCGCAGGTCCGGATCCTTGAGATGCCGGGCGAGCCAGTCGGTCGAGACCAGCGTTCTGGGATCGTCTTGGGCCATCAGTTCCCCCCATAATAGGCTGGTCCTGTGCATATTCCGCAAGGGCACGGGTGGCAAGGGGTGGGCTCTGCGGCGGGACAATCCAAACGGCTGTGTGGCCTGGTTGATTTGCACCGGCACGTAGGCGCTCCCGCGCCCGTCATCCACACGCACGAAGCGTGTGCAGCACACTGGAGCTGAGCGTCTGCAAATCGTTTCGAAGAAACAGCTGACGAGCCGGGTCTACAACCAATTCGAACCCGAAATCACAGGACAACGACAGCTCCAGCACGTCCCGCCCCTTGGATGCATGAAATCGGCGAAATACTGAAGGCTCGAAGCCGACAGAGCGTGCGCCGACGAGCGTCTGGCCAAAGGCTGTGCGGAATTCAGCCTCGTCGCTGCCAGAATCGAACAGCGCCGGGTCGATGAAGTATTTGACCGTGACGTGGCGCACATTCACCTTGACGTACATGTCCAACGAATCACCTGTTGTAGTCTCTATCAGAAACGACCCCGCGACCTCGCCCGGAACGTAGTCGGTGAAAACCCTCGCCTTCCCGACGCTTCGGGAGGTTCGCTTCAACGCCTGGCGTGATTTGGGGTCGAATTCCCTTAACAGGCGTGGCGCGGTTTCGATCCGCTGAAAAGCTGGGCAGAGGTTATCCAGAAAAAACGTATCGACGAGTTTCTGAATGTCGTCAGGAGACTTCATCCGAAGCGAATAAGAAACGAGCGCGATGAAGGCGAGACCGGTCAGGGACGCCTGTGACGCGCCCATTGCCGCGACCGCAAGATCGATCTCGCGTTGCACGAAGATGAAGTGGTAAACGGCGACGAGCCCCAAAATAGATAGCAGCAACAAGCTGACAACCAGGACCCGGCGCAGCAGTTGTGGCACAAAGATCAGATCACCATGCTGCATCCGTGCTGGTCCGCCTCAGCCGTTCTGGCGGAGTAGCCGAGCCTTTTGTCGGCCCCAGTCGCGCTTGGCCTCGGTTTCGCGCTTGTCGTGGTTCTTCTTGCCCTTGGCGACGCCGATCTTCACCTTGGCGATGCCCTTGTGGTTGAAATACATCACCAGCGGCACCAGCGTCATGCCCTTGCGCTGCGTCTCGTTCCACAGCCGGGCCAGTTCCTTGCGGCTGACAAGCAGCTTGCGACGGCGGCGTTCCTCGTGGCCGAACATGGCGCGGTCGTAGGGCGCGATATAGCTGTTCACCAGCCAGAGTTCACCCTGATCGACCGTGGCATAGCTTTCGGCGACATTGCAGGAATTCTCGCGCAGCGACTTGACCTCGGACCCCAGCAGGATGATGCCGCATTCGATGTCATCCTCGATGGCATAGTCATAGCGCGCCCTTCGGTTTTCCGAGAGCACCTTGTAGTTCGGATCTGACTTTGTCTGGGCCATGGACGCGGTTGATACCTAAGAGATGTTTGACTGTCCATGACAGATAGGGTCTCTGGTCGCCGGGCCAAAGGGGTCAGCGTGCGGGACTTCGGTGTCAGCTGCCCCGATAGGTCGAATACCCGAATGGCGACAGCAGCAGCGGCACATGATAATGCGCCTCGCCGTCCGACACGCCGAACCGGATCGGGATGGTGCTCAGGAACCGCGGCGCCTCGGCCGGGACACCGCTGGCATCAAGATAGGGCCCGGTGTGAAAGATCAGCTCGTATTCGCCCACCGTCATCTCGCCCGCAGGCAGGATCGGCGCATCGGTACGTCCGTCCGCGTTGGTCACAATCTCGGCAATCTTCCGGTGCGAAGTGCCGCTGACGCGATACAGCGCGATGACGATCCCCTCGGCGGGCACACCGCGCGCGGTGTCAAGGACATGGGTGGTAAGATAACCTTTGGACATGGCATGCTCCTGTGTCGGAATTGGGTCGGGGACAGTCTATCAGCAACGGTCGTCCTGCGGGACGCAGACCACCCTGAAAGTCCTTTCGGAATTTTTTGAAAATCTCCGCTCCATTTCTGCATTATGACTGAAGGTCAATCAAGAAGGGGCACAGGGATGCACAGATATCCGCGCGACATGACAGGCTACGGTGCCAATCCGCCGCAGGCAGACTGGCCGGGGCAGGCAAAGGTCGCCGTCCAGTTTGTCCTGAACTACGAAGAGGGCGGCGAAAACAGCGTCCTGCACGGCGATGCCGCGTCCGAGGCGTTCCTGTCCGACATCGCCGGTGCCGCGCCCTGGCCGGGCCAGCGCCACTGGAACATGGAATCGATCTACGACTATGGCGCACGCGCCGGATTCTGGCGGCTGCACCGGCTGTTCACCGGCGCGGGCATCCCGCTCACGATCTACGGCGTCGCCACGGCCCTGGCCCGTAGCCCGGTACAGGTCGAGGCGATGAAGGACGCGGGCTGGGAAATCGCCAGCCACGGCCTGAAATGGGTCGAACACCGCGACATGCCCGAGGCCGAGGAACGCGCCGTGATCCTCGAAGCGATCCGCCTGCATACAGAGGTGGTCGGCACGCCCCCGCTGGGCTGGTACACCGGACGCTGCTCGGTCAACACCGTGCGGCTGGTCGCCGAAACCGGGATGATGGACTACATCAGCGACACCTACGACGACGACCTGCCCTACTGGGCGCGGATCGGCGGGCGCGACCAGCTGATCCTGCCCTACACGCTTGAAGCCAACGACATGCGCTTTGCCACCGCACCGGGCTACATCACGGGCGAACAGTTCTTTCAGTATCTGAAAGACGCCTTCGACGTGCTCCATGCCGAAGGCACGGACGGCGCGCCCAAGATGATGAACATCGGCCTGCATTGTCGCCTGATCGGGCGTCCGGGCAAGCTGGCAGGGTTGAAACGCTTCATCGACTACATCAAGGGCTTCGATGACGTCTGGTGCCCGCGCCGCATCGAAATCGCCCGACACTGGGCCAAAACCCACCCGCCGCTGACCCGGGACCGCCCCAGCGAAATGGACATCGACACCTTCGTGGCACGTTTCGGCGGCATCTACGAACATTCCCCCTGGATCGCGGAACGGGCGCACGGTCTCGAACTCGGCCCCGCCCATGACAGCGCCGCCGGACTCGCCAATGCGCTGGCGCGGATGTTCCGCTCGGCCACGCAGGCCGAACGTCTGGCCGTGCTCAAAGCCCACCCCGACCTCGCCGGCAAGCTGGCCACGGCAAAACGCCTGACAACCGAATCCACGCAGGAACAGAGCAGCGCCGGCCTTGACGCCCTGACGGACGCGGACCGCGCAAGGTTCACGGAACTGAACGACGCCTATGTGGCCAAACACGGCTTTCCGTTCATCATCGCGGTGCGCGACAACACCCGGGCGACCATCCTGTCCGCCTTCGAACGCCGCCTGGACAACCCCACCGACACCGAATTCGCCGAGGCCTGCGCCCAGGTCGAACGCATTGCCCGCCTGCGGCTGGAGACCCTTCCATGACCTATGCCTTCCCCATGGGCGGCCTGCCCGACCAGTCCGTCAACCCTGAGGGGCGCGCGGTCTTCACCACCGCCTATGCGTTCCTTCCCGCGATCACCATGCGCGACATCGTGACCAGCAACCTGCCCGGCTGGACCGGCACCCGCGCCTGGATCATCGCCCGCCCTCTGTCGGGCTTTGCCGAAACCTTCGCGCAATATGCGGTCGAGGTCGCCCCCGGCGGCGGCTCCGACATTCCCGAACCCGACAGCGGCGCCGAGGCGGCGCTGCTGATCGCCAGCGGCGAAATGCACCTCGTGATCGACGGCATCGACCACGCGCTTGGTGACGGCGGCTATGCCTATATCGCCCCCGGCACAAAATGGCGTGTAACCAATCCCGGCCAGACGGATCTCAGGTTCCACTGGATCCGCAAACGCTACCAACCCGCAACCGACATTGCGCAACCGCATAGCTTTGTCACGTCGGACCGGGTCACCGAACTGCGCCTGATGTCCAACACCGACAGATGGGGCACCACCCGCTTTGTCGATCCCGGCGATCTGCGCCACGACATGCACGTCAACATCGTGACCTTCCAGCCCGGCGGCCGCATCCCCTTTGCCGAAACCCATGTGATGGAACACGGCCTTTATGTGTTGCAAGGCACCGCCCGCTACCTGCTCAACCAGGACTGGGTCGAGGTCGGCCCTGGCGATTTCATGTGGCTGCGCGCCTTCTGCCCCCAGGCGTGTGAGGCGACAGGCAACGAACCCTTTCGCTACCTGCTCTACAAGGACGTCAACCGCCACCCGGGCCTGACACTGTGAGGCTTCTTCTTTTTCCAAATACCCCGGGGGGAGTCCGCAGGACGGGGGGCTGGCCCCCCTGCCCCTCCGCCACAAAGGCAGCGCCGCGATGACGCAGATCGTGGCCCAGCCCCTGACCGCCGCCGCCTTCGCGCCGTTCGGCGACGTGCTCGACGCCACCGGCGCTCCGGACAAGCTGATCAACGCGGGGCTTTGCGGACGTTTCCACGACCGCGCCACGCTCGATTTCGGGCCCGGCGGCCGGGCCGGCGTCAGCATCTTCAGCGCACAGCCGCGCAGCCTGCCCTACCGCTGCGACCTGATCGAACGCCACCCTGACGGCAGCCAGGCTTTTGTTCCGATGCACCAGAACCCCTGGCTTGTGATCGTCGCCGAAAACGGCTCCGGTCCCGGCAGACTGCACGCTTTTCTCGCAGGTCCGGGCACGGCCGTGAACCTGCACCGCGGCACCTGGCATGGCGTGTTGACACCGCTGCACGCGCCCGGCCTCTTTGCTGTCATCGACAGGATCGGCTCCACGCCCAACCTCGAGGAATACCATCTCAAGACCCCCGCCATGATCACAGCCCCCGGCGCCTGAAAGGCCCGGGACCAACACCCGGAAGCACCCGGAGAGGTGCAACCCCAACACTCAAACAGACCGACAAGGGACACCGACATGACAGACACAAGCATCGGGACGCCGGCACAGCTGGCAGATCCGAACTACACTCCGCCCCTGGCCAAGGCGGTGCCGCTGGGCATCCAGCACGTTATGGCGATGTTCGCCAGCAACGTGACCCCGGCGATCATCGTTGCGGGCGCCGCCGGTTTCGGCTTTGGCTCGGACAGCCCGGACTTTCCCAACCTGATCTACATGATCCAGATGGCGATGCTGTTCGCGGGCATCGCGACGCTGTTCCAGACCATCGGCATGGGCCCGGTGGGCGCGCGCCTGCCCATCGTGCAGGGAACAAGCTTTGCGTTTCTGCCGATCAAGATTCCCGCCGTTGCGGGTCAGGGCGTGGCGGGCATGGCCGGCCTCATGACCGGCATCGTCATCGGCGGCATCTTTCACTTTTTCATCGGCACCTTCGTCGGGCGCATCCGCTATGCCTTGCCGCCGCTGGTGACGGGGCTGATCGTGCTGATGATCGGCCTCGCGCTCGTGCGGGTCGGCATCCAGTATTCCGCCGGCGGCGTTCCCCTGATGGGCACCGAGGAATTCGGCACCTTCGCCATGTGGTTTCCCGCACTGGTGGTGATCGTCGTGACGCTGGCCATCAAGTTCTTCACCAAGGGTCTGGTGTCGGTGGCGGCCATCCTGATCGGGCTGGTCGCAGGTTACATCGTCGCACTGCTCATGGGGCAGGTCAGCTTTGGCAACGTGGGCCGGGCCGCCAGCTTTGCCCTGCCCAACCCGTTCCGCTGGGGGATCGAATTCAACTTTGCCATCATCATCGGCATGTGCTTCATGGCGATCATTTCCGCGATCGAAACCGTTGGCGACGTGTCCGGCATCACCAAAGGCGGCGCGGGCCGCGAGGCGACCGACGCCGAAATCTCGGGCGCGACCTATGCCGATGGTCTGGGAACGGCGGTTGCCGGCATCTTTGGCGGCCTGCCCAACACATCGTTTTCCCAGAACGTCGGCCTGATCTCAATGACCGGAGTCATGAGCCGCCATGTGGTGACCATCGGTGCGGTGTTCCTGATCCTCTGCGGCCTTGTGCCCAAGATCGGCGCGGCAGTGTCCACCGTTCCGATCAACGTGCTGGGCGGCGGCGTGGTGGTGATGTTCGGCATGGTCTGCGCGGCCGGCGTGAACATGCTGTCCGAGGTGACCTGGAACCGGCGCAACATGGTGATCTTTGCGGTGTCCCTGTCGGTCGGCCTTGGCCTGCAACTGGAACCCACGGCGCTGCAACACCTGCCCTCTACGCTTCAGATCCTGCTGACCAGTGGCCTGCTGCCCGCGGCGGTCCTGTCCATCGCACTGAACCTGCTTTTGCCTGACGATCTGGGCTAGGTCCGGATCAGGACCGGTCGCCAGACGCGGGAAGGGCCGGGAATTTCCCGGCCCTTCTTCATTGCAATGCGTCGGCGCGGTTCAGACGTACTTCTTGATCTCGCCCGACTTCAGCCGCCTGACGTAGCTGTGCAGCTCGACCTTGACGATCGGCATCAGAAGATAAAGCGCGATGATGTTCACGATCGCCATGGTGAACAGCATGGCGTCCGAAAAGTCGATCACAGGCCCCAGATTGGCCGAGGCCCCGATGACGATGAACAGGCAGAAGATCACCTTGAAGATGTTCTCTTTCGTCTTGCCTTCGCCAAACAGGTAGGTCCAGGCCTTGAGCCCGTAGTAGCTCCACGAGATCATCGTCGAAAAGGCAAACAGCACCACCGCGATCATCAGCAGGACCGGGAACCACGGCAGCGCGCGGGCATAGGCGGCCGAGGTCAGCGCCACGCCGGACACCGCGCCATCGGTCTGGATGCGGCCCAGTTCTGCGTTCCAGATATACAGGCCGGTTTCCGGATCCTGGTTAAGCACGCCGGTGATCACGATGACCAGCGCGGTCATGGTGCAGATCACCACCGTGTCGATGAACGGCTCAAGCAGGGCGACATAGCCCTCGCTCACCGGTTCTTTTGTGCGCACCGCCGAGTGGGCGATGGCCGCAGAACCGATACCGGCCTCGTTGGAAAACGCGGCACGGCGGAACCCCTGGATCAGCGCGCCGGTAAAGCCGCCAGCGACACCAAGACCGGTAAAGGCACCCTGAAAGATCTGGCCAAAGGCCCACAGGATCTGGTCGGCATTCATGATCAGGATCACCAGAGAGACGAGCACATAGAAGATACCCATGAACGGCACGACCTTTTCCGTCACCCGCGCGATGGATTTGATACCGCCTACGATCACCGCAAAGGTGACCACCGCCAGCACAACGCCGGTGATCCAGCCTGGAAAATCACCGAACACGTTCGAAATCTGCGCATGGGCCTGGTTCGCCTGGAACATGTTGCCGCCGCCCAGCGCCCCCAGAATGGTGAAAACGCTGAACAGGATCGCCATGAAGGCGCCCCCCGGCAGGCCACGTTCCTGAAAACCCTTGACCATGTAGTACATTGGGCCGCCCGAGACACGACCATCGGGCAACTCATTGCGGTATTTCACACCCAGCGTACATTCGGTGAACTTGGTCGCCATGCCGAAAAGGCCCGCAACCACCATCCAGAACGTCGCGCCCGGACCACCGATGCCCACGGCCACCGCCACACCGGCAATGTTGCCCAGACCCACGGTGCCCGACAATGCCGTCGCCAGCGCCTGAAAATGGCTGACCTCACCCGCATCGTTGGGGTCGGAATAGTCGCCCTTCACCAGCTTGATCGAATGGACGAAGCCCTTGAACTGGATGAAGCCGAAATAAAAGGTGAAGATCAGCGCGGCGACGACAAGCCACATGGCGATCCAGGAAAAATTCGTGCCCGGAAGGGGCGCAAAGATCAGGCTGACGTACCAGCCGGTATAATCGGCGAACATCTGGTTTATCGTCTCGTCGATCCCCTGCGCCGCTGCCGGCAGCGCGCTTAGAAGATAGACCGCCAATGCGGCGCGAAAGTAGGTCTGCATATGAATATTCCCGTTGTTTTTCTGATGAACGGACGTCCTTTGATGGCACGCTATATGTGCCCGCTCTGCGGCAAGGTTGCGGTGCCCGCTTTACGGCACGATCGTTGTCGGCACGGTCGTGATCTGGACGAGCGTACCCGCGACAGACCCAAAGACCCGTGCCGCCAGAGACCCGTTGCCGTCACGACCGACAACCAGCTGCATCGCTCCGGCCTCATTGGCAATCTCGGACAGTTTTTCGGCGATATGGCCGTATTTTATGACGGTCTCGATCGGCACCCCTGACTCACCGAGCTTTTCCAGCACCGGTTTCATGACTGCGGTTTCCGCCCGAGCCATCTCTTCCTTGCGGCGCACATGGCGTTCCTCAAGCTCTTCCGGCGTGAGGAAGGAATACGGCGACCATTCAAGGACATGGGCGATCAGAACGCTGGCGCCCTGCGCCTTGGCACGCGCCAGCGCAAAGTCGAGCGCACGTCGGCCCGCGGCGCTGCCGTCATAGCCGACGACGATTTTTCCGGTCATTGGAACCTCCTTTTTTGACACGCCCCCTCGTGGCGTGAGGATGACGGTAACCAAAAACTTGGGAAATTTGTGCAAAAAAGTAGCAACCGGACAAAAAACGCCCGACGGCGCCGCCAAACGCACAGGGAGTGACGTATCGCCCGCAGGATGGGCATCCGCAGGGATGGCGGGGAGTGTTCCGGTAATGCCCGGCCGACCGGTGTCCCCGGGAACATTTCGCGCGCGGTACGCCTTAGCGGCGCGGCGCCGACCCCGTGTGCGGTTGGATCGGGCTGCGCCCTGTCTTTTCGATCACCCAGGCGTCGCGGCCGCGGATCAGCGCCGCGGTCAGCGGGCGGCCATGCCCGGCACCACTGTCAAGGTTAAGGCGGTTGCCATAATGCTGCGGCGCCTTCAGCGCCGTGTGACCATGCACGACCAGTCGGCCGAAATCGCCGGTCTCTTCCAGAAATCCGTCGCGGATCCAGATCAGGTCATGCTCGGTCTGCCGATCCAGCGGCACACCCGGACGGATGCCGGCATGTACGAAGATCTGATCGGACGTCACGTGCATCAGAGCCAGACCGTCAAGGAAATCCACATGCGCCTGTGGCACCGCGGCCAGCGCATCGGCGCGGATATCGTCAGGATGGCGCCGGGCATCGGTGTCCACTCCGTAAGAGGCCAGCGTGACCTGTCCGCCCATGCGCGGGTCGGCCCATTCCAGATGCTCGGGATGCTGGATGCCCGACCCGTTCAGAAAGTTGCGCATATAGCGGTCGTGGTTCCCCATGAGCGTGACCCAGGGGCGACCGTCGGCCTGACCGTCGATCAGGGTCTGCAGCACGGCACGGCTGTCAGGGCCGCGATCCACATAATCGCCAAGAAACACGATCGCCGCCTGCGGCCCGCCATCCGCCTCGATCCGCATCAAAGCAGCGTCCAGTTCGGCGTTCTGGCCGTGAATATCGCCAATGGCGTAGATCGAAGTCATGCGCGTTGTCCTTGCTTTGGCGGCAGCTGATGCGTGTCGCAGACAACTTTAACCCGTCGCAGGAACGAGAGAAAGACCGCCTGGGCCCAAGACCAACCTGAAGACGCTTGAGCGGCTTTCACCAAGACGGAACCGGGGGCGAAAAAAAGGCGCGCCGGTCTGTCGGCGCGCCCTTGGTCAGTCATTCTGTATTGATCATGGCCGCTCAGGCCACATCAAAGACCATCAGGCCCTATCAAAGACTATCAGGCCACGTCAAAGACCAGCGGTTTGACCTGCTGGAACATGCCGGTCTTTTCCAGCTTGCCGATCACATCCGCAGGCACCACGTCATCGACATAAAGCAGGGCAATCGCCTCGCCCTTTGCCGCCGACCGTCCCAAGGTAAAGTTGGCGATGTTCACGCCATTCTCGCCCATGGTCATGCCCAGCGTGCCGATGATGCCCGGCACATCCTCGTTCGTGGTGTACAGCATGTGCGCGCCCACCTCGGCGTCGATGTTGATGCCCTTGATCTGGATGAACCGCGGCTTGCCGTCGCTGAACACCGTGCCCGCGATGGACCGCTCGCGCTCTTCCGTCACCACCGTCACCTTGATGTAGCCATCAAAGGCTCCAGACTTGTGCTGGTTCGTGGTGCTGATCTGGATGCCGCGTTCCTCGGCTATGACCGGGGCGCTGACCATGTTCACGTCCGGATTCGCCCGCTTCATGATCCCCGCTATGACCGAACAGTTCAGCGCGGACAGGTTCATCTGCGCGACAGACCCATCGTAAAGGATGTTGATCGCCTTGATCGGCTCGTCCGTCATCTGACCGATGAAGGCGCCCAGATGATCGGCCAGCTTGATCCACGGCCCCATGACCTTGGCCTCTTCCGCCGTCACCGACGGCATGTTCAGCGCATTGGTCACAGCGCCGGTCAGCAGGTAGTCCGACATCTGTTCCGCCACTTGCAGCGCGACGTTTTCCTGCGCCTCGCTGGTGGCGGCGCCCAAATGCGGGGTGCAGACCACGTTGGGCAGGTTGAACAGGGGATTTTCCTTTGCCGGCTCCTGCGCGAACACGTCAAAGGCCGCACCGGCAATGTGCCCCGAAGTCAGCAGATCGGCCAGCGCCTGTTTATCGACCAGACCGCCGCGGGCACAGTTGATGATGCGCACGCCTGCCTTGGTCTTTTCCAGGTTCTCGCGGCTCAGGATGTTGCGGGTCTGGTCGGTCAGCGGCACATGCAGGGTGATGAAATCGGCACGCGCCAGCAGGACGTCCAGTTCGACCTTTTCCACACCCATCTTGTCGGCCTTTTCCTGGCTCAGGAAGGGGTCATAGGCCACGACTTTCATCTTGAGCCCGCGCGCCCGGTCGCAGACGATACCGCCGATGTTGCCCGCGCCGATCACGCCCAGCGTCTTGCCGGTCAGTTCGACCCCCATGAACTTGGATTTTTCCCATTTGCCCGCATGGGTCGAGGCGCTGGCCTCGGGGATCTGGCGCGCCACGGCGAACATCATCGCAATGGCATGTTCGGCGGTGGTGATCATGTTGCCAAACGGCGTGTTCATCACGATCACACCTTTCTTGGACGCGGCGTCGCGGTCGACATTGTCCACCCCGATGCCCGCCCGGCCGATCACCCGCAGGTTGGTGGCGGCGTCCAGAATCTTTTGTGTGACCTTGGTGGCGGATCGGATGGCAAGGCCGTCATATTGACCGATGACCTCGGCCAGCTTGTCCTTGTCCTTGCCCAATGTGGGCTGGAAATCCACGTCGATGCCGCGATCGCGGAAGATCTGCACGGCAGCGGGGGACAGTTCGTCGGAAATGAGAACGCGGGGGGCCATTGTGTGGTCCTTCATGAAACGGGAAAGGGTCCGGGCCCGCGCGGAGCCCAGGAATTGTCGCGGAAAATTCTGGTTCAGGCGGCTTGGGACAGCTTTTCGATCTCGGCATGGAACGCCCAGTCGAGCCAGGGCAAAAGCGCCTGAATATCCGCCGTTTCCACCGTGCCGCCACACCAGATGCGCAGACCTGCGGGGGCGTCCCGATAGGCGCCGATGTCCAGCGCAACGCCTTCACCCTCAAGCCGCTTGGCCACGGCCTTGGCAAAACCCGCGCCGTCGGTGATGCGCGCGTCGGTGAATTTCAGGCAGACGCTGGTGTTGGACCGTGTCGCCGGATCCTTCGCCAGATTCGCGATCCAGTCGTTGGCGTCGCAAAAGTCCCAGATCGCCTTTGCATTGGCGTCGGCGCGCGCCATCAGCCCCCTGAGACCACCGACCGACCGCGCCCATTCCAGCGCGACAAGGTAATCCTCGACCGCAAGCATTGACGGCGTGTTGATCGTCTCGCCGACAAAGATGCCCTCGATCAGCTTGCCGCCCTTGGTCATGCGAAAGATCTTGGGCAGGGGCCAGGCGGGTGTATAGTTTTCCAGCCGCTCTACCGCGCGGGGGGACAGCACGATCATGCCATGCGCCGCCTCGCCGCCCAGCACCTTCTGCCAGGAGAATGTCGTCACATCCAGCTTGTCCCACGGCAGAGCTTGGGCAAAGGCGGCGCTGGTCGCGTCACAGATCGTCAGACCGGCGCGGGTGGCCGGGATCATGTCGCCATGGGGCATCCGCACGCCGCTGGTGGTGCCGTTCCAGGTGAACACCACATCCGTGTCATAATCCAGCGATGCCATGTCGACGATCAGGCCATAATCGGCTGTCTCGACCGTCGCCTCGATCTTCAGCTGTTTGACCACATCCGTGACCCAGCCCGCGCCAAAGCTTTCCCAGGCGACCATGGTGGCCGGGCGCGCGCCCAACAGCGACCACATGGCCATTTCCACGGCACCCGTATCCGAGGCCGGGACGATGCCGATGCTGTAATCGTCGGGAATGTTCAGAATCTCACGCGTGCCGTCTATCGCCGCTTTCAACTTTGCCTTGCCCACACCGGCGCGGTGCGACCGGCCCAGAGGCGCGTCGGCAAGCATGTCGAGCGTGAATGTAGGGATCTTGGCGCAGGGGCCAGAAGAGAAACGCGGATTGGTCGGCCGCGCGTCAGGTTTGCGCGCGTCATCGCGCGCGGACGGGTTCGTTATAGCCATTAATGCTATCCTTCCAGATAAGCGCCCTTCGTTGGGGAAGGGTGTCCCA
>JAGXGV010000166.1 GCA_024636635.1 Puniceibacterium sp.
CGACTTTACCGACCTGCACGCCTCGGTCGAGGTCTACCTGCCTGGCGCGGGTTGGATCGGGCTTGACCCCACAAGTGGCCTGTTCGCGGGGGAATCGCACATTCCGCTGGCCGCGACGCCGCATTACCAGAACGCGGCGCCGATTTCGGGTGGGTATCAGGCCGCCGGAACGCCGCAGGTCGAGTTTGAATTCGACATGACGGTGACCCGCGTGGCCGAACATCCCCGCATCACCAAACCGTTTTCGGACGAAAGCTGGCAGCGGCTGAACGCTCTGGGCAAGCAGGTCGATACCGCGCTGGAAACCGGCGACGTGCGCCTGACCATGGGGGGCGAGCCGACCTTTGTGTCGATCGACGACTACGAAGCCGCCGAATGGAACACCGCCGCCGTGGGCCCGACCAAGCGCGCCCTGGCCGACCAGCTGATCCGCAAGCTGCGCGACCGTTTCGCGCCCGGCGGTTTCCTGCATTACGGGCAGGGCAAATGGTACCCCGGCGAGACGCTGCCGCGCTGGACCTTTTCGCTGTACTGGCGCCGGGATGAAAAACCGATCTGGGCGGATGCGGATCTTGTCGCGCTCGAGGATGCGCAGACCGGGGCCGATGCGGAAAAGGCCGGCCAGTTCATTGCGCAATTCGCCCAAGAGCTGGGAATCGAACCCGAAATGGCCGTGCCCGCCTACGAGGATCCCGCCGAATGGATCATCAAGGAAGGCAACCTGCCCGAAAACGTGACGCCCGAAAACTCGAAATTGAAAGACCCCGAGGAACGCTATCGCATCGCGCGGGTGTTCGCGCGCGGGCTTACCGAACCGTCGGGCTTTGTGCTGCCGATCCAGCGCTGGCAGGCGCAGGCCACAGGCACCGACATGGGCCGCAAGTGGCGCAGCGAAAAATGGAACCTGCGGCGCGGCCACATCTACCTTGTGCCCGGCGACAGTCCGGTGGGCTATCGCATCCCGCTGGGCGCGCTGCCCCATGTGCCGCCTGCGGCCTATCCCTATACCTATATCACCGACCCAAGTGTGCCGCGCGACCCGCTGCCCGATTATGATCAGGGCGCATCCGCGGCCCCCGAAGTGTCCGCCGACCACACGCAACCCGTGTCGGCACCGTCCGAACAGAAGGCCGTTCAGGACGTCATCGAACAGGAACTCGGCCCTGTGGGTGGCGCCGTGCGCACCGCGATGACGGTCGAGCCGCGCGACGGCAAGCTGTGCGTCTTCATGCCTCCGGTCGAGGATGTAGAGGATTATCTCGATCTTATCGCCGCGGCCGAACGCACGGCGAAAAAGATGGGTCTGCCGATCCATATCGAAGGCTATGCGCCGCCGCATGATCCGCGCATCAACGTGATCCGCGTCGCCCCCGACCCCGGCGTGATCGAGGTGAACATCCACCCCGCCAGCAACTGGGACGAATGTGTCGCCACAACCGAGGCGATCTACGAAGAGGCGCGTCTGTGCCGTCTGGGCGCCGACAAGTTCATGATCGACGGACGCCACACCGGCACCGGCGGCGGCAACCATGTGGTGGTCGGCGGGGCCACGCCCAACGATTCGCCGTTCCTGCGCCGTCCGGACCTTTTGAAATCGCTGATCCTGACCTGGCAGCGCCATCCGTCGCTGTCCTATCTGTTCGCGGGCATGTTCATCGGCCCGACATCTCAGGCCCCGCGTATCGACGAGGCGCGGCACGACACGCTGTACGAGCTGGAAATTGCGCTCAGCCAGATTCCAGACCCCAAGAACGCGCCGCCGCCGCCGCCCTGGCTGGTGGACCGGCTGCTGCGCAACATGCTCACGGACGTGACCGGCAACACCCACCGCGCCGAAATCTGCATCGACAAGCTGTTTTCGCCCGATGGCCCCACGGGCCGTCTGGGTCTGGTGGAATTCCGCGGATTCGAGATGCCGCCGGACCCCAAGATGAGCCTTGCCCAGCAGGTGCTGATCCGGGCGATCATCGCACGCTGCTGGAACGATCCGATCAGCGGCACGCCGGTGCGCTGGGGCACGGAACTGCACGACCGTTACATGCTGCCGCATTACCTCTGGCAGGATTTCATGGACCTGCTGCGCGATCTGGATCTCCACGGGTTCAAGCTGGATCCCGACTGGTTCGTCGCGCAGTCCGAATTCCGCTTCCCGTTCTGCGGGCAGGTGGAATACGAAGGCACGCATCTGGAACTGCGTCAGGCGCTGGAACCCTGGCATGTGCTGGGCGAAACCGGTGCCATCGGCGGGACCGTGCGCTACACCGACAGTTCGGTCGAACGGATGCAGGTCAAGCTGACAACCTCGAACCCCGAACGGTATGGTGTGACCTGCAATGGCCGCACTGTGCCGCTGCAAAAGACCGGGACCAGCGGTGTTTCGGTCGCCGGCGTGCGGTTCAAGGCCTGGCAACCCGCCGAGGCGCTGCACCCGACGCTGCCGGTGGATGCGCCGCTGACCTTTGACATCTTCGACACATGGTCGGGGCGTGCCCTGGGCGGCTGCGTCTACCACGTCGCGCATCCGGGCGGGCGCAACTACGAAACCTTCCCGGTCAACGGCAACGAGGCCGAGGCGCGGCGTCTTGCCCGGTTCGAGGCACTGGGCCACACGCCCGGCGCCTACTGGCCGCCACAGGACCGCACGCATCCCGAGTTTCCGATGACCCTGGACCTGCGCCGGGCCCCGGGCCTCTGATCCGGTGACCGCGGCAACGGCGAACGAACACGACCCGATGGCCGCGCTGATCCGCGACTACCGCGTGCCTGCGGGCGTCGCGGATGAGATGATCGGCGCGGACGGCAAGGTGCGTCCGGTCTGGCAGCCGTTCCTGCAAAGGTTCGCGAAACTGTCCGCCGAGGATATCGCCCGCCGCTTCAACCGCGGCGACCGCTATCTGCGCGACGCCGGGGTGTTTTACCGCCAGTACCGCGAAGACGGCCCGACCGAACGCGACTGGCCGCTAAGCCACGTTCCGGTCCTTCTGGCCGAGGCGGAATGGCAGCAGATCAGCGCCGGACTGCGCCAGCGGGCGGATCTTCTCGAATATGTGGTGCGCGATCTTTACGGTCCCGGCGATCTGGTCAAAAAGGGGATGTTGCCGGCACAGCTGGTGGCGGGCAATCCGGCCTGGCTGCGGCCCATGGTGGGGATCGACCCGCCTTCGGGGCATTTCCTGAACTTTTTGGCCTTTGAACTGGGGCGCAACCCGGACGGGTCGTGGTTCGTGCTGGGCGACCGGACCGAGGCACCGTCAGGCGCCGGCTTTGCGCTGGAAAACCGCGTGGCGACGATGCGCACCTTTTCCGACCCCTTTCCGCACGGTACGATCTACCGGCTGGCGGAATTCTTCCGTGCGTTCCGCGAAACGATGCAGGGCTTTGACCGCCATCCCGACAGCCGGGCGGCGATCCTGACGGCGGGCGTTGGAACGGAAACCTATTTCGAACATGCCTACATCGCCCGCTATCTGGGCATGATGTTGCTTGAGGGCGAGGATCTTGTGGTCGAACACGGACGCACCATGGTGCGCACCGTTGCGGGCAACAAGCCGGTATCGGTGCTGTGGCGGCGGCTGGATGCGGCCTTTGCCGATCCGCTGGAACTGGACGACACCAGCCGGATCGGCACGCCCGGGCTGGTGAATTCCATCCGGTCGGGGCATCTGTCGATGGTCAACGCGCTGGGTACCGGTGTGTTGCAGACCCGCGCCTTTCTGGCCTTTCTGCCGCGCATCGGGCGCGAACTTCTGGGCCAGCCGCTGGCGCTGCCCAATATCGCGACATGGTGGTGCGGCGCGCTGAAGGAACGCGACTATGTGCAGGCGCAGGCGCATCGCATGATGATCGGCGATGCGATGTCGCAGGACCTGCCCTTCGAAGCGGATGACGGCACGATCATCGCGGGCCGCTATTCCGATGGCCGCTTTGCCGATGTGTCGGCCTATCTGGCCGCCCGGACCGGCGCGCTGGTCGGACAAGAGGCAGTAAGCCTGTCGACCACGCCGGTCCATGAAAACGGCCGGCTCGTGCCACGCCCTGTCATGCTGCGGGTGTTTGCCGCGCGCACGGCGCAGGGCTGGTCGATCATGCCGGGGGGCTATGCCCGCATCGGATCCAGCGACGACGCCACGGCGCTGGCGCTGCGGCGCGGCGGCGCGGTAGCGGATGTCTGGATCGTGGCGCGCCGCAACGTGCCCACCGACCGCGCTGCCACCGCGGAACGGCAGTTCCAGCGCGCCACGCCCGGCCTTCTGCCGGCCCGCGCCGCCGACAACCTTTACTGGATGGGCCGCTATGTGGAACGGGCCGAGGGCCTGATCCGCCTGGTGCGGGCCTACCACATGCGGCTGGCCGAAACCGGTTCGCCGGACGATCCGCGCGTGGCGCATATCGCGGCGTATCTGGGGCGCACGGGTGTCACGCTGGACGATGCGGTGCCGGGCGACATCCTGGGCCAGTTGCAAAGCGCCATCCGCTGCGCCGCCAAGGTGCGCGACCGCTTTTCCATCGACGGCTGGCTCGCGCTGCGTTCGCTCGAATCCGAAATCTCGGGGCTGCGCATGCCGCAGCCGGGGGACGAGGCGGCGCGGGCGCTGGGGCACATGCTGCGCGGCACCGCCGGGTTCGGCGGTCTGGTACACGACAACATGTACCGCTTTGTCGGCTGGCGCTTTCTCAGCATCGGGCGGGCGCTCGAACGGGCGCAGGCGATGACCTGGCTGCTGGCCGATTTCGCCGCCCCGACCGCCCCCGAAGGCAGTTTCGACATCGCCATCGAGGTTGGCGATTCGGTGATGACCCACCGTCGCCGCTATCTGATCGAAACCAACCGCAACACGGTCATCGACCTGCTCGCGCTTGACCACCGCAACCCGCGTTCGATACGCAATCAGGTCAGTTCGGTGCGTCGGCTTGTCGCGGAATTGCCGGGGGCCGAGGTCAACGGCGAGCTGTCCGAACTCGCCCGGGCCGCCCTGCGGATCGAGACCCGGCTGGCCGTCGCCGATCCCGCGCGGCTTGACACCGACCGGCTGATTTCCACGGCGCGCTCACTGGGGCGCCTTTCGGAACTTCTGACCCGGACCTATTTCACGTGACCCATGCTGTATGACATCCGCCTAGCCACCACCTATACCTACGCCGCCCCGTCGATGCAGGCGCGCAACGTGCTGCGCGTCCTGCCGCTGAACCGCACCGGAGAGCAGTTGCGCCTGAAGGGCGAGCTGAGCTTTGATCCGCGCCCGCAGGACCGCGCCGACTGGACGGATTTCTTCGGCAACGCCATCACCGAGATCGGATTCCAGCAGCCGCTGACCCGGCTTACGGTGAACCTTCGCGCCCGCGTCGAACGACTGGCGCGCGCGCCGCAACTGGACCTGTCGCCCACCCGCCCGCGTCTGGCCGAGGAACTGGCGGCGCTGCGCGATCTTCATGCGGACAGCCCGCATCATTTCCTCGTGCCCTCGCCAAGGGTCGCCTTCGACCCGGGGATCACCGGTTTTGTCGGCGCCATCCTGATGGACGGCGCCACGGTGCTGGCGGCGGTGCGCGATGTGGGTCGCGCCCTGCACGAAACGATGCGCTTTGACACGGGGGCGACGGATGTGAACACGCCTCCCGCCGAATCCTTTCGCAATCGCCACGGCGTCTGTCAGGACTTCAGCCATGTGATGATCGCTGGCCTGCGCGCCCACGGCATCCCGGCGGGCTATGTCAGCGGCTTCCTGCGCACCGAACCGCCCGAGGGCAAGCCGCGCCTGGAAGGGGCGGATGCGATGCACGCCTGGGTGCGGGTGTGGTGCGGCGCAGAGCTTGGCTGGGTCGAATACGATCCGACCAACGACGTGATGGTCGGCGCGGATCACGTGACCGTGGCCATGGGGCGCGACTATTCCGACGTGGCCCCCGTCAAGGGCGCGGTGCGCACCTCTGGCCACCACAAGAGCCGCCACGCCGTAGACATGGTACCCCTGTCAGGCTGAGCCGACTTCGCACGCGGGCGGCAGGGCGATCTATGACCGCGGTCATAAACCCGGCGCGCCCTCGGACCCCGGGGCGATCTCTGCTTGCCCCCGGTGCCTTGATGATCGAAAAACGAAACGGCAGACTGGGTGCTGACCGGACTGGGGCCACAAGGGTCCTGACCGGACCGGGGCCAGAAGGTCCAGAGCGGACCGGGGCCAAAAGGTCCAGACCGGACCGGGGCCGCAAGGAGAAGACGATGACCCAACGATACAAGCTGGCAGAACTACGCCGACGACGCACGCACATGTCCGCCATGGCGGCACGGGCATGAGCGGAGCAGCCGACTGGATCGCCGCCGACTGGATCGCGGTCGACTGGGGCACCTCGCATCTGCGGGTCTGGCTTCTTGACAGCGCAAGCAACGTCTTCGACCGGCGCGACAGCGCCGACGGCATGGGACGCCTTGGCCCCGATGGATTCGAGCCTGCCCTGCTGAAACTTGTCGGCGACAGGCTTGCGCCGGGGACCGCGACGCCGGTGATCATCTGCGGCATGGCCGGCGCCCGGCAGGGCTGGGCCGAAGCGCCCTATGCCAGCGTGCCCTGCGCGCCGCCCGTCGCGGCGCAGGCGCGGCTGGTCGGCACTTCGGACCCGCGTCTGCGGGTGCGCATCCTGCCGGGCGTCAGTCAGGACCATCCCGCCGATGTGATGCGCGGAGAAGAGACGCAGATCGCCGGGTTCCTCGCGCTCAACCCCGGCTATGACGGGATCGTCTGCCTGCCGGGCACCCACTCCAAATGGGTACATGTCTCGGCCGGGGAAATCGTGAGCTTCCGGACCTTCATGACCGGAGAGCTGTTCGCGCTTCTGTCGCGCCAGTCGGTGCTGCGCCATTCGGTGTCCGACAGCGGCTGGGACGACGACGCCTTTGCCGCCGCGGTTGATTCCATGATGTCGCGGCCCGAACGGCTGGCGGCGGACCTGTTCGGCCTGCGCGCCGAATCGCTGCTGCATGATCTGGACGGCAAAAGCGCCCGCGCCCGTCTGTCGGGTCTGCTGATCGGTGCGGAACTGGCCGCGTCCCGGCCTTACTGGCTGGGCCAGCAGGTGGCGCTGCTGGGGGACATGGCCGTGGCCGCGCCCTACCGTGCCGCGCTGATGGCGCAGTCGGTGCCGGTCACCCTGGCCGATGCCGACCGCATGACCCTGGAAGGGCTGAAAGCCGCCCATGCCGGAAAGGACATGACATGAGCCGCGAAATCATCGCCATCCTGCGGGGTATCACCCCGTCCGAGGCCGCCGCCGTGACCGGGGCGCTGATCAAAGCCGGGATTACCAAGATAGAGGTGCCGCTGAATTCGCCGGATCCCTATGACAGCATCGCGGCCATGCTGGACGGGTTCGGCACGCAGGCGACCATCGGCGCAGGCACCGTGCTGGCCCCGGAACAGGTGCTGCGCCTGGCGCAGATGGGCGCACACATGATCGTATCGCCCGACTGCAACCAGCGCGTCATCATGGCCACGAAAAAGGCCGGGCTGCTGTCCTATCCCGGCGTGATGACCCCGACCGAAGCGTTCACCGCCCTGCGCACCGGCGCCGACGGGATCAAGCTGTTTCCCGGGTCGCTGATCGGACCGGACGGGCTTAGGGCGATCGGTGCGGTGCTGCCCAATGGCACAAAAACCTATGCCGTGGGCGGTGTCGGCCCGGACAATTTCGCTGACTGGTTCGCGGCAGGCGCCACCGGATTCGGCATCGGCACCGCGCTTTATGTGCCGGGTCGGCGAACCGCCGACATCGCCGCACGGGCGCGCGACTTGGTCGCCGCCTATGACGAAGGAGCACCGGCATGAGCCATCTGATCCACAGCGACACGGTCTGCCAGCTGGGCGAAGGCGTGTTCTGGCACCCTGAAACCCATGTGCTTTACTGGTGCGACATCCTTGGGCGGCGGCTCTACGCCCGCGATGCGCGGGGCGAAAGGCACTGGGACTTTGACCGTATGGTGTCCGCCGCCGGCTGGATCGACGATACCACGCTGCTGATCGCCTCGGAACGGGATCTGTTCACCTTCGACACGCAGAGCGGGCAGGAAACGACTGTCTGCCCGCTCGAGGCGGAGAATACCGTCACGCGGTCCAACGACGGGCGCACCGATCCCTGGGGCGGGTTCTGGATTGGCACCATGGGCAAGAAGGCCGAACCGGGGGCCGGGGCGATCTACCGGCTGTACAAGGGTGAATTGCGCCAGCTCTATCCCGATATAAGCATCTCGAATTCGATCTGCTTTGCGCCCGGCGGCGCCTATGCCTATTTCGCCGACACGCCGACCGGCCTGATCCGGCGGGTGACGCTGGATGAAGAAGGCTGGCCATCCGGCGACCCCGAGGTCTGGCTGGATCTGACCGCCGAAGGGCTGCGCCCGGACGGGTCGGTCTGCGACAGCACCGGCAATGTCTGGAACGCGCAATACGGCGCGGGGCGGGTGGCCTGCTATTCCCCCGAAGGCCGATTCATGACGGCGATGGGGCTGGCCGCGGGACAGACCACCTGTCCGGCCTTTGGCGGTCCGGACCTCTCTACGCTGTTCGTGACCTCTGCGGCGCATGGCGCGGCTGACAACGATCCCCTGGCGGGCGTCACTTTTTCCGTGCCGACGGGGTTCCGCGGGCAGGCGGCGCACCGCGTGGTGCTCTGAGTGGCGTTCAATGCTCCGGCGGTGTCCAGTCGGCGTTGCCGGACTTCTGCCGCCGCAGCCGCAGCGCAAGCCCAAGCGCAACCCCGACGCCGATGGCGACGGTGAGATCGGCAAACACCGTCAGCACCATCGTCAGGACCAGCAGCACCCGGTCCGGGACGGGTTCGCGCAGATAGCCGCGCCACTTGTGCGGCTCGCTCATCATCCAGGCGGTCAGGATCAGCAGTCCGGCCAGCGCGGGCATCGCAAGATATCCGGCAAGCGGCGCGGCTAGAAGCATCACCAGCAGGATGGTCAGGGCGTGCACGATGCCCGCAACGGGGGTCTTGCCGCCCGCGCGCACGTTGGTCGCCGTGCGGGCGATGGCCCCGGTCGCGGGCAGTCCGCCGAACAGCGACGATCCGATGTTGGCCACTCCCTGCGCCAGGATTTCGGCGTTGGGGCGGTGGTTTCCGCCGATCATCCGGTCCGCCACCAGCGCGGACAGCAGCGATTCGATGCTGGCAAGAAATGCGATCACCAGCGCGGAGGGCAGCAATTCGACCATCCGCGCCAGCGACACCTCGGGAAAGGCGGGCAGGGGCAGCGTGCCCGGCAGCGCGCCGAAGCGGGAATAAAGCGTGTCGACCGGCAGGGTGGCCAGTGCGACAGTGGCCGAGGTCACGGCGACGGCGACCAGCAGGCCGGGAAATTTCGGCGCCAGACGGCGCAGCCACACGATCAGCACGATGGTCACCAGCCCTATGGCCAGCGCCGTGGGACTGAACGCCCCCCGCGCGGCCCAGAGCGCGGCGATCTTGCCGGTGAACTCGGCCGGGATCTGCGCATCACCCAGCCCGAACAGGTCCTTGAGCTGGCTTGTGGCGATGATGACCGCGATCCCGATAGTAAAGCCGTTGATCACTGGTTCGGGCACATAAGCGACAAGGCTGCCCGCCCGCAGATACCCCGCCACGACCATGATCGCCCCCGCCATCAGCGTGGCCAGCACAAGCCCGTCATAACCGTATTCGGCGATGACACCGTAGACCACGACGATGAAAGCCCCGGTCGGCCCGCCGATCTGCACCCGGCTTCCCCCGAGCAGCGAAATCAGCAGCCCCGCGACGATCGCGGTAATCAGCCCCTTTTCCGGCAACGCGCCCGAAGCGACCGCAATGGCGATGCTGAGCGGCAGCGCCACCATGGCGACGGTCACGCCCGCGATCACGTCGGCAGCGAACTGCTGACGGTCATAGGTCCTGAGAGTGGTGAAGAGCTTTGGCGTCATGGATGCAGTGATGGACCTGCGCAGGAAGCAGCGCAATACGCAGCCTTTGCCCTGCGACACATGCCGCAGGGCCGCGCCCCGCAAACCCGTGCAACGCTTGGGCGCATCACAGGGGCATCAGCATCAGCCCTTGCGGGTGAACACCAGCGCCATTGAATCGCGCAGCACGATCGGCCCGCTCAGGTAATCCGGCCCGATGCCGGGCGAGCGCAGCACGCAGTCCCAGCCAAAGCCTTCGGTGCCCGGCACACCCAGCCGCAGCGGGTCGATGTCGCTGGTGGGTTTGCCCTCCATGTGGATCACCGCATAGACCTGTTCGCCGTCCGGGCCGTGCCGCAGCGACGTGAACAGCGTCCTGCCCCCCAATGGTTCGACATAGCCGAAGTGATCCTTTGGCCCGAAATTGTCGCGCAGCCAGGGGCGGGCACGGCGGAATTCGCGCATGCCCAGCGTAAAGGCCGACTGCACCGGGTCCAGACCCGGCAGCGAATGCGAGATGTTGCAGTAATCATGCATGTCGTCCATCCACGCCCGCGCCACCTGCTTCAGCGTGGCGACCGTGTAATGTGGCCCGGCCAGCTTGGGGTCGGTGGCGTTCAGCAGCCGCGCGATGTCCTCAAGATCGTATTCCGTCACCACGACCAGTGCGGGCAGGAATTGGCAGAACCGGGCCAGATCGGTGCGCGTCTCGAATCCCAGCCCCTTGAGACGGCGAAAATTCGACGGGATCGAATAGCTGTATTCATCGACCTGCCACTTGAGGCTGATCGCCTCTTCGGCCACCACCTTGACGCCGTATTTGTCATCCTGGTTGCGGACGAACCCCCAGGACCCCCGCGCCATGGCGTTCAGGAAATCCATCGGCACGCCGGGCAGGGCGGCATAGGTCAGGGTGTGGACGGCCGGGTTGTCATAGGCCTTGTCAAGGATCTCCATCCGGGTATTGCCCAGCCCGGTGTTGATGTTCATCTCGGGCGACACCTGCGTGCCGCGGCGCAGCGTGTCATGGTTCGACGTGCCCGAGATCCAGTTTGCCCCGATCGACAGACATTCCCGGATGCGCCAGTATTTGCCCAGCCAGAAGGTGTAAAGGAACGGCGTGTTGTGCGCGAAGGTCAGCGGCCCCCACTGGAACACATCATCGTCGCGCTGCTTTTCGATCACCGACCGGTAGGTCGAGGACAGTTCCCAGTCTTCGTCCGGCCAGGGGCGGCCATCCTCGAACACGAACCACGGGCGGTATTGCGTGCCCGCCACCTCCTGCACGATGTCGGACATGCTTTGCAGGTAGTCGTCGTCATGCACCATCTTCTGGGCATGGGGATCCCAGAACTTGAAATCCTGTGCTCCGTCCACGCGCACTCCATCGGCGCCGAAATTCACCTTGCGCCGCTGCATTTCCAGCAGGATCGCGCGCACCGCCGGGTTCTGGTAATCCAGATTCTGGCCGTACATGTTCGGCCCGGCAAAGAAATGGTGGCTGAGCGCGTTCAGACCCTGATTGTCGGCATGGCCGTAGACCACATCGAACACCAGCTTCTTGGGTTTGCCGGGAAAGTTGTGCAGCACGCAGGCCAGATCCACCAGTTCATCCGGGCGGCCGGTTTCCAGCAGCACCGGATTGACCGCCCCCATGCCCGAAATCACTATGTCATAGCCCCAGTTGGTCGTGTCGGGCCGGTACAGCGATACGGTGACGCCAGCATCGGTATCTTCGGATTCCTGCCAGAAATCCGGCCCGGTTTCATAGACCGTCGTCGGCTCGACCGGCAGAAGCTGGACAGAATCGTAGCCCATGAAAAGCTGGTCGGCGGGTTCCAGCGGCAGGTTGCGGGCAATCCGTTCCGACAGGCGTTCGTATTGCCGGGTAAGCGCGGCGATGGTGCCCCCCGCAGTGGCCGACGGCACGTGGATCTGAAGGATGTTGGACGGCGGGCCGAACTTGTGCGGCGTGTCGCCCCGGACGGCCTCGAAATAGGCAGTATCGGTGCGCGCGCCCTGCATCGCCGCGGTATCGTACAACTCGGCCGGCGCCATGACGCCAAAGGGCAGGGAGGTGGCCAGCGGGTCAAGGATGCGGTGCCAGCTGCCTTCGCTGTCGCGCCAGGTCAGGGCATAGAAATCACCGATCTGCACGCGGCTGCCCGCCGTCATGCCGCGCACGGCGGTAAAGCAGTGTTCGTCTAGCCGGATGACGGGCACGAAGCTGCGTTCAAAATCCACATCCTGATGCGCAACAGTCAGGTCCAGCGGCACGGTGGGCGCCAGCACCTCAAGGAAGACATCCCCGGACGGCACGCGGTTTTCGGCCAGTTCAGGCACCCAGAAGCCGAAATAGGCGATCTCACCGTCGATCTGGCCACCAAGGTGCCGCGCGATCTGCTGTTCGGCGAGAAACCGCGTTTCTGCGGTCATCAGTATGTGCTGGCAGGCATCGGCGCGGGCCTGGGCGGCGGTTTCGTCAAAGGCGATACGGTCTTCGAGGGGCATGCGCCCTCCTGTCTTGCTGGTTCAGGTTATGACGTCGGGCGCGTCGCGCCCGGTGCGTTCCTTGATGCCCGCCAGAGACTCGGCGGCGGCGATGATGCCTGCCAACGCCTCTTGCGGGTCGTCGTGCATCCGCGCTGGGTCGGTTTCGACCCGTTCCAGATAGACGCGCAGCGTGGCGCCTTCGGTGCCGGTGCCCGACAGGCGCAACACGATGCGCCCGCCACCGTCAAAGGTGAACCTCAGGCCCTGGCCTTCGCTGCGCGAGGCATCGACCGGATCGTCATAGGCAAACTCGTCCGCGGACTCAACCGCAAGGCCGGCAATCTCGCTGCCGGGCAGGTCCGGCAGGCGCGCGCGCAGGTCATCGACCAGTTTCTGGGCGGCGTCGCTGTCCACTGCCTCGTAATCGTGCCGGGAATAATAATTGCGCCCATAGCTTTTCCAGTGTTCGGCCATAAGGTCGGCCACAGAGACCTTGCGCACCGCCAGCACGTTCAGCCAGAACAGCACCGCCCAGAGCCCGTCCTTTTCGCGCACATGGTCCGATCCGGTGCCGGCGCTTTCCTCGCCACAGATGGTGGCGCGGCCCGCGTCCAGCAGGTTGCCGAAGAATTTCCAGCCTGTCGGCGTCTCGTAGCAGTCGATGCCAAGGCGTTCCGCCACACGGTCAAGCGCGCGGCTGGTGGGCATGGACCGGGCGACCCCCTTCAGCCCCCCGGCATAGGCCTTCACATGGGACGCATTTGCGGCGATGGCGGCCAGCGAATCCGACGGCGTCACATAGATGCCGCGGCCGACGATCATGTTGCGGTCGCCATCCCCGTCCGAGGCGGCGCCGAAATCGGGGGACTGCGCACCGAACATGGCGTCCATCAGAGCCTTTGCCCAGATCGGGTTGGGGTCCGGGTGGCCCTGACCAAAGTCGGGCAGCGGCACGGCGTTGACCACGCTGCCCGGCGCCGCGCCAAGGGTGCTTTCAAGGATCGCGGAGGCATAGGGGCCGGTGATCGCGTGCATCGCATCGAACCGCAAGCGGAATCCGCCCGCAAAAAGCGCCTTGATCGCCGGGAAATCGAACAGCTTTTCCATCAGGGCCTGATAGTCGGCGACCGGGTCCACCACCTCGATTTCCATGTCGAGCAGGCGCGCCGTGCCGATGGTGCCCAGGTCGATGTCCTGCGATTCGGCGATGCGGTATTCGCTGATGGTTTTTGTCGCCTCGAAGATCCTGGCGGTCACACCTTCGGGCGCGGGGCCACCATTGGCGACGTTGTATTTCACGCCGAAATCGCCGTCCGGTCCGCCGGGGTTGTGGCTGGCCGACAGGATGATGCCGCCATCGGCGCGGCGCAGTCGGATCAGGTGCGATGCGGCGGGGGTGGACAGCAGGGCGTTCTGCCCGACGATGACCTTTTTAGCACCGCTTGCGGCGGCCATGCGCAGCATCACCTGTGCGGCGCGGTCATTGAAATACCGCCCGTCACCACCCAGCACCAGCGTCTTGCCCGCCACGCCGCCGATCCCGTCCCAGGTCGCCGCCAGATAGTTTTCAAGGTAATGCGGTCCCATGAAGACGCGCGTCTTCTTGCGCAGGCCCGAGGTGCCTGGTTTCTGTCCCTCGATCGGTCCGGTGGGGATGGTGAGAATGGTCATGGTCGTCTCCTCCTATCGTCCGTGGCGTTTCATCACGGCGGCGGCACGGGCCAGCCGGGGGTCTTTGAGCAGCGCGTCGGGGCCTGCGGGCAGGCGCTGGCGCCAGTTGGGGTATTCCTGCGTCGTGCCGGGCAGGTTGGGCTGTTCGCGGATGCGCAGCACGTTCTCGATCTGAAGCGCGACAACGCGCGAGGCGCTGAGGCCAAGGTGTTCGTGCATGCCGTCCACGTCTTCGGGCGGGGTGTCGGACAGCCGCGCGGTGTCGCGGTCGAACGCGGCGACCTCTTGCCTGCGCCAGTCATGGGTGCCCTGCGCGGCGTCTGCGTCGATCGAGCCAAGATCGTGGCGCAGGGCAATCTCGTGCCCCTGCCGCCAGCCGTCCCAGGTGGGCAGGTCATGGGTGCTGAAACTGGCGATGCTGGCCTGCGGATAGGCGCGCGGACTGCGAAAACGCGGTGTCTTGCGGCCGGTCTGTTCGAACATGGTCAACCGGCAGCCCAGGATGCCCGACTGCGCCAGCGCCTTTTGCAGCCCGTCGGGAATGTTGCCCAGATCTTCGCCGACCACGACCGCACCCGTGCGCGCCGCCTCGATCCGCACCACGGCCAGCATGGCGTCCAGCGGCATCTGCACATAGGCGCCCGGTGCATCCCCGGGCACCCAGAAGGCGCGGTCAAAGCCCAGGATATGGTCGATGCGCAGCATCCCGGCGATGCGGAACTGGCGACGCAGGGTTTCGGCAAGGGCGGCGAAATTGCCGTCGATCAGCGCCTGCGGATTGAACGGCGCAAGGTTCCAGTTCTGCCCGTCGCGCGAAAACGCGTCCGGCGGCGCGCCAAGCGTGGCACCAAAGGCAAAGCTGGTGCGGTCCTCCCAGGTTTCGGCGCCATGGGGATGGGTGCCGACCGCAAGATCCAGGTATAGGCCAAGCGCAAGTCCAGCGTCACGCGCGGCCTGTGCGGCCTGCACAAGCTGGTTCTCGGCAATCCATTGTAGCCAGGAGTGAAAGCGCAGGCGCGGTGCCAGGTCTTCGGCGGCGCGAACAGTGGCGGTGCTGGCCGGGTCGCGCAGATCGGCAGGCCAGTGGTTCCAGTAGGCGCCGTGCCGTTCGGACAGCGCCTGATGGGTGGCAAAACTGTGCAGATGCCCACCTTCGCGGTCAAGGTAAGCGTCGAATTCGGTCTGGTCGGCAGTCCGGGTGAACCTGTCAAAGGCGTCTTCGAGCGCCGAAAGCCGGGCCGGAATCCCGGTGGCGAAATCGATCAGCGGGCCGCCCCCGGCCTGGGTTTCCGAAACGGCGATGTTCAGCGTTGACAGGCGGCGGCGGTGCGACGGGGTATAGGGGCTGAACCCGCTGGGATCGCTGCCAAATCCGGCATGGACCGGGTTGATGCCCAGAAAGGCCGCGCCGAGCGGGCCAAGACCCTGCGCCAGCTGTTCAAGATCGGCGTAATCCCCGATCCCGCCGCGCGTCGCTGGCCGCAGACCGGTCAGCGGAACCATCATGCCCCAAAGCCGCGGCGGCAGCGGCAGGCGGGCGGGGGCCACCAGAAGCGTGGTGCGTTCGTGCCCCATGTGCAGCACATGGCGCCCCATTGGCAGTTGCGGCAGGCGTGGGCCGCGGCCCTCGTGGCTGCGCCCGTCCTCGCGCCGGACGATCCAGTCGGCATCTTCGGGGATCGGCAGGGCGATGCGCTTGCCCAGGGTGCAGACCTGCCAGCGGGGCAGGGCCTGCGCATGGGCGGCCATGTGGCGCGCAAGATCCTGCGCCTCTGCCCCGGTGTCGAGCCGGTGGCCCATGGCGGCCAGCAGCGCACGCGCCGTCTCTGGCGTGGTGTCGCGCCGCGTGCCGGTCTGGTCGACAAAGGTGGGCAGAACGCCAAAGTTGGCAGCCAGGTCTGTCAGCGCCTCACTCACAATGCGCCTCGAGCACCATTACGATGATGGATTCCCCTTCCATGGTCATCGTGCGGGCATCCACGGCCGCAACCGGAAGGTCGGGGTGCCCGGTGTCGAGATGCTGCACCCAGTTCGTGCCCTCGGGGGCTTCGGGCAGGGTGATCTCAATCTCGGCGCCGGAATTGAAGACCAGCAGGACCGCCTCTTCGCGCACCGCATATTTCGGCGTGCCGCTGGCGGTGCGCACCTCGACCGCCAGATAGCGCAGTTCCGGATCCTCCCAGTCTTCGTCCTGCATGTGCGCGCCGTCGGCGCGCCACCAGAACAGATCCTCGATCCCGTCCACCAGACGTTCGCGCGCATGCAGGAACCGTTTCTGCCGCAGGATTGGATGCGCCTTGCGAAAGGCGATCAGCCGGGTGGTGAACGCCATCAGATCGTGGTCGGCATTGTCCCAGTCGACCCAGCCGATTTCGTTGTCCTGGCAATAGGCGTTGTTGTTGCCGCTTTGCGAATTGCCGAATTCGTCCCCCGCCAGAAGCATGGGCGTGCCCTGCGACAGCAGCAGCGTGGCCAGCATGTTGCGCCGCCTGCGCAGGCGCGCGGCGTTTATGGCGGCATCGTCGGTCGGTCCCTCGACGCCGAAATTGTCGGAATAGTTCGATCCGTGGCCGTCGCGATTATCCTCGCCGTTGGCCTCGTTGTGGCGTTCCTCGTAAGAGGTCACATCGGCCAGGGTATAGCCGTCATGCGCGGTGATGAGGTTGACCGAGGCGGTGGCGGGCCGGCCCGAATGATCGAACTGCGGCGCCGATCCGGTCAGCCGGTCGGCCAGTTCGGCCACCTGGCCGGAATCGCCGCGCCAGAACTTGCGCACGCTGTCGCGGTACTTGTCGTTCCATTCCAGAAACGGCGCGGGAAAGCCGCCGACCTGATAGCCGCCCGGCCCGATGTCCCAGGGTTCGGCGATCAGCTTGACCCCTGCCAGCGCCGGATCCTGCCGCAGCGCCTGAAAGAAGGCCGCGTTGCGGTCGAACCCTGTCTCGGTCCGGCCCAGGGTCGCGCAGAGATCAAAGCGGAAACCGTCCACATGCATCACCTCGACCCAGTAGCGCAGGGAATCCATCACCATGCGCAGCACCATCGGATGGTCCATGTTCACGGTGTTGCCGGTGCCGGTGTCGTTGATGTAGAACCGCTTGTCCTCGGCCAGGCGATAGTAGCTCGCGTTGTCGAGGCCACGGAAGGCCAGCGTCGGACCCTGTTCGCTGCCCTCGCCGGTGTGGTTGTAGACCACGTCCAGAATCACCTCGATCCCGACGCTGTGCAGACGTGCCACCATGTGCTGGAATTCCCAGAGCGCATTCTGGGTCAGGTAGCGCGGATCGGGCGCGAAAAAGCCGATGGACTGGTAGCCCCAGTAATTCGTCAGCTTCTTTTCCACCAGAAACCGGTCGTTGATGAAGGCATGCACCGGCAGCAGTTCGATTGCGGTGATGCCCAGTTTCACCAGATGGTCCAGCATGACATCCGACGCCAGCGCAAGGAAGCCGCCCTTGTTCAGCGCCCCGGGGTGCAGCTGCGTGAGGCCGCGCACATGCGCCTCGTAGATCACCGACCGCGCGATCGTCGTGCCCGGCGGCGTATCGGTGCCCCAGGCAAAGCTCGGGTCCTCGACCACGCAGCGCGGCATGTATTTTGCGCTGTCGCGGGTGTCAAAGCTGAGGTCTTCGTCGTCATGGCCGACCGTATAACCCATAAGCGAATCATGCCATTTGGGATGCCCGGTCAGCCGTTTGGCATAGGGGTCGATCAGCAGCTTGTGGTAGTTAAAGCGGTGGCCCTCTTCGGGCTGATACGGACCGTTGGCGCGCAGGCCGTACAACTGGCCGGGCTTTACGCCCGACACATAGCCGTGCCAGACGTCGCCGTCGCGTTCGGGCAGGTCGATGCGGTGCGTCTCGGTCTTGCCGTCGGGCGAAAAGAGACACAGCGTCATGCGGGTTGCGTGCTGGGAAAAGACGGCAAAGTTGACGCCTTCGCCATCGAATGTCGCCCCCAGGGGGGCAAAGTGGCCGGGGGCCAGAGCGGGTGACTGAATCATGGGACCTTCTTGAGCGACTCGTAGAGCGCGGCATAGGTCCGCGCCGACTGATCCCAGCCGACGGGGTGTGCCATCGCGTTCTTCACCATCTTCTGCCAATCCTTCGGGGATTGCCAGAGCGCGCACATGCGCATGATCGCCCCACGCAGGCAGTTTGCCGTCACGGGGGTAAACTGGAACCCGGTGGCGACCCCGGCCGCCAGCCCCGCCGGACTGGCGTTGATCACCGTGTCCGCAAGGCCGCCGGTCAGTGCGACAAGCGGCAGGGTGCCGTAGCGCAGCCCGTATAGCTGGGTCAGCCCGCAGGGTTCGAACCGCGACGGCACCAGGATCACGTCGCCCCCTGCGATCAGTTGCCGCGCCAGCGCCTCGTCATAGCCGATGCGCACCGCCACGCCGGGGTGGCGTTCGGCGGCGTCGCGGAAACCCGATTCAAGCCGTGCTTCACCGGATCCCAGCAGCGCAAGCTGTCCCCCGGCGTCCAGCAGAGTGGGCAGCACGTTCAGCAGCAGGTCCAGCCCCTTTTGCTGGGTCAGCCGCGAGATCACGACACACAGCGGTCCGTCGCTGTCGGGCAGGCCGATGTCCGCGCGCAGGGCGCGGGTGTGGGCGGCCTTGCCGCGCGGGGTCTTGTAGGGTGGTGTCCATGACTCGACGTCGATGCCGTTCAGGATGCCGACAAGATCCGCCTGCCGGTCGCGCAGCACCCCGTCAAGGCCAAGCCCGAATTCCGGCGTCATCAGCTCGCTGGCATAGGTCGGGCTGACGGTGCTGATCTTGTCCGCGCCCACCAGCCCGGCCTTGAGCGCGCTGATCTGGCCGTAATATTCGATGCCGCCGGGATTGTACCACGACCGGGGCAGGCGCAGCGCGTCCAGCCGGTCGGCGGGGGCAAGGCCCTGAAAGGCGATGTTGTGGATGGTCAGCAGCGTGCCGACCCGCTCTGCGGCGCCCATGTCCTGAAGGTAGACCGGCGCCAGTGCCGCCTGCCAGTCGTGCAGGTGCAGCACCTGCGGGGTCCAGCCTTCGATCCCGTGCGCGCCGATATGGGCGGCCGCGCGCGACAGCGCGGCAAAGCGTTCGGGATTGTCGGGCCAGTCGTTGCCGGTCGGGCCAAGATAGATCGAGCCTTCACGGTCGAACAGGTGCGGCGCGTCCAGCACGTAAAGCACCTGTTGGCCCAATGTGCCGCGCCGCACCCGGGCCGGCCCGCCGAACAGGTCGCCCAGATCCGCGACGATGGCACCCCCCGCCACGGCCGCCTGTACCGCCGGATAGCCCGGCAGCAGCGTGCGCATCTCGACCCCGCATCCCGCCAGCGCCGCCGGAAGGGCACCCGCCACATCCGCAAGACCGCCGGTCTTGACCATGGGCACACATTCCGATGCGACGGACAGGACGCGCGTCATCCTTCGGCGGCTCTCTTGTTCAGCATGCTCTGGGTGATCAGGGTCACGCCGCCCTCTGATACGCGGAACCATTTCGCATCCTCTTCGGGATCCTCGCCGACCACCAGACCTTCCGGGATGTTCACGCCGCGGTCGATCACGACCTTTGTCAGGCGGGCATGGCGGGCGATGTTGGCATATGGCAGGACCACCGCCTGTTCGAGCATCGCATAGGAATTCGTGTGTACCTGCGTGAACAGCAGCGAATGTCGGATCTCGGTTCCCGAGATGATGCAGCCGCCCGACACCAGAGAGCTTATTGCGACGCCACGCCGCTTGGCCTCGTCATGGATGAACTTGGCGGGCGGAACGGATTCCGAATAGGTCCAGATCGGCCAGTCGGTGTCCCACATGTCGAGTTCGGGCGAAAAATCGGTGAGGTCGATATTGGCTTTCCAGAAGGCATCGACCGTGCCCACGTCCCGCCAGTAGGCGGGGGATTGCGGCGTCGCGCGCACGCAGCTGTCGGTGAAACGATGTGCCTGCGCCTTGCCGTTCTTCACGATGTCGGGGATCAGGTCGTTGCCGAAATCATGGGTGGAATTTTCATCCTCGGCATCCCTGAGCAGCAGGTCGCGCAGGAATTTCCAGTTGAAGACATAGATCCCCATCGATGCCAGCGTCACGTTCGGATCAGCCGGAGTTCCCGGCGGATCCGCGGGCTTTTCCAGAAAGGATGTGATGACGTCGTGTTCGCCAACGTCCAGCACACCGAAGGCCGATGCCTCGGCGCGGGGCACGGTCAGGCATCCGATGGTGACATCCGCGCCGGAATCGACATGGTGCTGGATCATCAGCTCGTAATCCATCTTGTAGATATGATCGCCCGCCAGGATCAGCACGTAATCCACATCATAGCTGTCCACGATGTCGATGTTCTGGGTGACCGCATCGGCGGTGCCGCGATACCATGCCTCGTCTCCGCCGCGCTGGGACGCGGGCAGGATGTCGAGGAATTCGTTGCGTTCCGCCCGGAAGAAGTTCCAGCCGCGCTGGCAATGGCGGATCAGCGAATGGGCCTTGTACTGCGTGGCGACCGAAATCTTGCGGATGCCGGAATTCAGCGCGTTGGACAGCGCAAAGTCGATGATCCGTGTCTTGCCGCCAAAATAGACCGCCGGTTTCACCCGGCGATCCGTCAATTCCCTAAGGCGCGATCCGCGCCCGCCGGCAAGGACAAAGGCCATGGACTTGCTGGCGAGCCGGTTGCTTGAAAGTGTCATTCTGGTCCCCTCCCTCTTGAAGCGGCCCCACACGGAGCCGCCCTTCTTGATCTTCAGACCGAAAGGCCGTTCCCTGTCTCAATCCTTGATGAAATAGATCGTGGACAGGGGCGGCAGCAGCACCCGCGCGCTGGCAGCCTGGCCGTGGCTGGGCGTATCCGTCGCGGTCACGCTTCCCGCGTTGCCCCGCCCGCCGCCGCCATAAACGTCGGCGTCGGAATTCAGCGCCTCGCGCCAGACGCCTGCGGACGGCATACCGAGCGGATAGGCGGCGTGTTCCTGCGGCGTCATGTTGCAGATCACCACCACCTCGGGGTCACCGGGATTGCCGCGCCGGATCCAGGCATAGACCGAATTGTCGGCATCATCCGCCTCGATCCACTGGAACCCCTCGGGATCGCAATCCTTGACGTGCAGGGCAGGGGTGGCGGCATAAAGGTGGTTGAGATCGCGCACAAGGCTCTGGACGCCCTTGTGAGCAGGCTTTTGCGCCCCGTCCCAGTCGATCTGGGCGTCGTGGTTCCATTCTTTCGCCTGGGCGAATTCCTGCCCCATGAACAGCAGCTTCTTGCCCGGATGGCCCCACATGAAGCCATAATAAGCCCGCAGGTTGGCAAATTTTTCCCATTCATTGCCCGGCATCCGGTCCAGCATCGACCCCTTGCCATGCACCACCTCGTCATGGCTGATCGGCAGGATGAAATTCTCGGAAAAGGCATAGGCCAGACCAAAGGTCATCTGGTGGTGGTGATGCTTGCGATACAGCGGATCCTTTTTCATGTAATCCAGCGTGTCGTTCATCCAGCCCATGTTCCACTTGTAGCCGAACCCGAGCCCGCCTTCGTGCACCGGCCCCGACACCTTGGGATAGGAGGTGGATTCCTCGGCCACCGTCATGATCCCCGGCACCTCGCCATAGGTGAAGGTGTTCATATGCTGAAGCATGGCGATGGCTTCGTAATTTTCGCGGCCGCCGTCCTTGTTTGGCACCCATTCGCCGTGCTTGCGGGAATAGTCGCGATACAGCATCGACGCCACCGCATCGACGCGCAGGCCGTCCACGTGATATTCATCCAGCCAGTACAACGCGTTGGCGGTCAGATAGTTTTCAACCTCGCGCCGACCGTAGTTGTAGATCAGCGTGTTCCAGTCCTGATGAAACCCCTCGCGCGGGTCGCCATGTTCATAAAGCGCCGTGCCGTCAAACTGGCCCAGCCCGTGCGCGTCGGTGGGAAAGTGACCCGGCACCCAGTCAAGCAGAACGCCGATCCCGGCGGTGTGCGCGGCATTGATCAGGTCGCGGAATTCATGCGGCGGCCCGTGGCGGATGGTGGGCGCGAACATGCCTACCGGCTGATACCCCCAGGAGCCATCAAAGGGATATTCCGAAATCGGCATCAGCTCGATATGGGTGAATCCCATGTCCTTGACATAAGCGACCAGTTCATCAGCCGCCTCGATGTAAGAGATCGGGCGCCCGTGTTTCTTGCGCCGCCAGGACCCCAGTTGCACCTCGTAGACCGAAATCGGCGCGGTGCGGGCGTTGTTGTCGGCGCGTATGTCCATCCAGTCCTGATCGGACCAGCCATAACCGGTGATGTCGCGCACCACGCTCGCGTTTTCCGGCGGGTGCTGCGATCCGAATCCCACAGGGTCCGCCTTGAGCGGCATGACCGCACCGTGGGCGCCGACGATTTCGTATTTGTAAACCGTGCCGTCGCCCACGCCGGGAATAAAGATTTCCCAGACGCCGGTCGCACCGCGGCGGCGCATCACGTGGCGCCGCCCGTCCCAGAGGTTGAAATCCCCCACGACCGAAACGCGCCGGGCATTGGGCGCCCAGACGGCAAACGAGGTGCCTTGGGCACCCTCGTGTTCGCGCACATGCGCCCCGAGGGTTTTCCACAGCTTGCGGTGGGTGCCTTCGCCCAGAAGGTATTCGTCTATCTCGCCCAAGACGGGTCCAAACCTGTAGGCATCTTCTGTCTCCCATGTGTCGCCGTCCGCGCTCTGGCCGCGCAGGACATACGGTTTCGACCCGGGCACGGTTCCACGGAAAATGCCGCGCAGGTCGGGCACCGGGTCCAGCGCGTGCGCGGTGCCGCCTGTCACGGCCCACATGTCGGTGGCGCCGGGATCATAGGCGGTCACGCAGCGGTCTGGGTCCTTTCCATGCGGCCCCAGAACGGCGAAGGGATCATCGCAACGTGCATCGGTCACACGTCGCAACAGGGCGAAAGTTTTTGGGTCAAGTTGCTCTGTCATACGCTAACCCTATGCGCGTTTTTGTGATCCGCAAGGGGTTTGGCCGCGATTCAGGCCATATTCCGCAGCCCCCGGCGGACGACGCGGCAGGTGGTGCATTTTATGACCGCGGTCATAACCCGGCCCCGGCCGGGCCTGACCCGTGCCGGCCCGGCAGCCGGATTGCCCCGGCGGACCGGATGCAGGACGACAAAGGTCGGGGCCGGGCGCACCCGGCCCGCGGGGGTCAGTCGCGCAGGCTGCGGGCGTCCCAGATCTGTGCCATGTAGTCGGTGATGGTCCGGTCGGACGAGAACCAGCCGGACCGCGCGGTGTTCAGCGCGGCCATCTTCATCCAGTGGTTCCTGTCGCGGAACGCTGCATCCGCCGCGCGCTGGGCGCGGTAATAGTCGGTGAAATCCGACGCAACAAGGAAATAGTCCGGCCCCGACAGGTTGTCGGCGATGTTGTGATAGCGCGCCGGTTCATCCGGAGAGAACACGCCGTCGCGGACCGCCTTGAGCGCCGCCGCCAGACGCGGGTCTGCCGCGATGGCCTGCGCCGCGTGATCGGGGATCTTGCGCCGCTCTTCGACCTCGTTTGCCGTCATGCCGAAGAGAAAGAAGTTTTCGGGCCCCACATGTTCGCGGATTTCCACGTTCGCGCCGTCCAGCGTGCCCACGGTCAGCGCGCCATTCAGGGCGAATTTCATGTTGCCGGTGCCTGATGCCTCTTTGCCCGCCGTGCTGATCTGTTCGGACAGGTCGGCGGCAGGGATCAGCCGTTCGGCCAGCGTCACGTTGTAATTCGGCAGGAACGCCACCTGAAGCATGTCGCGGGTTTCTGCATCGGCGTTCAGCACCTTGGCCACGTCGTTGATCAGGTGGATGATGTCCTTGGCAAAGAAGTACCCCGGCGCCGCCTTGCCGGCAAAGATCTTGAGCCGGGGCGTCCAGTCGCCTGTCGGGTTCGCCTTGATCTCTTGCCACAGGGCAACCGCCTCGAGGATGTTCAGGTGCTGGCGCTTGTATTCGTGCAGGCGCTTGATCTGCACGTCGAACATCATTTCGGGATCGACGCGCACGCCGGTCGTTTCGGCCATCCACTGCGCCAGCTCGGTCTTGTTTTCGCGCTTGGCGGCGGCGTATTTGTCCAGCCATGCGGCGTCGGACACATGCGGTTCCAGCCGTTCGAGCTGTTGCAGGTCGTCGGCCCAGTCTTCACCGATGGTGTCGGTGATCAGGCCCGACAGGCGCGGGTTGCATGACAGCAGCCAGCGGCGCGGGGTCACGCCGTTGGTCTGGTTGATGATCCGGTCGGGGTGCAGGCGGTGGAATTCCTTGAACACCGTGGTCTTCATCAGATCGGTGTGCAGCGCCGAGACGCCGTTGACCTTGTGCGCCATGATGAACGACAGCTCGCCCATCTTGACCTGGTTGTCGGACCGCGCCGACAGGGTGCGGCTGGGATTCGCCTTGGCGTGGGCGTCGTCGATGCGGTCGACGATCTGAAGGTGACGCGGCAGCAGGGTGCCGAACAGACCCTCGTCCCAGCTTTCCAGTGCCTCGGGCAGCAGGGTGTGGTTGGTGTAGCTGAGGCAGGCGCGCGCCATCTCCATCGCCTGCTCGAACGGCAGGCCGCGTTCGTCGTGCAGGATGCGCACCAGTTCCGGCCCGGCAATGGCGGGGTGGGTGTCGTTGAGCTGGATGGCGACCTTTGACGGCAGCAGCCCCAGATCGTCATGTTCGGAATCGAACCGGCGCAGGATGTCGGCCAGCGCCGCGCCGGTCAGGAAATATTCCTGCTTGAGCCGCAATTCCTTGCCCTGCTCGGTGGTATCGTCGGGATAGAGCACGCGGCTGATCGTGCGGGCCAGCGCCTCGGGTTCGGCCGCGCCCGCGAAATCGCCGCGGTTGAAGCTGTCGAGGTCGAAAGGCCCGTGCGACGCCTTGGCCGACCAAAGCCGCAGCGTGTTGGCCCAGCGGCCCTGCCAGCCGATGACCGGGGTGTCATACGCCTCGGCATCGACGCTGGTGGCGGGGGTCCAGATCGTCTTGCCGGACTTGGTTGCGACCTCGCCGCCGAAGCCGATGGTATAACGCGATTCGGGGCGTTCGAATTCCCAGGCATGGCGTTGCAGCAGCCATGTTTCGGGCGCTTCTATCTGGCGGCCATCCTTGAATGACTGGCGGAACAGCCCGTGTTCGTAGCGGATGCCATAGCCATAAGCCGGGCAGCCCAGCGTCGAGAGCGATTCAAGGAAACAGGCGGCCAGCCGCCCCAGCCCGCCGTTGCCCAGCGCCGCGTCGGGTTCATCCGCCAGCACGGTGTCAAAATCCTGCCCCAGCGCGGCCAGCGCATCGCGCGCCTGATCCACAAGGCGCAGGTTGACGATGCCATCCTCGAGCAGGCGCCCGATCAGGAATTCCATCGACAGGTAATAGACCCGCTTGGCGCCGGCCTCGTAGGTCTTGCGCGTGGCGGCGAACCAGCTGTCGACGATCTGGTCGCGCACGGCAAAGGACAGCGCCATGCGCCAGTCCTCGACATGCGCATGATCCGCATCCTTGCCCAGTTCATAGGTCAGGTGACGCAGGATGGAGGCGCGAAACTCTTCGGTTGTGATTATGTTGCGGCTGACCATGTTCATGTCTTTTCGTCCCGTTTCTGCTGTGCCGGTTGACGGCGTTACCGCCATCAATAACGCTGATGGCATAAATGCAACTGTCCGGCGTCGATTTTTCGCCCAATTATGGGGCATTGATGAAATTTTGAGCGCAGAGCGCGTTCCGCTACGTGTCCTTGGACAGGATTTCTGCCAAGTGGCAGGCCGACCCGGTAAGCGCGGCATAATCGTCCGTCACCAGATGCACCGGGAACTGCTGCATGAAGGTGGAAAAGCGTCCCTTGTCGCAGAAAGCCTCGGCGAAGCCGTGGTTCAGCAGGTGCGGTTCAAAATGCCGCGCGACACCGCCGATCAGGTAGATCCCGCCAAACGGCAGGTTGATGAGCGCGAGGTTGCCCGCGACGCGGCCCAGAAGGCGGGTGAAGATCGCGACCGTGCGCAGGGCGCGCGGATCCGATCCGGCATCGACCGCCTGCATGATGGCATTGGCGTCCAGCGGGGGTGCGCCGCCATCCTCTTCGCAGAGCCAGGCATAGACCCGTTCAAAGCCGCGCCCCGACAGCACATCCTCGACCCCCGGCGTGCCGTGCTTGCGGGCGACGAATTCCATCAGGCGCAGTTCCTCTGCGGTTTGCAGGGGCAGGGTGATGTGGCCGGATTCCGATGGCGGCACCAGCGTGAGACCACCCAGACGGAACACCGGCGCCGCGTTCATCCCGGTGCCGACGCCGATCACCAGCTTGGCGGCCTGGGGGCTGGCCGGTTCACCCGGCATCAGGCAGGTAAGATTGTCGGGCGTCAGATGTTCAAGCGCGTGGCCCTGCGCCTGAAGGTCGTTCAGCACGGCGACGGTGCCCGCGCGGGTCGCATCGGCGATCATCGCGCGGTCCACCGTCCAGTCGAGGTTGGTCAGCCGCCCGACGCCGTCCCGCACCGGCCCGGCCATCGCCACGCAGGCCGCATCGGGTGTAACCCCGAGCGCGGCCAGGTAGTCGCCCAGAACTTCGGTCAGCCCGGCGTGGTCGGCATTGCGGTAGCGGCGGATCGTGTCTGTCCGCACGCTGGTGCCACGGGTCAGGGCCACCCGGGTGTTCGTGCCGCCGATGTCGGCAACGACGGCGGTGATGTCTGCGATCTTGGCCATGAGGTTACTCTTTCAGTGCCTTTGAAAGCGCGTGGTAGGACGCTTTGGGCGTGCGGACAAGGCTGTCGAAATCCACATGCACCAGGCCAAAGCGTTTTTCATAGCCCAGCGCCCATTCGTAATTGTCCAGCAGCGACCAGATGTAATAGCCCGACACCGGTACGCCTTCGTCGATGGCGCGCTTGATCGCCGCCATGTGGGCCTGGATGAATTCGGTGCGGCCCGGGTCGTCAACCGCGCCGTTTTCCAGCACGTCCGGCGCGGCCAGGCCGTTTTCGGTGACGATCAGGGGCAGGTCACCGGTGTATTCCTCTGCCGTGCGTTTGAGGAAGCGGTACAGCCCTTCGGGGTAGATCTCCCAATCCATGAAGGTCTTGGGGAGCGGGCCGGTCACCTCGTCCAGCGCGGGCCAGGGGCCGTCGTTGGGGGCCAGCACCTTGCGGGTGTAATAGTTCACGCCGCACCAGTCGACGGGTGCTCCGATCACCGGGAAATCATCCTGCCAGCCCTTTGGCAGATGTTGCTGCATGCCTGCAAGCACGGTGTCGGGGTAGGACCCCTTGAACACGCCATCAAGGTAGAAGCGGTTGTAATAGCCGTCATATGTGGCGGCGGCGCGGGCGGCTTCGGGTGTGTCATCCACCGGTTGCGCCCATTCCATGTTGAACACCGCGCCCAGGTTGCCCAGACCCATGGCGCGCATCGCCTGCGTCGCCGTCCCATGCGCCAGCAGCACGTGGTGCATGGCGCGCGCCGCGGCACGGATGTCGCGCAGGCCCGGCGCGTGCAGGCCCAGAAAGTGGCTCATCCAGGCCACGCACCAG
>JAGXGV010000167.1 GCA_024636635.1 Puniceibacterium sp.
CTTCGGCCATGGTGATATCGGGCAGGTCCATCTTGTCGCGGTCGCGGGCAAAGGCATCCGCCTCGCCCGGCGATCCCAGCAGCATGATCCCGCGCGGCGACAGCACGCCGCCTTCAAGTGTTTCATGCACCGCGCGGCTGGCGCGGTTGAGCGCGACTGTCGACGGCTGGCCGTAGTTTTCCTCGAACAGGGCCGCAGAACGGCCCGAGGCATGATAGGCCAATGCGGGTTCGCGTTCGAGAATGCAGACCGACCCCAGTTCGGACAGCCGCGCGCCTGCGGATGCACCGGCGATGCCGCCGCCGATGATGATGAAATCGATCATGCTTCCTCCAGCCGGTCCGTCGCGGGGGGTGGGGCGGGCGACAGGGCCGCGATCCGCGCGTAAAGGTCCGCTGTCATCGTAAAGTCCAGCGCCGCCAGCGAGGGGGCAAGCTGCACGGTTGAACGGGCCGAGATGATGGGGGCGGGGCGCGCCGGATGCGCGGCCGCCCACGCCACGGCCAGCGTTGCCGCATCGACGCCCAGGTCGCGGGCCAAAGCCCCCAGATCGGCAGCGGCGCGGTGCATCCAGTCCAGACCGTAGCGCGCCGCATAGCGGTCGTCCTCGGTCAGACGTCCTGTTCCACCCGCTTCATATTTCCCGGTCAGCAAGCCGCCGCCCAAAGGCGAATAGGGCACCGCCAGAATGTCCTGATCCTGCGCCATCGGCAGGATTTCGACCTCGGCCTGTCGCTTGACGAGGTTATACATGGGCTGGACCGCGTCGATCCGCGTGCCGTGGGTGCGCGCCAGGGCCAGCGCCTTCATCACCTGCCATGCCGCAAAGTTGCTGACGCCGATATGGCGGATCGACCCTGCCTGCTGCATCTCGGCAAGCGTGGCAAAGGTCTCCTCCAACGGTGTTTCATCGTCCCAGCGGTGGATATAGAGCAGGTCCACGTAATCGTGTCCCGATTGCTGCCGGCTGCGATCGAACTGGGCGTGGATATTCGCGGCCCCCGCACCGCCATCGTAAGCGACCTTGGTGGCGAGGTAGATGTCTTCCCGCTCTTCGGCGATCATCGGACCCAGCAGACGCTCCGACGCGCCGTCAGTATAACCAACGGCAGTATCAAAGTGGTTAATCCCCGCTGCCCGCGCGGCATCGTACATCGCGCGACTTTCGGCGGCATCCGCCTTGCCGCCGAATTGCATGGTGCCGAAAGTCAGCGATGAAACGGGCTGCCCAGAGAGTGTTGTGAGTGTCATGGCGGCAACCTGTCATGCTGCTGCCTGATGGAAAAGACCCAGAGACACAAATCGCAGCTCCCATCATCTTGCCTCAAGTATCCCGGGGGTCTGGGGGCTGGCCCCCAGGACAAGTCTCGGCTGTCGATCCGGTATTCGCAAACACGCGATACCCCCCACGAAAAAGCGCGCCGCCAAGGGCGACGCGCTGTCTTCGATCTGGCGTGCAGCTTACTGCTTGGCGACGAACTCGTCGACCTGACGCTCGGCTTCGGCTTTCTCGATGCCGTAACGCTCTTGAATCCTGCCGACCAATTGGTCGCGGTTGCCTTCGGCCTGCATGACGTCATCTTCCGTCAGCTCGCCCCAGTTCTCCTTGACGGAGCCGGTCATCTGCTTCCAGTTGCCTTTGATCTGATCCCAGTTCATCGCTTCACTCCTTGATAGGTGGTTGTGCAAATGAAACGCGGCGAGGGCCGTGATGTTCCGTGAGCGTCAGGGAACACGGGGGTATTCCGCCGGCTTCTGATCTGGGACAGGAATAGGGCCGAAACGGAAAAGCGCGCCGCCAGGGCGACGCGCAATTCATATTTCATTCCGAAAATGAGCCTTGGGTGAAGCTTATTCGGGGATCGTTCCGGTCAGGCCTTCGACGTAGAAATCCATGCTCAGAAGCGTTTCATCGTCGGCGGTCTCACCTTCTTCCAGCCAGACGGACCCGTCCTGACGGTTGATCGGTCCGGTGAAGGGGTGATATTCGCCCGCTCCGATCCGGTCGCGCAGATCCTCGGCCGATGCCTTGACCTCTGCCGGGATCGCGTCGGTGATCTCGCCGATGCCGACCATGCCGGTGTCGATGCCGTCCCAGCGGTCACTGGTTTCCCATGTGCCGTCGATCACGGCCTGCGTGCGCTCGATGTAGTAGGGGGCCCAGTTGTCGATGATCGACGACACCCGCGGCATCGGAGCGTATTCGCTCATGTCCGAGGCCTGTCCGAAGGTATAGACGTTGCCTGCGGCTTCGGCGGCGGCCTGCGGTGCGGTCGAATCGGTGTGTTGCAGGATCACGTCGGCGCCCTGTTCGATCAGCGTTGTGGCCGCGTCGGCCTCTTTCGCGGGATCGAACCAGGTGTAGGCCCAGATGATCTTGAACTCGACGTCGGGGTTCACTTCCTGCGCGTGCAGGTAGGCTGCGTTGATGCCCCGGATCACCTCGGGGATCGGGAAGGACGCGATATAGCCCACGATGTTGCTTTCGGTGATCTGGCCCGCGATATGGCCCTGCACCGCGCGGCCTTCATAGAACCGGGCGGAATAGATCGATAGGTTGTCGGCGGTCTTGTAGCCGGTCGCATGCTCGAACTTCACGTCCGGAAACTTCTCGGCGGCGGCGACCGTCGGGTCCATGAAACCGAAAGACGTGGTAAAGATCAGGTCCGCGCCCTGAAGCGCCATCTGCTCGATGGCCCGCTGCGCATCGGCGCCTTCCGGCACGCTTTCCACGTAGACCGTCTCGACTGCGTCACCGAACTCTTCTTCGACGGCCAGACGGCCCTGGTCGTGCTCATAGGTCCAACCACCGTCGCCGACGGGGCCGACGTAGATGAAGCCGACCCTTGTCGGGCCGTCGTCCTGCGCCGCGGCGCCGGTGGCAAGGGTCGAGGCCAGAATGGCGGCGACAGCTCTGCGTGTGAAAATCATGGTAACTCCCCGTTGGTAGATGCCGCTTATCGCGCGGCGTGAAAGATGCGCCCCAATGATCCCGGCGCGCGTCCCGCCGACATGATGACCAGAACGGCGATGGTTGCAAGGTAGGGCGACATCGACAGGATCTCGACCGGGACGGCCACACCGGCCGCTTGCAGGTTCAGCTGCAAAACGGTCACCCCGCCGAACAAATAGGCACCCAGCACAAGCCGTTCCGGCTTCCAGCTGGCGAAGACGACGATGGCCAGCGCGATCCAGCCAGCGCCTGCAGTCATGCCTTCGGTCCATTGCGGCACCCGCACGAGGCTGAGATAGGCCCCGCCCAGCCCGGCGCAGGCCCCGCCGAACAGGATCGCGAGTATCCGCACCCGCCGCACGTGATAGCCAAGTGCGTGGGCAGCATCGTGGTTTTCGCCCACGGCGCGCAGAACCAGCCCGGCCTGCGTGAACTTCAGGAAAGCCCAGACCCCCAGCACGATCAGCAACCCGACATAGACCATCGGATCATGCTGGAAGACGATGGGACCGATCACCGGAATGTCGCCCAGAAGCGGGACGTGCCAGTCGGGAAAGGCGGGCGCCTTGATCCCGATGTAGCCCTGACCCATCAGCGCGCTCAGCCCCAGCCCGAACAGCGTCAGCGCCAGCCCCGTCGCTACCTGGTTGGACAGCAGGAACTGCGTCAGCACCCCGAAGACCAGCGACAGCAAGGCCCCGCCGCAGGCCGCCGAAACGAACCCCAGCCAAGGCGAGCCTGTCGTCGTCGCGGCCACGAAGCCCGTCACGGCACCCGTGATCATCATGCCCTCGACCCCAAGGTTCAGCACGCCCGCGCGTTCGACGACCAGTTCCCCGATGGCGGCCAGCATGATCGGCGTCGCCGCCACCATGAGAGAGGCCAGAAGCAGGATCGGGTCGATGGCGGAAAGGTTCATGTCAAAAGACCTTCTTGAAGGAAACGCCGGCGGGGCCGCGCAAAGGCCCGGTCGCGTGCCTGTTGAAGCGCGCGTGTCATGCAACCTCCCGCGTGCCGACGCGCAGGCGGTAATTCGTCATCACGTCCACTGCCAGCAGGAAGAACAGCAGCATCCCCTGCAAAAGCTGCACCGCAGCCCCCGGCAGGCCAAGGTTGCTCTGCGCGATTTCGCCGCCGATGTAGGTCAGCGCCATCAACCCACCGGCCAACAGGATCCCCACGGGATGCAGCCGGCCCAGAAAGGCCACGATGATCGCGGTGAACCCGTAGCCTACGTTGAAGTCGATGGTGATCTGGCCCGACGGCCCCGTCACCTCGAACAGCCCCGCCAGCCCGGCAAGCGCACCGGAAATGCCCATGCAGGCCAGAACCATGCGCCCGGGATTGACGCCGGCAAAACGTGCCGCGCGGGGGGACTGACCGGTCAGCCGCACCTGAAAACCGAAGATATGCCGCGACAGGGTGATATAGGCAAAAATCACGGCGATCAGCGCGGCCACGACACCCCAGTGCACCCCGGTGCCCGCCATCAGTTCTGGGTTTGCGGAAGAGGCCCATTGCGACAGGTTGCGCGACCCCGGAAATCCGCGCCCCTCCGGGCTGCGGAGCGGGCCCAGCGCCATGGCGGCGACCAACTGCTCCGCTACATAGACCAGCATCAGCGACACGAGGATCTCGTTGGCGCCGAATTTCACCTTGAGCAGGCCGGGGATCATCCCCCAGGCCCAACCGCCCAGCGCGCCTGCGACCACCATCAAGGGAAAGATCAGCCGGGTCTCGGCAGGATAAAGCGCCAGCCCCACGGCGGCCCCGGTAATCGCCCCCACGATGTATTGCCCTTCGGCGCCGATATTCCAGACGCCCGCGCGAAAGCCAAAGGACAGCCCGATGGCGATCAGGATCAGGGGCGCGGCCTTCACCAGAAGCTGCGGACGGTAGTAAAAGGCAAATTCGCCGAAAAGCGGCTCGTAGAAAATCGCGCTGATGACGGAAATCGGGTTCTTGCCCAGGGCGGCGAACAGGATGCCGCCGACGATCATCGTCAGCACGACCGCGAGAAGGGGGGCCAGATAGACCCAGATCGTGCTGGGCTGGGGCCGTTTCTCAAGTGCGATCATGGTGCGGTTCCCGTCTGCAATGGCGTGCCGCCCTCTACATGCGCGACCTCCAGGTCATGGGCCCCGCCCAACATCAGCCCGATTTCCTCTACCGTCAGCCCCTGTGCAGGGCGGGGGTCAGAGAGCCGTCCGGAATTGAGCGCGCAGAACCGGTCGGACACTTCCATCAGCTCGTCCAGATCCTGACTGATGCAGACCACCGCCGCGCCGGCGGACGCCAGATCCAGCAGCGCCTGACGGATCGCGGCAGCGGCCGAGGCATCGACCCCCCATGTGGGCTGGTTCACCACGAATACGTCCGGCTTTTGCAGGATTTCCCGCCCGATCACGAACTTCTGCAGGTTCCCGCCCGACAGCGAACGTGCGGCGTTGTCCGGCCCCGGCGTGCGCACGTCGAAATCCGCGATCACCCGGTTTGCAAAGGCCCTTGCACGGCCCCAGTCCAGAAACCCGCGCGAAGTCAGGTTTTCCCGCGTCGCCGCCGTCATCACCGCGTTCTCGGTCAAGGTCATGTCAGGGGCGGCGGCGTGGCCCATGCGTTCCTCGGGGGCGGCCAGCAATCCAAGGGCACGCCGCGCGTTCGCGGGCAAATGCCCGATATCGCGGCCCTTCAGTGCCACCATCCCCGGCTTGACCCTGACCTCACCTGAAAGAGCGGCAACCAGCTCGTCCTGACCATTGCCGGCCACACCGCCGATTCCCAGCACCTCGCCCGTTCGGACTGTGACGGTGACGTCCTTGAGCGACGTGCCGAACCGGTGCGGCGCCGGCGCGTTCAGGCCGGTGATCTCCAGCACCACTTCGCCCGCCGGTTTCGCGGCGCGTTCCGGCACGTGCAGCACCTGGCCCACCATCATCTCGGCCATCGCGCGGGCGCTGGTCTCGCGCGGGTCGCAGGTGCCCACGACCTCACCCAGCCGCAAGATCGTCGCGGCCTCGCAGATGGTGCGGATCTCCTCCAGCTTGTGCGAAATATAAAGGATCGCCGTGCCCTCGGCAGACAGCTTGCGCAGGGTCTCGAAGAGGATCCCCACCTCCTGCGGCGTCAGCACGCTGGTCGGTTCGTCCATGATCAAAAGCTTGGGGTCCTGCAGCAGGCAACGCACGATCTCGACCCGCTGGCGTTCCCCGGCAGACAGATCCCCCACCACCCGCCACGGGTCCAGCGGCAGACCGTATTGCGCCGATACGGATGTGACCCGCGCGGCCACCTCGCGCTGTTTCGGCGGGTTTTCCATCCCCAAGGCGATATTCTCGGCCACGGTCAGCGCATCGAACAGGCTGAAATGCTGGAACACCATCGCCACGCCCTTGGCCCGCGCCTCGCGTGGTTCGGAAGGGGCGAAGGTTTCCCCGCGCAGGGTCATCGACCCGCTGTCGGGCTTGACCAGACCGTAGATCGTCTTGACCAGCGTGGACTTGCCCGCTCCGTTCTCGCCCAAAAGCGCGTGAACCTCACCGGGCCGGATCGAGAACGACACGTCCTTGTTCGCCACGACGCCCGGATAGGCTTTCGTCAGCCCTTGCAGCGTCAGCAACGCGTCAGTCATCCCGTGCAATCCCCGGCCTTGGTTTGTCCCGGGCTCAGCATCGCCATCGCGATCCCGATGGCAAGGGCCTGCGGATGCTTTCCAAGGCTCGGATCGCCTATTGGACAGGCAATGCGCGATATTTGGGCAGAAGAATGGCCCAAATCCGCCAGCCGTCCCCGGAAACGTGCCCATTTCGTCGCCGAGCCGATCAGCCCGCAGGACGCGAAGGGCTGCGACAGGATCCGGTGGCACAGCGCCAGATCGATCGTGTGGCTGTATGTCAGGATCAGGTGATGCGCCTCGGGCGGCGCATGGCCCGCAGCCAGCGCAGGGTCCGCCGCCAGCAGCGGCGTGACGCCTTCGGGCAGGACCTCGGGAAACCGGTCCGCCGCTGTGTCAACCCATGTGATCGCGTAATCGGGCAGGGGTGCCATGACCGCAGCGATGGCACTCCCCACGTGGCCTGCGCCGTAAATCCACAAGGGCGCTCCCGAGGGCACTTCCATCGCCGCGGCCCGCGCAAATTGCAGCGTCACCGACCCGCCGCAGCACTGTCCCAGCGCCGGCCCCAGCGGCACGACCCGTTCGGCCCTCTCGCGTTCCTCCACCAGCATGGCCCGCGCCTCGCGCATGGCCTCCCACTCCAGCGCCCCGCCGCCGATGGTGCCCTCGGTGCGGTGCGGCCAGACCATCATCTGCGTGCCCGCCTCGCGCGGCACCGACCCCGCCGTGCGGGTCACGGTGATCCGGATGCCCGTCACCCGCGCGCCCGCGCGACTGCCCGCAACACCTCTTCCGCCGTCGCGGGCGCCTGCAGATCGGGATAGCGCGGCCCGCAAGCCGCACAGGCATCCGACAGCGCCAGATGCGCCGAAATCCCCAGCATGAACGGCGGCTCACCCACGGCCTTGGATCGATAGACGGTCTGCGCGGGGTTCGGCTGATCCCACAGGTCCACGTTGAACACCCGTGGCCGGTCCGAACAGGCCGGGATCTTGTAGGTCGAGGGCGCATGGGTCGTCAGCCGGCCCTTGTCGTCCCAGACCAGTTCCTCGGTCGTCAGCCAGCCCGCGCCTTGCACATAGCCGCCCTCGACCTGCCCGATATCCAGGCCGGGGTTCAAGGATGCCCCCGCATCATGCAGGATATCGGTCCGGAGGATCCGGTTCTCACCCGTCAGCGTGTCGATCACCACCTCGGTCACCGCAGCGCCTTGCGCAAAGTAGAAGAACGGCCGCCCCTGACCCTTGATCCGGTCCCATGCCAGATCCGGCGTCTTGTAGAACCCCGTGGCCGACAGGCTCACCCGGTTTTCGTAAGCCGTCTGCACCGCCCGGGTGAAACTCATGTCCTCCACGCCCACACTCACCCGCCCGTCGGCAAAGTGCACGTCCTCGGCGTTGCACTGGTGCAGCTCCGCCAGACAGGCCGCGATCCGATCGCGGATGGTGTCGCAGGCGGCCTGTACCGCCATCCCGTTCAGGTCAGACCCCGAAGATGCCGCCGTGGCCGAGGTATTGGGCACCTTGCCCGTATCGGTCGCCGTGATCTTGACCCGGTCCACCCCGATGCCGAACCGCGCCGCCGCCACCTGTGCCACCTTCTGGAACAGCCCCTGTCCCATTTCGGTCCCGCCGTGGTTCATGTGCACCGAGCCGTCCTGATAGACATGCACCAGTGCACCGGCCTGATTGAGATGGGTC
>JAGXGV010000168.1 GCA_024636635.1 Puniceibacterium sp.
CGCGGTAGCTGCCCACGGCGATGGCGCGGCCCTCAAAACTGGCCCAGGCCTCGTCGCCGTACTCGACGTCCGAGGCGATCACCATGCCGGGGTTGCCGTTGCGCAACCTTGCCGCGGCCTCTGCCCCGCAGGGCACCTGTGGCAGATCCGTCAGGCCGATTTCCAGCGGCTGCACGTGGGCGTCGAGTTCGGGGGTGCGTGCCAGACGCTCGACCTCGGCCAGGGTGATGCCGTCCGCCGCGTCGAAGGGGCCGGACCAGGTGCGGCGCAATTCGCGGACATGCCCGAAACAGCCCAGCTTTTCGCCCAGATCCCGCGCGATCGAGCGGACATAGCCGCCCTTGCCGCAAACCATTTCCAACGTCACATGATCCGCATCCGGCCGCCCGGTCATGATCAGCGACTCGACATACAGATCCCGCGCCGCGATCTCCATCGCCTCGCCGTCGCGGGCGCGCTTGTAGGCCCGTTCGCCGTCGATCTTCACCGCCGAAAACTGTGGCGGCACCTGACGGATGTCGCCGACAAAGCCGTGCAACGCCTCCTTGATGTCAGAGTCGGCGGGACGCAGGTCCGAGGTTTTCAGTACCTCGCCTTCGGCATCGTCGGTGTTGGTGGCCACGCCCAGACGCATGGTGAATTCATAGGCTTTCAGCGCATCGGTGATGTACGGGACGGTCTTTGTCGCCTCGCCCAGGGCCACGGCGAGAACGCCCGTCGCGTCGGGGTCCAGTGTGCCGGCATGGCCCGCCTTGCGGGCATCCAGCGCCCAGCGCACCTTGTTCACCACCGCGGTCGAGGTAAGGCCCGCAGGCTTGTCAACCACCAGCCAACCGGAAATATCGCGCCCCTTGCGGACTCGTCCCATGCGTCACGTTCCCTTGCAATCAAGGGCGGTCGCGTACCAGCGCGCCCGCTCACTGTCAACGCGGCTTTGCTGCGACGCGCGGAGAGGCCCAAAGGCAAACCCCGTCAGTCCAGCCGACGCGCCTCGTCCAGCAGCATGACCGGAATCCCGTCGCGGATCGGATAGGCCAGTCGCGCGCGGCGGCTGATCAGCTCCTGCGCCTCGGCATCGTATGCCAGCGTCGCGTGGGTCTGCGGACAGATAAGCGCCTCGAGCATGCGACGATCAAAGACCGGCTCGCTCATTGCATCAGCCCGTCGTCTGTTCCGCCGCGCAGGGAGTATTCGATCAGTGTCACCAGCGTCTCGCGCCGGGTGCTGAGCGATGGCGCCTCAAGCAGGGCCTGCTTGTCCTCGGGGTCAAAGTCCAGCAGCATGGAAAGTGAATTGACCAGCAATTCATCCTCGGCCTCTTTCAGCGTGTCCCAGTCCGCCGACAGATCGCGGGCATCAAAGTACCGCTCAAGCAGGTTCAGGAACCCCGGACGGTTAAAGGCACGGTCCAGGTCGGCGTCGTTGCAGAGATCCTTTTCGAACCCCTCCCAACTGACTTCGCAACGCCTGTAGGGCGAGAACCCCTCGACCTCTTTCTGTACCCGGAACCGCGAGATTCCGGCCAGGGTGATCATGTAGCGACCATCCTCGGTTTCGGAAAACTGGCTGATCCGCCCGGCGCAGCCGATGCGGTGAAGCCCGGCCTTGTCGCGCCCCGGTACAGCATTGGGCTGCACCATCCCGATGAGCCGCGCATCGGTCTTGAGCGCGTCGTCAAACATCTGAAGATAGCGCGGCTCGAACAGGTGCAGCGGCAGGCGCGAGCGCGGCAGCAAAAGCGCACCGGGCAAGGGAAAGACCGGGATCATATCCGGCAGATCTGTGAGATGTTTCATGCCAACCTAGCTAGCCCGCCAAGTGCGTCAGGCAAACAACATCGAACTGAGTTTGCGCCGTCCCCGCAAGGCGACCGGATCGTTTGGCTTGAGCGCCTCGAAGATGGTGAAAAGCTGGGCTTTCGCGGCGCCATCGTTCCATTCGCGGTCGCGCCGGAACGAGTCGAGCAGGTGATCCACGGCACCCTCTGCATCGCCCTTGGCGTAAAGCGCCTGTGCAAGATCCAACCGCGCCTGATGATCGTCCGGATCTGCCTCGACCAGGGCCAGAAGATCGGCGACAGGGCCAGCATTTTCAGCCTGCCGCGCCAGCATCAGCTGCGCATGGGCGGCTTCGAGCTCGGGCGCCTTGGAAATCTCGATCGGGGCGCCGTTCAGGATCGCCTCGGCCTGATCCAGCTGTCCCAGTGCGATTTGACAGCGCACCAGCCCGCCATAGGCCCCGGCCTGGTTCGGCTCTTCGCCCAGGATCGCACTGAAGATCTGCGCCGCGTCCGTCGCAGCGCCGGCGTCAAGCATCTCTTCGGCCGCGGCGATGGCCTCGTCGAGGCCGCCACCGGCATCGCCGCCGGACATCTGGACCAGCTTTTCGACAAAGGCATTGATCTCGGATTGCGGCACCGCGCCCTGAAAGCCATCGACCGGCTGGCCGTTGAAGAAGGCAAAAACCGTCGGAATCGACTGGATCTGCAGCTGTGCCGCGATCTGTTGGGCCTCGTCCACATTGACCTTGGCCATCTTTACCGCGCCATTCGCCGCGTTCACAGCTGCCTCGAGCTGCGGCCCGAGTGTCTTGCATGGGCCGCACCAGGGCGCCCAGAAATCGACGATGACCGGGACCTCCTTCGAGGCCTCGACCACCTCTTTCAGGAAATCCCGTTCGGCCACGTCCTTGACATGGCTCTGTTGCGGCTTGGCGGTGCCCGTTCCCAGTTCGATCATCATGAAATCCCCTTTGCCCGGTATGGCTGTTGCTGGGTTAGATGGCGCAAGGGGCATTGCGTTGCAAGGGGGCGCGCGCGCCGACCCACAGACCTTCGCGCTTTTTCCCTAAAGATCGAAGGTCGCGAAGACCGGGGCGTGATCGCTCGGCTGGTCCCAGCCGCGCACGGTGCGCAAGATGCGGCTGGAATGTCCGGCGGACGCGATATCGGGTGTCGCCCAGACGTGATCAAGGCGGCGGCCCTTGTCCGCCGCGTCCCAGTCGGGTGACCGGTATGACCACCAGGAATAGAGATTGCCTTGCGGTATGTCCTTGCGGGTGATGTCGACCCAGGCCCCGGCCTCCTGGACGTCATTCAGATGCGCGACCTCAACGGGGGTGTGGCTGACGATCTTCAGCAGGGCCTTGTGGTTCCAGACATCATCCTCTCGCGGAGCGATGTTGAGATCGCCCACCAGAACCGCCTTTTCCGGGCGGTTATCGCGGAACCAGTCGCGCATCCCGGTCAGATAGTCGAGCTTCTGGCCAAACTTTTCATTTACCGTCCGGTCCGGTTTGTCTCCGCCTGCCGGAACGTAGAAATTGTGGATTACGACGCCATTTTCCAGCCGCGCGGCTACATGTCGTGCATGCCCCAGATCGGCGAAATCCATATCCCCCATGTCCTCGAGCGGCAGCCTGGAAAGTATCGCCACACCGTTGTAGCCTTTCTGGCCACGCGCCACCACATGACTGTATCCGAGTGCCGCAAAGCCTTCGAGCGGCATCAGTTCGACCGGGCTTTTGCACTCCTGAAGGCACAGTATGTCCGGCGACTCTCCGGTCATCAGCTGCCCCACAAGTCCCGCACGCAGCCGGACCGAATTGATGTTCCAGGTGGCGAGTGTGAAGGACATGAAGGACTCCTTGGCTATGCGTTTGAACCTTGCCCCCAATGCGGTGCGGGGTGCAAGCCGGGATCGGGGGCTCTGCCCCCGTCCGCGCAAGCGCGGACTCCCCCGGGGTATTTGGAAAAAGAAGAAGCAGAAGGATCGTCCCGGTTTCTTCTTTTTCCAAATACCCCCGCCGGAGGCGGAAAAATCTCTGGTCATGGGTAGGGTTGTTGCAGACCTAGATAATTTCGTCCTCGTCGAACAGGGCGGCCGCCTCGAGGTGTTCGCCCATACCCTGCGCCGCGGCCTCGGCATGGGCGGCGCGTTTCGGAATGGCGATGTGAAACACCGCATCGCCTTCATTCACCACCGGGAGGTTCGTGCGGCCTATGACAATGCCGGTGTCCGGGGCCAGCACTTCGGCCTCGATCTCGCCGAACGGATCCGAGATGACGCCTAGAACTGTACCCGCTTCGACATAATCCCCACTGCCGCGAAGCGTGCGCAGCAACCCGCCTGTGGGTGCACGCGACCAGATCGAGCGTTCGCAGAACACCGGCGCCCCCCGCGCCCGCGGCACACCCTTTGACGAAATCATGCCAAGCTGCGCCATCACCCGCAGGATACCCGCCACACCGGCGCGTGCGGCGAATTCGTCGAACCGCAGTCCCTCGCCTGCCTCGTAGAGCAGCAGGTCAACGCCACGCGACTCGGCCTCGCCGCGCAGGGACCCGTCGCGCACCTTCGAGATCAGCGTGACCGGGGCGGCAAAGGCTTCACCCAGTGCGCGCAGCCGCACGTTTCCCGGGGTCAGACGGATTTGCGGCAGGTTGGTGCGCCCCACGGCGGCAGAATGCAGGTCGATGCCGATGTCACAACGCATCACCACTTCCTTGAGGAACAGGTGTGCCAGCCGCGCGGCCAGCGAGCCTTCGGAATGGCCGGGGAAGGAGCGGTTGAGATCACGCCGGTCGGGCAGGTAGCGGGAGTGGTTGAGAAAGCCGTAGGCGTTGACGATGGGCACCGCGATCAGAGTCCCGGCCAGTCGCTGCACCGGCGCCGCGCGCAGGAGGCGGCGGACAATCTCGGCACCGATGACCTCGTCTCCGTGGATCGCGGCCGAGACGAACATGACCGGGCCCGCGCGCCGACCATTGACCACATGCGCCGAGAGCGTGACCGGCGTATGGTCCGACATGACGGACACCGGCAGATCGACGGTGCGTCGGCTGCCCGGAAGGATGTATTCCGCTCCGATCTCGAAGGTTGTGTTCATTCGGGATCCGTCCTGTTCCGACGCCCGATAGGACTGCAAGCGTTAAGGGATGGCAAGGGGCGCCCGATGCGCCCGGGACCGGCGTCCGGGATCATCCGGTCGACTGCCGAAAAGTCCGGCAGGGCGGGGCGCTGGTTCAGACCTGAGTCTGGCGCGGCGCGGCAAACAGGCGACCCTTTTCCGCCATGGCGACAAGGCTGAGCGACAGCGCGCCCAGCAGGGTGAAGCCGGTCAGCATCGGCACCAGCGAGCCGTTGTAGAAATAGCCCACGATGCCGCCCAGGATGCCGCCGCCCAATGTCTGCACCGTGCCCAGCACCGCCGAAGCCGTTCCCGCGACATGGCCCAGCGGGTCCATCGCCAGCGAATTGAAGTTGGTCGGGATGAAGCCGAACAGGCAGAACTGCGGGATCAGCAGCGCGAGGAACAACCAGAACGGCGCGGCCCCGCCAAAGCTGATGGCAACAACCAGATGCAGCGCCGCGATGAGGGTGAATCCGGTCAGCGCCGTATGCGACAGCCGCCGTGTACCGAACCGGGCCACCAGCCGCGAATTGGCAAAGCTGGATGCGGACATGAAGCACGCCACCAGCGAGAAATAGAGCGTGAAGGCAGGTCCGATGCCGTAGACCTGCGTATAGATCTGTTCGGCCTGGGCGATAAAGGCGAAGAGCACGCCAAAGAACGCCCCCGTCGCCAGCGTGTAGCCGAACGCCTGCCGGTTGGTGAAGATGATGCGGAACGCCTCGAACACGCGGCGGGCGGTCAGTTCGCGCCGGTCGTCGGGATGCAGTGTCTCGGGCAGGCGGAACCAGGCCCATGCAAAGGCGCCGACGCCGAACAGGCACATGATCGCCGAAAGTTCGCGCCAGTCGCCGAACAGCAGGACCGCAGCACCCAGGTTGGGCGCAAAAACCGGCATGACCATGAACACCATCATCACCAGTGACATGACAGAGGCCATTCTGGCGCCGTTGAACCGGTCCCGGACGACAGACAGCGCGACCACCCGCGTTGCCGCCGCGCCGATGCCCTGCACCACGCGCAACGCCACAAGCACGCCGAAGGTCGGCGCAAAGATGGCGGCAAGAGCCGCCGCGACATAGATCCCGAGGCCCGCGAACAGCACCTTGCGTCGACCGAACCGGTCCGACAGCGGACCATAGATGATCTGTGCCCCGCCAAAACCCAGCACATAGGCCGTGATGACCCACTGCCGCTGGTTTTCGCCCGTCACGCCAAGCGCCGCGCCGACATCCGACAGCGCCGGGATGTAGACATCGATCGCTGCGGCGTTCAGCGCCATGAGCAGCGCAATGATCGCCACAAATTCCCAGTAGGGCTGGCTTTTGTCGCGACCGGCGCGCAGATCGGTTTCGGTGGCTGACGTCATGGCCATGAGTCTGTCTTTCTTTCGGCTGGCATGCAATCCACCACGGGATCGGGACGGTGCGGGGTCTGTCACCGCCATTAGGGCGGGATTCCGTGACTTAGTGTATTTTTCCGCCTCTGCTACACCAAACAGTTCACTTTGGCAGCAATTCCTGCCTTGAGGGTAACGGCCATGCGCCGAACGCATGGCTTCATCCGGTGATGCGACCGGTCGTCAAGGCGTTTCGCATGGCCCAGGAGGCGGCGCTGCCTGCATCTCCGACCACGATGGCACGGCCCAGCCTCAGACATGGGAAGGGGGCGTTTTGTGAGAATATGCGCGGTTCGAAGGCTGCGGCAAGCGACTCCGCGAGCGAAAATCCGAACTGGCCGGGCTGGCCTGGCAGGCCGGGCTGGCCGGGCCGCTGAACGGGAAAAATGCGCGCGGACAACCCCGAGGACCGAGAGCTTGGGGCAGTGAAGCCACCCCCCGGGAGGTGCAAACACCGGGCCGACCCCGAAAAAAGGGAAGCTACTTGGCCGGAGGGATGCAAAAAAGGCCCCGCCAATACGGCAGGGCCTTGTCGCGTTCCGGTCCGGGCAGCGTATCAGGTCGGCAGTTTGGCCATCCGGAGGTAGGGCAGAACCGTACGGAATTCACCGAACTTGGCTGTTGCATCTTCGCCGCTGACGGTCGCCGGGATCACCACATCCTGTCCGACCTCCCAGTTTGCGGGGGTTGCGACCGAATATTTCGCCGCCGTCTGCAGGCCGTCCAGCGCGCGCAGCACTTCGGCAAAGTTACGCCCCACGTTCATCGGGTAGGTCATGGACAGCTTCAGCTTCTTGTCCGGCCCGATGATGAAGACAGACCGCACCGTGGCGCTGTCATTGGGGGTGCGACCGTCGGGCAGATACGCCTCCGCAGGCAGCATGTCGAAGGCTTTGGACACCTCGAGCCCCGCATCCGCGATGATCGGAAAGCCCGCATTGGCGCCGCCTGCCGTCTCGATGTCCACCTTCCACTTCCTGTGGTCCTCGACGCCGTCCACCGAAACGCCGATCACTTTGGTGCCGCGTTTGGCCCATTCGTCGGCCAATTGCGCGACGGCGCCGAATTCGGTGGTGCAGACGGGGGTGAAATCCTTGGGATGGCTGAACAGGATCGCCCAGGCGTCGCCGATCCAGTCATGCAGCCTGATCGTGCCCTGATCGGTTTCGACCGTGAGATCCGGGATCGTGTCGTTGATGCGCAGGCCCATGAGTGATCCTCCATGCTTGGTTGCCGTTATCGTCTACATAGGCCCTGCATTGCGGCATTTCATCCCCCCTTGCAGCCCTGCGGGGCCAGTGCCAGTATATGATCAAATTCCCGCGCACACGCCGGGGAACCATTCCAGATACGGGAGAACCAGGATGATCGAGAAACGCCAGTTCTACATCAATGGGGCCTGGGTCGATGCGATCGACGGCACCGACCATCAGGTCATCGACCCCTCGACAGAAGAACCCTGCGCCGTGATCGCCCTTGGCGGTCAGGCCGACACCGACGCCGCGGTCGCCGCCGCCAAGGCCGCCCTGCCCGGCTGGATGGCCACCCCCCCGGCCGAACGGATCGCCTGCGTGGAAAGGCTGCTCGAGGTCTACAACCGCCGTGCCGAGGAAATGTCCCAGGCAATGAGCCTCGAAATGGGCGCGCCCATCGACATGGCCCGGTCGGGCCAGACCGGCGCGGGCTCCTGGCATCTCCAGAACTTCATCGACGCCGCCAAAGCCTTCGATTTCGAGGCACCGCTGAACGACCATTCCCCCGAGGACCGCATCATCCACGAGGCAGTAGGAGTCGCCGCCCTCATCACGCCGTGGAACTGGCCGATGAACCAGGTCACGCTCAAGGTTGGCGCGGCGGCCGTGGCGGGTTGCACCATGGTGCTGAAACCATCCGAGGAATCGCCGCTCAACGCGATCCTCTTCGCCGAGATGATGGACGAGGCGGGCTTTCCCGCGGGCGTCTTCAATCTGGTGAACGGTGATGGCGCGGGCGTCGGTTCACAGCTTTCGGCGCATCCGGATGTGGACATGGTCAGCTTCACCGGCTCGACCCGCGCGGGCAAGCTGATCAGCAAGGCCGCGGCCGACACGCTGAAACGCGTACACCTGGAACTGGGCGGCAAGGGTGCGAACCTGATCTTCGCGGATTCCGACGACAAGGCGGTCACACGCGGCGTGCGCCACATGATGGAAAACACCGGCCAGTCCTGCAATGCCCCCAGCCGCATGATGGTCGAGGCGCCGATCTACGACCGCGTCGTGACAGAGGCCGCCGAGGTTGCGCAGGCCACCAAGGTCGGTCCCGCCTCGGAACCGGGCCGTCACATCGGCCCCGTCGTCAATGCCGTGCAATGGGACAAGATCCAGGACCTGATCCAGACGGGGATCGACGAAGGCGCACGCCTCGTGGCCGGCGGACCGGGACGTCCCGAAGGGCTGAACCGCGGCTTCTACGTCCGACCCACGGTCTTTGCCGACGTGACTCCCGACATGACCATCGCGCGCGAAGAAATCTTTGGACCGGTGTTGTCCATCATGAAGTTCGAAACCGAGGAAGAGGGCGTCAGGATCGCCAACGACACACCCTATGGCCTGACCAACTATGTCCAGACCGGGGACGGCGCGCGCCGCAACCGGCTCGCCCGGCAACTTCGCTCGGGCATGGTGCAGATGAACGGCAAATCCCGCTCCGCCGGGTCGCCCTTCGGCGGCATGAAACAGTCCGGCAACGGGCGCGAAGGCGGCCATTGGGGCATCGCCGACTTCCTCGAGGTCAAGGCCGTTTCCGGCTGGGCCGCGGAATAAGTTTCAGGCGCGCCCCCGGCCGGACTCCTGTGGCAGGATCAAGACGCCTGGCGCCAGGCGTCAGGCTGCATCCTGCTTGGAACACCCGCCGGGGGCATCCCACCTGCAAAACCCCTGACCGGGCCGCGCGATAGCCGCACCCCCGGCTTCTTCTTTTTCCAAATACCCAAAAAACAACCTCTGCCCGGCTCGCCTCGCTTCAGAAAGGCGCGGGCAGGCGGAACTTGACGCCTTCGCCGCCCTCGGGATGGCGCAGGCGCAGTTCCTGAGCGTGCAGCATCATCCGCTCGAACCCCGCCGCCCGGTCCGGCATGTAAAGCGGATCACCCAGGATCGGATGGCCCAGCGCCAGCATGTGCACCCGCAACTGATGGCTCCGCCCGGTGTGCGGCATGAGCTGGACCCGGCTTTCGTCGTCACCCGCCTTCGTCACCCGCCAGTCGGTCTGTGCCGCGCGCCCCTCGGCATGGTCGACCATCTGAAGCGGGCGGTTCGGCCAGTCCACCTTCAGCGGCAGATCCACCGTGCCGGTCTTCGGCTCCAGCCGTCCTGCGACGCGGGCGACATAAGTCTTCTTCACCATCCGCTTTTCGAACTGCAAACCCAGATGGCGCTGCGCATGCGGGGTAAGGGCAAAGACCATCACCCCCGACGTGTCCCGGTCAAGCCGGTGCACCAGCAGCACCTGCGGAAAGGCCAACCCGAGCCGCGCGATCAGGCAGTCGTCCAGCCCTTCGCCCTTGCCCGGCACGGACAGCAGTCCGGCGGGCTTGTTCACCACAAGCAGCGCCTGATCCTCGTGCAGGATCTCGATCGGATCGGTCGGCGGATCATATGGGGTCATCATCCGCCCCCCATGACAAATGCGCGGCCGACCCGCAAGCCACGCAGCAGCGTCGCAGGCCGCAAAACCGGCGTTCCCTCCCGCTTTGCGGGCATCATGCCCTGGGCCGCAGGCCGTCCGGATCGTACATCGGACGCGCCGACACCTCGGCCTGCACCCGGGTGCCTGCGACATCGATCTCGTAGGACGCGGCCAGCACCAACGCCAGATCCTCGCCCGAGGAGGGCACATAGCCCAGACCGATGGCCCCGCCCAGGCTGTGTCCGTAGGCGCCAGAACTCAGCTGGCCAACGATCACACCGTCCCTCAGGATTGGCTCGTTGTGATAGAGCAGCGGCTCGGGATCAGTCAGGCGGAACTGGAACAATCGCCGGTTCAGCCCGGTCTCGCGCTTGCGCAGCACCGCCTCGCGGCCGATGAAATCGCAGCCCTTCCCTGTTCTGACCGCAAATCCGAGCCCCGCCTCCAGCACATGATCCTCGCAGGTGATATCATGGCCAAAGTGCAGGAACGCCTTTTCCGTCCGGGCACAGTCCATGGCATGCAGCCCGCACAGGGTCAGCCCGTGATCCGCGCCCGCATCGACCAGCGTCTCGAACACATGCGCGGCCATGTCGGCGGACACATAGACCTCCCAACCCAGTTCGCCCACATAGGACACCCGGTGAACCCGGGCCAGGGCCATGCCGATCTCGATCTGCTGCGCGGTGCCGAAAGGATTGGCATCGTTCGAGAAATCCGCAGGAGAGGCGGCGCGCATCACATCGCGCGCCTTTGGTCCCATGACGGCCAGCACACCTTCGCCCGCCGTGATGTCGGTGATCACGACGCATGCGTCGCGCAGGTGGCGGCGCATCCAGGTCTCGTCCGCCAGCCGCGTGGCAGCGGGCGTCACCACAAGGTAGACCGTTTCGGAAAGGCGGGTGACGGTCACATCCGCCTCGATCCCGCCAGCCACATTCAGGAACTGGGTGTAGACGATCCTGCCTGTCGGCACCGCCACGTCATTGCCACAGATCCGATTGAGAAACCCTTCGGCATCCCGTCCCTCGACCCGCAGCTTGCCAAAGGAGGACATGTCGTAAAGGCCGACCCCGGTGCGCAGGGCGCGATGTTCCGCCGCGACATTCTCAAAAAAGGTCTGACGCTTCCAGCTGTAGGCATATTCCGCCTTTTGCCCGGGTGCCGCGTACCAGTTCGCCCGTTCCCATCCCGCCAGTTCGCCAAAGACCGCGCCGCGTTCGGCCAGATGCGCATGAAACGGCGAACGGCGGATACCCCGCGCCGAAGCTTTCTGCCGGAACGGAAAGTGATCGGCATAAAGCAGGCCCAGCGTTTCGCTCGCCCGGACGGCAAGGTAGCGGCGATTGCCCTGAAAGGGCTCCATCCGCGCGATGTCCACATCCCCCAGATCAAAGGGTCTTTCGCCGTCGTCCATCCACTGCGCCAGCGCCATTCCGGCGCCACCCGCCGACTGGATGCCGATCGAGTTGAAGCCCGCCGCGACCCAGACATTGTCCATCTCTGGCGCGCGGCCAAGGTGATAGGCATCGTCGGGCGTAAAGCTTTCGGGGCCGTTGAAGAAGGTGTGGATGCCCGCCTCGGCCAGGAGCGGCATGCGGGCCACGGCCTTTTCCAGGATCGGTTCGAAATGGTCAAGATCCTCGGGCAGCTGGTCGAATTCGAAATCGGCGGGGATGCCGGTCAGGCCCCATGGCTTTGCAACCGGCTCGAACGCGCCAAGCATGAGCTTGCCGGCGTCCTGCTTGAAATAGGCACATTCGTCGGGCACCCGCAGCACCGGCAGCGGACCCAGTCCCGCGATCGGGGCAGAGACGATGTAGAAATGTTCGCAGGCCTGCAGAGGCACGTTCACGCCAAGCATCTGCCCGACCTCGCGCCCCCACATGCCCGCGCAATTGACCACGTGATCACAGGCGATCTGCCCGGTTTCGCCGCCTTCGGTCACATGATTGACCGCGGTCACGGTCTGGCCCTGGCGGACAACGCCCGTGGCCCTGGTGCGTTCGGCGATGACCACGCCGCGCATGCGGGCACCTTTGGCCAGCGCAAGCGCGATGTTGCCCGGATCGCCCTGACCGTCCTTCGGCAGATAGACACCGCCACGCACGCCGTCAGTGTTGAGATGGGGGTATTTCGCCTTGATTTCGGCGGTGTCGATCTCGTCGATCTCGACACCGAAGGCGCGGGCCATGGCGGCGGACCGGCGCAGCTCCTCGTGCCGTTCGCCGGTCAGGGCCACGGTGATGGAACCGACGCGCCGGAACCCCGTGGCGACGCCGGTTTCGGTTTCCAGCGCGCCGTAAAGTTCCTGCGAATATTTTGCAAGGCGGGTCAAGTTGGCCGTGGCGCGCAACTGGGCAATCAGGCCGGCGGCATGCCAGGTGGTGCCCGAAGTCAGCTGCTTGCGTTCGAGCAGAACGACATCCTGCCAGCCGAGCCTTGTGAGGTGATAGGCCACGGAGCAGCCGATGATGCCGCCGCCGATGATGACGACGCGGGCCTGCGTCGGAAGTGTCATGCTGTGCCTTTCATCGGGCTGCGGGACGGGTGCGGTATCGGACGCTGGCGCGTCCGACAGGTCGGGGGCTCTGCCCCCGTCGCCCGTGCGGGCGACTCCCCCGGGATATTTGCGACCCGGAGAACATGGGGGGTCGCGTCCTCATGTCAGGGTGTGGCCTGCGGCGGCCAGGGCACGGGCGGTGGCGGCGATATGGGACGGGCCGACTTCGCAGCAGCCGCCGATCAGGGTCGCGCCAAGGTCGGCCCAGCGCAGGGCATGTTCTGCATAGCGTTCCGGGGAAAGATCGCGGCGCGCCGCAAGGGTGTCCACGGTGGGCCGGTCCTGCAGGAAGGCGTCGGTGATCCGCTCGAACCCATTGGCATAGGCGCCGAAGGGCAACCCCGCCCGGGACAGGATCGCCAGCGCGGCCGGGATCGATTCGGGGGTGGTGCAGTTGACCAGGATCGCCGCAGCACCCAGTCCCGCCAGGTCGAGCGCCGCCGCCAGCGGTTCGCCGGAACGCAGCCGCGTGCCGTCGCCATCGTCGACCGTGAGTGACAGCCACACCGGCAGGCCGCCCCATTGCGCGCCCATGAGCGCACCGCGGGCGTGATCGAGAGAGGCCACGGTTTCGCAGATCAGCAGGTCGCATCCCGGCGCGAGGATCGTTGCGACTTCGCAATAGAGGTCCATCGCCTCTTCTGCCGGGGGATGCAGGTCCGGGCGATAGCTGGCGCGCAGCGGGCCAAGACAACCCGCGATGCTGCCCCCGCCGGCACGGTCGCGCGCCGCCGTTGCCTGTTCCACCGCAGTGCGCAGGAGCGGGGCAAAGCGATCCTCGAATCCCGAGCCGATCAGCCTGTCGCGGTGCACGGCATAGCTGTTGGTTTTGGCCAGTCGCGCCCCGGCGGCGAAGAAATCGTCATGCACGGTGCCGATCAACTCCGGCCTTTCGATCATCACCTGAGTCGCCCAGAGGGAGGTCGGTGCGCCACCGGCCCGGTGGATCAGTTCCTGGCCCATGCCGCCGTCCATGAGGGTTATGTTGCTCATTTCGCTGCCTTTTCTTGTCCGGGGTCATTGCGGGACGGTGTGGTGGTCGTCAGTGCGGTCAGGCGGGTCTGCGCGCGGCGGGAAAAGCAGCGGAGCGGCATCAGGAACGCAGCCTGTCGTTCCGCGGATCCCGGAGCGGACCTTCGGCCTGCACCTTTGCGCTGTGACGGCGACCATGGATCTCAACCGCGACCTCTGTTCCGGGGATGGCCAGATCGGCGCGCAGCATTGCCAGCGCGATGGAGGCCCCCACGCGGTAGCCCCCATGCGCCGCTGGCGGTTTCCCCGACGACCTGACAATCGTGCCAAAGGGAGGACATCGACGGCTCTTTTCCAGCAGGACAACGTCCCAGCCGACCCTTGCGATGTGATAGGCGAAGGACGCGCCCACCGCGCCACCGCCGATGATGACCACGCGGGCCTGTGTCGGGAAATCTGCCATGACGCTGACCGAACAGCACGGACAGCGAGATTTGCAAGACCTCGGCAATCTGGCGCAGATCGCTGACCGACTGCTCGGAAAGATCGCTCTCGACCTGGCTCAGCCATCTCACGGACCGGCCCAGATCCGACGCCAGCCCGGCCAGCGTCAGCCCGCGCGCCTTGCGCAGGGCACGCAGATCCGCCCCGAGGGTCGGCGTCAGTGAAAGGGAACATGCTGCAAGACCGGCTCATTTTCGTCAAATTCTTCGTCGGAATTTCACGCTCTCACACCCGAATGAAATTTCATAGCCATGTTTCATATGGTCGCGGCGTGTCAGGCGGGCGGCCCGAGATACCGGCCAGAGGCCGGTGCCGAGACATGAAGAGCGCGCCCCGGCGCGCACCGCAGGATCAGGACCGCAGATCCGGTCCACAGAATCAGGGCAGCGCCGAGTCGCGGAACCTGTCCGCCAGGATGGTCCCGAGAGCATCGGCATCCGCCTGCGTAAACGCATCCGCCCGGTCACTATCGATATCGAACACGCCCAGCAGGACCCCGGCCCCGTTCACCACCGGCAGCACCAGTTCGGACCGGGTCGAACTCGCGCAGGCGATATGCCCCTCGAACGCCTCGACATCCGGCACAAGCTGCGCCTTGCGGGTGCGCGCCGCCGCGCCACAGACACCGCGCGAAAACGGAATGACAAGACAGCCGTGCCCGCCCTGATACGGTCCGATCCTGAGCAGGTCAGGTCCGGTCACGCGGTAGAATCCGGTCCAGTCGAATCTGTCGTCCGAATGGTGCACCTCGCAGGTAATTGTCGCCATAAGCGACACCGTATCCGTTTCCCCTTCGGTCAGGGCGGCAAGGGTCCTTGCCAGCGTTTCGTAATCCACCTGCATGTCTTCTCCCTTGAGCGGCCAGTTTTGGGGGCGGTCAGTTTCGGGGTGGCCGGTCCGGTCAGACGCGCGGCCGCCCCGTGCAGGTGAAACACCGGCGGAGCGCAAAGGCAATGACCCTGTTGCCACCTTGGCGGGGGCAAAATGACCCCCCGTCGCCACCTGAGCGGGGGCAAAGCGCCGCCGTGCCCTCTGGCCGCTCTGCCTGCGCGCGAACGTCGGACACCGGATGGTAAGCATTGGCAGCTAGGCTGGCAGCCGGACAGGAACGAAAGTCAGAACATGAAACTAGACAGCCGTACGGTCGGGACCGTTCAGGTGATCCTTGTGGAAGATCGCAGGATCGATGCGTCGGTCGCCATCCAGTTCAAGGACAGAATGCGCGAACTGACCGCCATGGCCCCCGGACGTGTGGTGCTGGATCTGCACAGGGTGAATTTTGTGGATTCCAGCGGGCTGGGCGCCATCGTGGCGGCGATGAAACAGCTGGATGCGGGCCAGAAGCTGGATCTGGCGGGCCTCACTCCGGGGGTGGACAAGGTGTTCCGCCTGACCCGCATGGATTCGATCTTTGCGATCCACGGCGATGTCGATGCCGCGCTCTCAGCCGCCCGGCTCTGATCCCCGCCGTGCCGAGGATGCCAACCCGGCACGCGACGGGCCGCGTTGCCTGAAGCCGCCGGGCGATCTGGTGTTCGAATGTCACCTAGGCGCCACGCCCCAGGCTGTACGCGACACGCTTGCGCGGGTCGTCCCGAACCTGACCGGAACGGGCCTGAGCCGCTGCGGGACCGGAATGGTCGAACTTGTGCTTGCCGAAGCGCTCAACAACATCGTCGAACATGCCTATGCGGGCGAAACGCAGGGCCTGATCCTTTTGCGCGTGACGCGGGATGGACACTGGCTCTGGGTGTATCTGTGCGATCAGGGCCTTCCCTTGCCGGGCGATTCGGTGCCGCCGCCCCGGGCCGCCCGACTGGACGTGCCGCGCGCCGACCTGCCCGAAGGTGGATTCGGCTGGTATCTCATTCACAGGCTTGCCCATCGCCTTGCCCATATCCGGCGGGGCAAGAACAACCATCTTGCCATTGGGCTCGATCTCGACACGCTGGAATAGCGGCGCAATCGCTGACCCCGGAGCAGTATTGCCCCGCAATCGCCTTGTTTCAGTCCAATTGCGGCCCGAAAGGAACAGCATAAAGCAGGTGTAGCTGAATTGGCTTCCCTCGGCGTCGCGCCTTAACAGCCCCCACCCAGTGTGTGGCGCCGAGGTACTTTCCCCCACCATCGGGAAAAACGCGGCTGTCCACCGTCAGTGCCGGACCGCAGGCAGATCCGCCGCAACGCTGCATAATGCCCGGGTATGCCTGCGCCCTGCGCGCCCGAAACGGCGATGCTGCGGGATGGCGGCAGACCAGAGCCCCACACCACCCGCACGCACCGGATTACCCATTGGGTCAGGCGCCTTGGCGACGCCAGCGATTGAACCTGCGCGGGCGCCCGCATATGGTCCGGGCACACCCGAACGGAGGTTCTCTCGGATGCGCGACTTTCACACTCCCGGCCGCTCGCCGGTCATGGCGACGAACGGCATGTGCGCCACGTCGCATCCCCTGGCCGCGCAGGCGGCGGTGCGCATTCTGCAACAGGGCGGCAACGCCGTGGATGCGGCGATTGCGGGGGCCGCGATCCTGGGACTTGCCGAACCGGCGATGACCAGCATCGGCGGCGACTGCTTTGCGCTGGTTTCGCCCGCGGGCGGGGATGACATCGTTGCGGTCAACGGCTCGGGCCGCGCGCCCGCCGCCGCCAGCGCCGCCGCCTTGCGCGCGGCAGGCCATGCCACCGTGCCGGTGACCGCGGCCGACGCCGTGACGATCCCCGGCGCCATCGACGCCTTTTGCACCATGTCCGAAACATGGGGCAAGCTGGGCCTTGCAGACAGCCTGGCGCCGGCGATCCGCTATATGGACGAGGGCATTCCGGTCGCCCCGCGCGTCGCCTTTGACTGGGCGGCGGACCAGGACAGGCTTCAGGGCCATGCGCGCAGGCATTACCTGCGCAACGGCACGCCACTGGCCAAGGGCGATCTTTTTGCGCTGCCTGGCAATGCCGAGGTGTTGCGCCGCGTTGCAGCACATGGACGCCGCGCCTTTTACGGAGGCGAGGTGGCCGAGGATATCTGCACCACGCTGAACGCGCTGGGCGGCGTTCACACCGCCGCCGATTTCGCAGCCGCCGCCTGCACCATGGGCGAGCCCGTCAGCGGCACCTACAAGGGGCGCGAACTGTGCGAGCATCCGCCGAACGGTCAGGGCGCGACGGCGATCCTGCTGCTCAACATCCTGTCGCAGTTCGACATCGCGGCGATGGACCCTTTCGGCGCGCAACGCGCCCATATCGAGGCCGAAGCGACCAAGCTGGCCTACGACACCCGCAACCGTTTTATGTCCGACCCCGAATCGATGACCCGGCTCGTTCACATGCTGTCCATGGACACGGCGGTGCGCCTTGCCGCACTGATCGACCCGAAGCGGGCGATGCGTTCGGCCACCAGCATCGCGGAATCGGTGCACAAGGACACGATCTACATCACAGTGGTGGACCGTGACAGGATGGCCGTGTCGCTCATTTATTCGATCTTCCACGGCTTCGGCTCGGGGATCGCATCGGACAAGTTCGGCATCCTGCTTCAGAACCGCGGCGCGGGCTTTTCACTGACCGAGGGGCATCCGAACGAACTGGCCGGCGGCAAACGTCCGATGCACACGATCATTCCGGGCATGATCCGCGATGGCGGTCGGGTCAGCATGCCCTTTGGCGTCATGGGGGGGCAGTACCAGTCCTGCGGCCATGCACGGATGGTCAGCAACTGGACCGATTTCGGTCTGGACCCGCAGACGGCGCTTGATTCGCCGCGCTGCTTTGCCGAAGGCAACACATTGCAGGTCGAGCGGGGATATTCCGATGCCGTGCGCGCCGAACTGGCCGACATGGGACACGAGGTGGTGATCCCCGAGGTTCCCATCGGTGGCGCCCAGGCGATCCTGATCCACGAGAACGGCGTGCTCGAAGGTGCGTCGGACCCGCGCAAGGACGGCTGTGCAATAGGCTATTGACCCGGATAGCCGGGCGCATCGCAGCCGCGTCGCCCGGCACCAACCCTGCTGGAACCGCGCGCGGTTGCGTCACGCCCGTTCCGCGGCGCGGCGTCTCAGTAGCTGTAGTCGCTGTAGATCCGGTCCAGGTCGCCGTTCCAGTCGCCATGGTAATGTTCGAGCAGTTCGTCGGCGGGCGTCATGCCCGAATCCACGCTTTCGCGCAGGGCGTTCAGGAAATGGCTCTCATCCGGGACCAGCCCGCCGACGCCGGTGCGCGCGCGCGCCTTCAGCCCGGCTTCGGACAGGTCCAGAACCTCGCGCGCGAGCTCAAGCATGTCGATCTTGCCGACCTTCGCCTGCAAACCATCGACCGACGCGGCGACGCGCAGCGCCTCGCGCGTTTCGGCATCCCATCCCTTGACCAGATCCCAGGCGGCGTCGAGCGTGCCCTGATCGTACATCAGGCCGACCCAGAAGGCCGGCAGCGCGCAAAGACGCCGCCACGGGCCACCGTCGGCGCCGCGCATCTCGATGTACTTCTTGACCCGCGCCTCGGGAAAGGCGGTGGTCAGATGGTCGGCCCAGTCACTCATCGTGGGCCGCTCGCCCGGCAGGGCGGACAGTTCACCCTTCAGGAAATCTCGGAACGACAGGCCCAGCGCGTCGATGTATTTCCCGTCGCGGTAGACAAAGTACATCGGCACATCCAGCGCATACTGCACCCATGCCTCGAACCCGAAGCCATCCTCGAAGATGAAGGGGATCATGCCGGTGCGCGACGGGTCGAGATCGCGCCAGACGCGCGACCGCCAGGATTTGTGGCCGTTCGGCTTGCCCTCGAAGAACGGAGAATTGGCGAACAGCGCGACAGCAACGGGTTGCAGCGCGATGGCCACGCGCATCTTCTGCACCATGTCCGCCTCGGAGGCATAATCGAGGTTCACCTGCACAGTGCAGGTGCGCCGCATCATCACCCGGCCCATCGTGCCGACACGGCCCATGTAGGCATCCATCAGCTTGTAACGGCCCTTGGGCATCAGATCCATCTGATCGTGCGTCCAGACCGGCGCGGCACCCAGACCGATGAAGCCAGCGCCGATGCGGTCCGCGACCTCTTTCACCTCGCGCAGGTGCTGGTTCACCTCGTCGCAGGTTTCGTGAATGGTCTCCAGCATGGCGCCGGAAAGTTCCAGCGCGCCGCCTGGTTCGAGGCTGACATTGGCAGCGCCCTTGACCAGACCGGTCAGCTTGCCACCCTCGACCACCGGATCCCAGCCATGGGCATCGCGAAGCCCTTCAAGCATGGCCCGGATCGAGCAGGCGCCGTCATAGGGCAGCGGCAGGTGCGAACCCTTGATATAGCCAAACTTTTCGTGCTCGGTCCCGATGCGCCAGGCGTCGCGCGGCTTGCAGCCCGAGGCCATGTATGCGGCCAGTTGATCGTGGTGTTCGATCGGACCGCCGCCGGTCTGAGGGATGGACATGGGTCAGGCTCCGATATGACGCGTCTTGTTGCCAGAAGGGATGGGCGGAAACGCGCGGGGTGTCAATGCAGCCGCCTGACCGAGTTGACACGCGCGACGCTGCGCCAGATCACCACGATGTCGCGGCCCGGCTCTCGCATCTCGCGCAGCATGTGTTCGGTGCGGATGCCGGGCAATGTGGCGAAGGCGTCAAACAGCGCCTCGGCCCCCGACGCGGTCAGCGGGATGTGAAGCGGCGGCTGCCCCTTCTGCACCAGAACCCAGTGCGGGGGCTTTTCACCACGGTCCAGGCTGAGCGCCTCCAGTTCGTCAAGGTCGACGATACCGCCTGAAAGCGGGCCGAAATAACCGATGCGGCGTTCGTTGATCTGGACCACGCCGGGACCGTCCCCACCCTGCCGGAACCGGGCGCGCTGGATGCCGGCATAAAGCAGCGCCGCACCGCCCAGCGCCACGGCATAGCCGATCCAGTGCAGCAAGCCGCCACCGGTGAAGAACACCCAGTAAAGCCCCAGGCCGACCACCGCGGCGCCGACCAGCGCATCGCGCCAGCGGCGCAGTGCCTTCTGCGCGTCGGGGCGGATCACCGCCAGTCCCCGTAGGTGATCTGCCAAAGCGTCAGCGCCGCCACCGCCGCCGTGTCCGCGCGCAGGATGCGCGGGCCAAGGCCGACGGTGCGCGCCTGCGGCATAGCGCGCAGCCGGTCCCGCTCGGGTTCGGAAAATCCGCCCTCGGGACCGATCAGAATCGCCCAAGGCGCCCCCGGCGCGTTTTCCTGCGCGTCCACGGGTGCGCCGCCCGGCCCATCCGTAAAGGACGGGACACCCCCGCCCTGCCCGGCCTGACCTTCGTCGCAGAACATCAGCCGCCGCCCGGTCGGCCAGTCGGACAGCAGCCGGTCAAGCTTTTGCAACTCTGCCACTTCGGGCACGAAGGTGCCGCCGCATTGTTCGGCCGCCTCGACCGCATGGGCCTGCAACCGGTCCTGCCGGATGCGTTCGGAATTGGTGAATGCCGTCTGCACCGGCACCACCCGGCGCGCGCCCATCTCGACCGCCTTCTCGACGATGAAATCGGTGCGCGCCTTCTTGATCGGCGCAAAGAGCAGCCAGAGGTCTGGCGGCGTCAGCACGGGGCGCACGAACTCTTCGCACACAAGGATTCCACCCCGCTTGTTGGCCTGCGCAACCCGGGCGATCCATTCGCCGTCCACACCGTTGAACAGCGCGACGCGCGCGTCGTCACCCAGCCGCATCACCGCAAAAAGGTAATTCGCCTGATCCCGCGACAGGGGAACCGGTTGTGCCTCCCCCAGCGGGTGCTCTACAAAAAGTCTGACTTTCGCACTCATGAGGCGCACCATATGACCGACACCCGGACAACGCCAGAGGGCCAGAGGCCAGAGGGCCAGAGGCCAGCGGTGCCAGACGGCCCGGAGGGCCACGAGTCAGACGGCCGCAGCACGCTGCCAGATCAGCGTGACGACGCCGTTGCGGATGCGGTCAGGGGCAACTGGGTCGACCGGCTGGCCCCGGCGCGCAGCCGTCCCTATCTGCGCCTGTCACGGCTGGACCGGCCCATCGGCACCTGGCTGCTGCTGCTGCCCTGCTGGTGGGGCCTGACGCTTGCCATGCTGCACGACGGCAATGCCCGATGGGAAGACCTGTGGATCCTGACCGGCTGCGGTCTGGGCGCGATCCTGATGCGCGGCGCCGGCTGCACCTGGAACGACATCACCGACCGCGACATCGACGGATCGGTTGCGCGTACTGCATCGCGGCCCATCCCATCAGGTCAGGTCAGCGCGAAACAGGCGCTGGCCTGGGCTATCGCACAGTCGCTCACCGCCTTCCTGATCCTGCTGACCTTCAATGTCCCGGCCATCCTGCTGGGCGTGCTGGCGCTGCTGCCCGTCGCCATCTACCCCTTTGCCAAGCGGTTCACCTGGTGGCCGCAGATCTTCCTGGGTATCGCTTTCAACTGGGGCGCTTTGCTGGCCTGGACCGCGCACGCCGGACAGGTGCACGCGCCTGCTGTCCTGCTCTACCTTGCCGGCATGGCCTGGACCCTGTTTTACGATACGATCTATGCCCACCAGGACAAGGAGGACGATGCCCTGATCGGCGTGAAATCCACCGCCCGCCTGTTTGGCGATACCGCCACGCCGCGCTGGCTGGCGTGGTTTCTTGTCGCCACGGTGACGCTGATGGGGTTTGCGGTGATCGGGGCCGTGCCCCGCGGCGAGATCCTGATGCTCGTGCTCGCCATCGGCGGTCCCTGGGCGATGGGCTGGCACCTGATGTGGCAGTTGCGGCGGCTGAAACTGGATGACAACGATCGTCTGCTGTCGCTGTTCCGCTCCAATCGCAATGCGGGCCTGATCCCAGTGCTGTTTTTCGCCATGGCGCTTTTCGCCTGATTGCACCGGCCCCCCGGGCGGCGTATCAGAGAGCAACGTTGACAAAACCGGAGCGCCGATGCGTCTCTCATCCATCGCTATCACCTTGGGAACATTCGGCGTCGCGGGCGCCTTGTGCCTTGTTGCGGCATCCTTTTCCGTCCGGCTGATCGAGGAAAGTTCCGTTGTCGGCGTGCGCGCCGAACTCGACCGCGAAGCGCTGACATGGGCCAGCGTCGATGCCAACGGTCTTCAGCTTTTCGTGATCGGTACCGCCCCGAACGAAGCCGGCCGCTTTCAGGCACTCAGCTCGGCCGGCCGGGTGGTGGATACCACCCGCATCATCGACGAGATCATCGTCAACGACACCTCGAACGCGCAGCCGCCGCACTTTTCGGTCGAGATCCTGCGCAACGACGGCGGCGTGCAGATCATCGGCCTGATCCCGTCGGGCACGGACCGTGACAGGCTGATCACCGACATCACCCGGCTCGCCGGAAGCGACGCGCAGGTGTCGGACCTTCTTGAAGTGGCGGATTTCGAAAACCCCGAAGGCTGGGACGATGCCCTGCGCTTTGCCATGTCCGCGCTGCGTTCCCTGCCGCGCTCGAAGATATCGGTCGAGGCGAACAGCGTTTCGGTCAAAGCCATGACCGACAGCGCAGACGCCCGCCGCCGACTTGAAACCGACCTGTCGCGCCGCGCGCCCGAGGGCCTGCGGCTCGCTCTGGACCTATCGGCCCCGCGGCCGGTCATCACGCCCTTCACCACGCGGTTCCTGATCAAGGAAAACGGCGCCCGCTTCGATGCCTGCTCGGCCGATTCCGAAGAAGCCCGCGGCCAGATCCTTGGGGCGGCGACCGCCGCCGGCCTTCAAGGCAAGGCGAGTTGCACCATCGGCCTGGGTGTTCCCACCCAGCGCTGGGGTGATGCGGTCGAAATGGGCATCGAGGCACTGGCGGAACTGGGTGGCGAATCGATCACCTTTTCCAACGCCGATGTGACGCTGATCGCAAGGATGGGCACAGCGCAGAACGACTTTGACCGCGTCGTGGGCGAACTGGAAAACGACCTGCCCGACGTGTTCGAACTGCACGCAGTCCTGCCCCAGCCGCCCGAAGCCACGCCCGAAGGACCGCCGGAGTTCACAGCCACGCTCAGCCCCGAAGGGGCGGTCCAGCTGCGGGGACGGCTGACATCGGAAGTTTCGCGCACCACCGTCGAAAGCTATGCCCGGGCGCGTTTTGGCTCGGATGCGGTCTACATCGGCGCACGGCTGGACGATACTTTGCCCGGCACCTGGCCGGTACGGGTGCTGGCCGCGCTCGAGGCGCTGTCGAAACTGGCAAACGGGTCGGTCACGGTCACACCGGACACCGTTTCCATCTCGGGCAACACCGGCAACCAGCGGGCGGGGTCCGAAATCGCCGGTCTTCTGGCGGAAAAGCTGGGCGATGCCGAGGATTTCAACATCGCCGTGGTCTATCAGGAAAAGCTCGACAAATCGCTGGGCATCCCCACTCCCCAGGAGTGTGAGGCGCAGATCGTCGGGATCATCGGCGACCGCAAGATCAGTTTCGAACCCGGTGCCGCGACGTTGGACGGATCGGCCAAGGACATCCTGGACGACCTGTCCGAACTGCTGCAATTGTGTGGCGACATTCCGCTGGAAATCCAGGGCCATACCGACAGCCAGGGCCGCGAGACCATGAACCAGCAGCTGAGCCAGGACCGCGCGCAATCGGTTCTGGACGCGCTGCGCACCCGCCGCGTGCTGACCGCATCGTACCGGGCGCGGGGATATGGCGAAGACTTGCCCATTGCGGACAACCACACCGAAGCGGGCCGCGAAGCCAACCGCCGCATCGAATTCCACCTCATCCGCGAAGAAAGCGAAGCTGAGGCGGAAGCGGAAGCAGATACAGGGGCGGAAGCGGAAACGGAAGTGGACTCGGAGGCTGTGACAGACACGCAGCCGGAGGCCGGACAAGATTCCGAAGCCGACCCGGACACCGAACCGGTCGAGGGCGAAGGCCAAGACCTGCCTCAGGAACCTGCCGACACCGACCCCGACGCGGCAGAGACGCCAGATGAGTCAGAAGGACCCTCCGATGAACAGAACTGAGTTTATCGTCGCCACCGCGATCATCCTGTTCGTGGCCTTCTGCCTTGGTTGGTTCGCCAACTGGCTGATCCACCGTTTCACCCGCGTCAGTCAGGCCGATGTCGATCAACTTGAACGGATGAGCCAGGAGTTGCACGAGGCCGAAGAGACGCGCGATCAGGCGATCACCTATCTTCAGCAGCGCGAGGCAGAGCTGACCAACCAGCTCGCCCAGACCGAGGCCGAGCTTTCCGCCGCGATGGAGGGTCTGCGCGATGCGCGCCACGAGGCGGAAGAGATGCGTTCGTATGTCGAACGGATGAATTCGAACTAAAGCGCCCCGCCTAAAACCTGACTCGCTTGTTCGCTGTCTGTCGGCGGCGTCTCCAACGCGAAAAGCGATACCCGTGGCAGGTTAAAGGCGGGACGCTATAGGCAGGTCGTTCCCCGGCCCTACCGCTTTTTCCGGCGCCCCCCGGCGCTGCGGCTGTGAAACTCCGGCGGGCGCCGGGCCACCCAGCGGATGAACGCCGCAAGGCGTGGCTGGACGCGCAGCGATTCGAGCGTGTGATGATCGCGTGCCAGTTCCGCCTCGGTCAGCGTGGCATGTATTTCGTTGTGGCAGATCTGGTGCAGCCGGACCACCGGCCCGCCCTTGCCACCCTTGAGCTTGGGTACCAGGTGATGCAGGCTCTGGCGGCTGTTCGGCGGAATGGGCCGTCCACACAATCCACAGACCGGATCGTCCATGTCGCTGCCCCTTTCATTCCCCGCCGGACCGGCACGCCCCGCCGAAAAGGCACGTAGGACCCACACCGGGGATTTCACCGCTGCGCGGCGTCAGGTTGTCCCAGGATGACCTGCGATGCGCTGATCGTCGGTGGCGGTCCTGCGGGCCTGATGGCGGCAGAGGCGCTTCTGGATGCGGGTCGGCAGGTCGTTCTGGTCGATGCCAAACCATCGCTCGCGCGCAAGTTCCTGATGGCCGGAAAATCCGGTCTCAACCTCACCAGGGCCGAACCGCCGGAAAGCTTTCGCACCGCTTATGGTGCCGCCGCGCCGCAGCTTTCAGCCATGCTGGACCGCTTCGGCCCGCAAGAGATGCAACACTGGGCCGAGGGGCTGGGCCAGCCCCTGTTCACCGGTTCGACCGGACGGGTGTTTCCCGTGGCGCTGAAAGGCTCGCCCCTGCTGCGCGCCTGGCTTGCACGGCTGGGGGCTCAGGGCCTGACGGTGCGCACGCGCTGGCGCTGGACCGGCTGGCAGGACGGCCACCCCGGCTTTGACACGCCCGATGGCGCGGTGGTGCTGGCCCCCGCCGTCACCGTGCTCGCTCTGGGCGGCGCCAGCTGGGCGCGGCTGGGGTCGGACGGCGAATGGGCGCAGCATTTCCGGTCAAGCGGCATCCCGCTCGCGCCCTTCGCCCCCGCCAATGCCGGACTGTCGGTCGCGTGGTCCGGCCACATGACCCGCCATTTTGGTGCCCCGCTCAAGAATGTCACCTTTCGCGCCGGTGCGCTTGTCTCGCGCGGCGAGGCGGTAATTTCCGTGCGGGGGCTTGAAGGCGGCGGGATTTATCCGCTCAGCCCGGCGCTGCGGGACGGCGCGATGCTGACGCTTGACCTGGCACCCGATCTGACGCTGACCGAGGTGGCCGAAAGGCTGGGCCGCGCGGGTGCGCGCCAGAGCCTGTCCAATACCCTGCGCAAGACGCTGGGACTGACCCCTGCGGTGCAGGCGCTGCTTCAGGAATGTGCCCGTCCGCTTGCGCAGGACCCGGCAGGGCGCGCCGAAGTGATCAAGGCGCTGCATCTGCCTCATGACGGTTTGCGACCGCTGGACGAGGCGATCTCGACCGCAGGGGGGGTGCCCTTTGACGCGCTTGACGCGGGCCTGATGCTGCGCAGCCACCCCGGCGTGTTCTGTGCCGGAGAGATGCTGGACTGGGAGGCGCCGACAGGCGGCTATCTGCTGACCGCCTGCATGGCAACGGGGCTTTGGGCCGGCCGTCACGCCGCCGCTTTCGCAGATCCGCCACCGCCGGGACATCCGGCAGGCGGCTGACCCCTTGTCCGCCCTCAGCCGCGCGCGGACAGCATCGCCAGACGGATGAAGCAGCGTTCGACCAGCGCCAGCGCCGGCGCGTGCTGCCCGGCAGAGCGCAATTGCAGATCGGTGTCGGTCAGCATGCCCAGCGCTGATTCAAGCCGGAACGCCCCCCAGTTCTGCGCCTGCCGCAGCATCCGGTCGCGCCGTGGCCCAAAGATCGGCGGTCGCCCCCGCGCGACACCCTGGTGGGGCCCGCCGGGATCGGACGCCACCGCATAAAGCGCGCGGAAATGCCGGGTGGCAATGATGATCAGCGTGACCGGGTTCATGCCCTGTGCCGACAGCCGTGTCATCATCGGTCCGATCTCGGCGGTGCGCCCTTCGGCGGCAACATGCAGCATCTCGTCAAGATCCGCCTCGGTCGAGGTCGGCGCGCACAGCGCCACCTCTTCGGGGGTCAGCGCCGACGAATCACCCAGCTTGTACAGCGCGACCTTTTCGACCGTCTGGCGGAAATCGCCGGGGTCCAGTTCGCGCGCCAGCGCGGTCAGCGCATCCATCGCGGACCGATCGATGTCGCGCAGGCCGGACCGCGCCAGATCCGCCTCGATCTCGGCCCGGCCGGGTGGGTCGTTGTAGATTCCGGCGGCGCGGGCGGATTTGTGTCCCTCGAACAGTTTGCGCAGGGATGATGACGACTTGAGCGCACCTGCGGTAACGATCAGCTGCGCATCGCCCGGCAGCCAGTCCTGAAGTGCCGCCGCCACGGGTTTTGCAAGGGTATCGGTGGCCTCCTCCAGAAAGGCGACCCGCGGACCGGGAAAGAAACTCTGCGCCTTGAGCGCGTCCAGCAGCAACGCCGGATCGCGGCGCAGCTCTGATCCGGGAATGCGGGTCAGACGCATCTCGGCCTCGCCTTCGGGACCGATCAGGGCGGCGATCACCTTTTGCCGTTTCAGCGCGACGCGCATCGCATCCTCGCCATAGATCAGCAGACCGGTGCTGTCCGGATCGGGGCGGGCGAAATAGCCCGGCGCGTCGCGGGGCCCCAGCTTCACCGCGCCACGGCCTGGCCCGGGCCCGCCCGACCAGAGGCCCAGAGCAACAGCTGGTCGACCATCTGATCGCCCAGGACCACCATCAGCCGCCGCTGCGCATCCTGCTCTGCGGCAAGGGTCGAAACGTTCGACCCGGTGGCGGAATAGCCCGCAAAGGCCGAGGTGTCTCGCCGCATCAGGACGGCCTTTGTCGCCGCATCATGCAGCGTGTAGGCGACCGTGCCCAGCAACTGGTAGCGCGTGGTCGATCCGTCCGACGTGGTGCCCAGACCTTCGAATTCGACCCGGATATCGTACCCCAGCGTATAGGCGCCACCAGTGCCGCGCCCCAGCCGTTCTTCAAGCCGCCGGGTCAGTAAATAACCTTCGCGCGTGTCCGGTGCGTCCAGCACGATCTGGCCTTGCAGCGCGTCGCCGCCCCCCCCCGGCCCGTAGACCGGCGTGAACCCGCAGGCGGCGGTCAGGCCAAGCGACAGGGCGCCCAGCAGGAAGGTGCGGCGCTTACAGGACAATGTTCACGATCCGGCCCGGCACGACGATGACCTTTTTCGGCGTGGCCCCTTCCAGCGCCTTGATCACGTTGTGATGCGACAGGGCAAGCGTCTCGACCTCGGCCTTGTCCATGTCCTTTGGCACCGTCACCTCGCCGCGCCGCTTGCCGTTGACCTGCACCGGCAGGGTCACGGTATCCTCGACCATCATATTCTCGTCCGCGATGGGCCAGGGCGCATTGGCGATCAGCCCCTCGCCGCCCAAAAGCTGCCAGATCTCTTCGGCAAGGTGCGGGGTCATCGGTGACATCAGTTGCGCCAGCGTACGGGCCGCCTGTTGTTTCGCCTCTGCCCCCGCGTCGGATTTCGCCAGTGTGTTGGTAAAGGCGTAAAGCTTGGCGATTGCGGCGTTGAAGCCAAAGGATTCCACACCCTGCGTCACGTCATGGATCGCCTTGTGCATCTCGCGCAGCAGTGATTCGTCAGACTCCTGCGGGCTCGCGTCCGAGCCTTCGACCTCGGTCGCGATGCGCCAGACGCGCGCCAGATGCTTGGCCGTCGCCTCGGCACCCGCCGCGGTCCATTCCACATCCCGCTCGGGCGGCGAATCGGACAGGACGAACCAGCGCGCGGTGTCGGCGCCGAACTGGGATATGATCTCGACCGGGTCCACCACGTTGCGCTTGGATTTCGACATCTTGGCCGAGGGGATGATTTCCACCTCGCGCCCGTCGGCCAGTTTGCCGTCGCTCACTTCCTCGGGGAAGTGATAGACGGGGCGGCCGTCAGCGTCGCGCGTCTGATAGATCGCGTGGGTGACCATGCCTTGCGTGAACAGCGCATTGAACGGTTCACGCGCCGCATCCGGAAGATGCCCCGTGACGTTCATCGCACGGGCAAAGAAGCGGGCGTAGAGCAGGTGCAGGATCGCGTGTTCGATGCCGCCGATATACTGGTCGACATTCATCCAGTAGGCCGCTTCGGTCGCATCCGTGGGCGTGTCGGCATCGGGCGCGGTGAAGCGGGCAAAATACCATGACGAATCGACAAAGGTGTCCATCGTGTCGGTTTCGCGCTGCGCCGGCGCGCCGCAGGTCGGGCAAGTACAATCGCGCCATGTGGGATGCCAGCCCAGCGGATTGCCGGGCTTGTCGAAACTCACGTCATCCGGCAAGCGAATGGGCAGGTTTTCTTTTTTCTCGGGCACCACGCCACAGGTGTCGCAGTGAATCACCGGGATTGGCGCACCCCAGAAC
>JAGXGV010000169.1 GCA_024636635.1 Puniceibacterium sp.
CGCCGACTGCGGACACTGCCGCCTCCGGAACGGGCTTCAGTTTTGGCTGCGGCGCTTTTCGGGTTTTGGACGGGTCGGTTGCCTCGGCGCGCAGGGCATCGCTGGCAACTGCGTCGATACTGCCATCGCCATGCTGCACCAGCCGCCCCGTCGCCTTGGCCTTCTGGATCGCGCCGCGTGAGAGGCCGACGCGGGCAGCATACTGGCGCTCGCTCAGACCCTCCATTGCGTGCTCCAATTATCATTCAAAATCATGTTCTTATGTAGTTGATAAGCCTCCGTGCCAGAGCGAACGTGGTCTCAAGAAAAAGATGCAACTCACCACGGAGCCGCCACGATGACCCGCCTGAACCCGCAGACAACGCCCCGCCATCAACTGCGCGCCGAGAAGGCTGCGCGGAACAAGGAGGCGGCCTTGAACGCCTTCATCGGCAAGAAAGCCGAGATCGACGAGGCGCTGGCGCGCTTGGCAAGCCTGAGCGACGAGCATTTCAACGCCCACCCCGACGAGGTGAACTGGGGCCATGTCGGCACCCTTGAGCACTACGCCAGCCTCCTGAAGCGCATCACCGACAGCGCCTTCAGCGAAGGCGAGCACGCGGAGTGAGCACCATGGAAACCAGCACCATCCGCATTGCCATTCGTAAGCTGCCTGAGCACTTCGACCCAAGCCGCATCACCACGGTCCTCGACGAAATCGAAAGCGCTCTGATGGACGACGGCGGCGTTTATGTCCGCGCCTACGCCGACAGCATGACGATCACCATCGAGGTGCCGACCAATCAGCTGATCGATGCGGCAACCTGCCTGAAGGACCTCGACCTGATCTGAATTGGGCGCGGTCAGCCCGCAGGCCCGCACTTGCGGGCTTCTTCCGGTAGAAGGCGCCGCATCCCGCGTTGCCCGAACTCCGGAGATAACCAATGACCCTGATCCAGCTATCCGACCCACAAGCCATCATCTTGTCCACCGCCTGCGCGCGGGATGACGGGGCAGTGTTCCCCGTCACCGCCAGCCTCAAGGGCGGCGCCGTTGGCAATGTCTGCAAGAGCCTCCTGAAGAAGGGGCTCATCGAAGAGATCGCCGCGACCGACCTGAACACCGTCTGGCGCCACGACGAGGAGCGCGGGCCGATTACCTTGCGCGCGACGCCGATGGCCTATAGCGCCCTCGGGATCACCAACGAACCGAACGAAAGTGCCCCCACCGATAGAGCAAGCGAACCCGTCCAGCGTCGAAATGGGACCAAACAGGCAAAGCTGATCGAGATGCTCCGCGCTGAAGGCGGCGCGACCATCGAGGAAATCATGGTCGCAACTGGATGGCAGTCACATACGGTTCGTGGTGCCATGTCCGGCGCGCTGAAGAAGAAACTGGGGCTGACTATCGCTTCGGAGAAGGTCGAAAGACGCGGGCGTGTCTACCGCCTGCTGTAAGCATGAGCCCAAGTATCTGGAGGTTCACATCTGAACCGCCACCTCGCGCGGTTCATCCCCAACTATAGGGCATTCGGCTGATACGCGGCTCAAAGGACTGAACTACCACTTCACATTCGCTGCGCCCGTATGCGTCAAACGCTTCACGAACTTGTTCGCCATGTTCGGGCGTTTCGACCCAAGCCCCCAACAGGTAATCCGGGTGGATCGGGCTCATCACCTGCACTTCAGAGTCTGATGAAGTAGGCCAGCCTGAGGGAAGGCTGTGTTCCTCTCGAAAACCAGTCCCCGTCAGATCGGAAATCGAACAGTCCTCGAACAGCTTTTCGAGCGCGAATCCACCGTACCTTTTGCCGTTCTCGTATCTCGTGGCACTGGTCGTCACACCATTCCTGTAAAAGAGACAAGGGTAGTTCGACAAAAGGCCGGGATGGAAAGCAAGAATTACCCAAGGCTTGTTTCCGGAACGGTAACGCTTCGCCGCAAACATTTCCGGATAGTAGCACGATATTGAAACGGAGATTGCGTCATCCTCCCCGTCCAGACGATCAGCATCGCTTGCATAAACATCGTAATCTGCTTGCTCGAGGAATGATCGGCCACGAAGACCATGCTCCAAGATGCCAGGCAAGTTTTCGAGGCGCGTGAAGTGAAGGACATCTTCAATTTTTCGATCTTCTACGACCGCAGCTATATGATCCGCAATTTTCTCTTCGTAAGTTTTATTGCGTGCCATACCGCCCCCACTGTCTAAGTAACTATAACTTAGGGAAATTCAGGAAGGACGGGAAGCCTGCTTGATCGCATCAGGCTTGGATTAAGAGGGAAATTCGACAAGTTTCGTTGGTTCATCATTTCTTGGTGGATAGCGAGACCTTATCGGACTGCCTCGAATAGCCGTCGCAGCACATAGGACCGCGCTATGCTCACTATCGTGAACACCGCACCTATTTTCAGGTTCTGCGCCAGTGTCGTGTGCAGCCCGAAGATCGGGAAGATCAGGATTTGTGAAGCGACGGCGACGCCGTAGCCGACGATCACATTGGCGACGGACTCGACCAGCGACATGAGGCGCGACTGCTTCATGCGGCGGTCTCATCCATCGGCCAGCAGTTCAGCTGCGAGAGTTCGAAGCGCATGCGCCGCAACCAGGGGGACCACGCCGTTGCCACAGAGGCGAAGTCGGTCCACCCGGTGGGCCAGCCCATCAGCGCCTCGACGAACAGCGGGTTCAAGGTCCGGCGCGCATCGGAGGTATTGCTCCCAGCCATCGGCGTTACCAGGACCTGGCGGCCAAGGAGGCCGTTCACCGGCGTGTTCGCCAATGTCGTCGCCCCATCCTTGTGATCCCGCGCGGTGGGCGTCATCCACATGCGGCTGGCATGGGTCAGATCCGCTGTCTTGCGGTTGCCAGCACTCGGCTTGCAGCCGTCGTTGGCCATCGGCGTCGGCCAGTCCCGCGCCATGCCGTCCAGACCCTTCTCGTGCTTCCGATCTCCGCCCCGGCTGCGAAAGCTGTCGGTTTGAGGAGTCGGCCACATCGCCGCGCTCGTCGCCAGGTTCATCCCGTGCTTGCCCGCTTCCTGCGACGGCGTCGGCTTCGTCTGCCGGTTCTCGTTGGCGCTGGCCCGGGGCGTCGGCCAGAGCCGCAGCATTTCCGTCCGGTTCCCGCCGCTTGAGCGGGTCCCGGAGCAGGCGCGCGGGGTCGGCCAGCTCGTCGTATTCACGGACGGCGAGGATGAACAGACGCTCGCGTTTGTGGGGCGCACCGACTTCCGCCGCCGTAAAGAGGCCTGCCGCAAGGCGGTAGCCCATGCCGACCAGCCCTCCGGCGACTTCGGGGAAGCCGAGGCGGAGATGATGGGCGACATTCTCGAGGAAGACGAAGGGCGGCTCGATCTCGGAGACGATGCGTGCGACGTGCGGCCAGAGGTGACGCGGGTCGTCCGCGCCTCGGCGCTTGCCCGCGACTGAGAACGGCTGGCACGGATATCCCGCAGTGACGATGTCCACCGCGCCGCGCCACGGGCGGCCATCGAAGGTTCCAACGTCGTCCCAGACAGGCGAGCAATCCAGGGACGCGTCTTCCATCCGCGCCACGAGAGTGGCTGCGGCGAAGGTTTCCCGCTCGACATGGCCCACAGTTCGATATCCGGGGATGGCGATGGTGAGCCCGAGGTCGATGCCGCCAGCACCGGAACACAGAGAGAGGCCGAATAGGCATGCGTCTTCGGTTCCGAAAGTGTGCCCGGAGGAAAATAGAGCCAGGTCATTCATGCCTCACGCGTCTTTGTTCTTGATTTTATTGAATGTCTCGCCCGACCCGGAGAGAACAGCGTCCTTGCCCGTGAACTGCTGCCAGCGTTCCACGGCGACATCCACATAGGCCGGATTGAGTTCGATCCCGTAGCAGACCCGGCCCGTCGTTTCGGCGGCGATCAGCGTGGTGCCGGATCCCATGAAGGGCTCGTACACTGCTTTACCCGAGCTGGAATTGTTTAGGATGGGCCGACGCATGCATTCGACGGGCTTCTGGGTCCCGTGCACGGTTTCCGCATCCTGATCCTTGTTGGCGATCTGCCACAGTGTCGTTTGTTTACGATCACCCGCCCAATGGCCCTTGCCGGTTTTTTTCACTGCATAGAGGCACGGTTCGTGCTGCCAGTGGTAGTCGCCGCGGCTCAGCACCAGACGGTCCTTGGCCCAGATGATCTGCGATCGGATGTTGAAGCCTGAGGCAATCAGGCTGTCGGCAACCGTCGTCGCATGCAGCGCGCCGTGCCAGACATAGGCGACGTCGCCGGGGAACAACGCCCAGGCCTCGCGCCAGTCAGCGCGGTCGTCGTTCAGCACCTTGCCAGTGCGCTTGGTCGTGGCGGCACCTGCCTTGTTCCGCCAGCCGGGATCGTATTCGACGCCATAGGGCGGATCGGTCACCATCAGGAGCGGCTTCACATCACCCAGCAGACGCTCGACGTCGGTGGCCACGGTGGCGTCACCGCAGAGCAGCCGATGCTTGCCCAGCACCCAAAGATCGCCGGGACGGCTGATCGGGGTTTCCGGGGCCTCTGGAACATCGTCCTCGCCTTCGCGGGATACGGTTTCGGGGTCGACCTCTCCGGCCAACAACGCCTCGAGTTCAGCGTCATCGAAGCCGATGAGCGACAGGTCGTAATCCTCGGCTAGCAGGTCGTTCAGTTCGGCCGACAGCAGCGCCTCATCCCAGGTCCCGAGTTCCGTCAGCTTGTTGTCCGCAATGCGATAGGCCCGGCGCTGCGCCTCAGTCAGATGTCCCAGCACGATCACTGGGGCCTCGGTCAGCCCGAGCTGCGTCGCCGCCAGGACCCGACCATGGCCCGCGATCAGTTCTCCGTCATCGGCGACCAGGCACGGCACAGTCCAGCCGAACTCCGCCATGCTGGCGGCGATCTTCGCGACCTGGTCTTCGCCATGCGCCTTCGCGTTTTTTGAATAAGGCTGGAGCTTGGCCAGCGGCCAGGTCTCAATCGCGTCCGGAGCAAAGCTCAGCGTCATAATGTCGGTGCGCCTCAATGGTGTGGACCCCTGGACTCCGGACACCAGCAGCCAGCAAGGACTCCGGAAGGAGTCCAGCGGCCACCGGGCGTGTCCGGTTCCAAGATATTGTTTTATTGTTGTTTTCAGCAGGTCGCGGATGGATGCCCGCTGGGGTGGCTTCCCAAAAAACCGACCCTGACGCTGGCGATATTGCGCGCTTCGCCCGCCCGTATACGTTTGTGGCCAGGAAGGACCCGTAAAGTCAGTGGGTTAGCCTCTTGGACCCCGGCTGGACCCCTCGGTGGACCCCAGGGTCCAGCGGCGCAGGCCGTCCCGCGCGCGCCTCTCCCGAGTATATCCCTTTTCTAACCCCCAGCCGGGCTTTCTGTCTCATCGAAAACTGTCCGCCGGACACTTTCCTAGTGGCTGCGGGCGCTTACGCGCCAGCGGCCAGTTCGATCACGCGGCGCTTCGACATGTTGCGGTTGAACCGTCGTCTGTTGAGGGTCAGTGCGATGACAGAAATCCCGAATTGCCAGTGCTGGTGGGCTGCTGAACGCTGCAAACCGACCGCCCAGCAGATCTCCTTCCAGCGTTCACCATGCGCCTTCATCCAGACGATCTTGCCATCGATGGGCTCGAGGCAGGCGGTCCAGGTCAGCGTCTCCTCCATCCGGCTGATCGCCTGCGGTGAGGGCAGCACGCGCATGGGCTTCGGCTCCTGGCCCACCTTGTCGGCGAAGCTGTAGACCATCTCAGGCCATGTGCTGAAATACCCCTGCCTGCGTGGCTCTGGCAGGCGCTTCAGAACGAAGGCGGCCTCGGCCAACCGTTCCTCCACGAGGTCGGGTGTCCAGTCCGTCATTGCGACACCTCTCGATCTCGCGGGCACTGCCCGTACAGTTTATCGCCGAGTTGCCGGACCAATTCCCGTTCGGGCCAGGTCAGGCGGTGATCGTCGATTGCCACAGCCAGCAGGCCTTGCTCCTGCCAGCCATCGCGCTTCACCTCGTCGGGGCTACGGCGATGCCCGCCATAGCCCTTGGGCACGAACCGCATTCCGCTCATTGCATGCCCCCCTTGGTCTCCAGCGCCCAGAACAGGATCGCGATGGCGTCGGCCTCGTTGTCGTCGGCGGGGCTGAACCCGCGCGCCTGGGCGGCGGCAATCATGGCGTCCTTGTTGGCGTTGCCCTTGCCGGTGGCGAACCGCTTGATGGTGCCGACGGGCACGCCCTCGTAAGGCACACTGCGCAGCTCGGCCCATGCGGTCAGGGTAGCCATCAGACCTCCATAGACGTGGGCTGCGTCGGTGCCCGCGTGGCGGCGGACCTCCTCGAACCAGATGGCAGCGATGGGCCCAGACAGGCGGTCGAGTTCGGCAAGCCAGTTGCTGAAGCGCAGGTAGCGCATCCCACCGCCATCGAACCGGCCATTGCGGAACGATGCTGTGCCGCTGGTGATCAGCCCGTCGGCGTCATGCAGGGCCCAGCCTGTCGTCGTGCCGAGATCGAGCGCGAGCAAGGTGCGGTCGGCGCGGAAGGCAGGCGGCAGATCGGGGATTGCGTCCTGCATCCTGGTGGTGAGAGTCGCTTCAGCCATCGTGGTCTCCTTTTCGGGTTGGCTGCGGGGGTGGAAGACGACGGCGGTCATGTGCTTGGCGGTACGGGCCGCCGTCGTCGGATCGGAATGTGCAGGGAGCGTCAAAACCCGCGCGCGCGGATACCC
>JAGXGV010000170.1 GCA_024636635.1 Puniceibacterium sp.
GGCAGGGGCAGGGGCAGGGGCAGGGGCAGGGGCGGCTTCGGTCATGGTCGCTGTCCGATTGTGGCGGATGGGATCAGGGCCGCACGGATGGTGCGGCCCTGACAGGTGCCCGTGGCGGGGTGCCGTCGATCAGAAGCTGATGGCGGGGCAGCTGTCGTCAGAGGAATAGTCGTGCACCTCGATTTCGCCCGCGATAATCTTTTCGCGGGCCTCGTCGACGGCGGACTGCATCTCTTCGGTGATCAGTTCGGCGTTGTTGTCGTCCAGCGTATAACCGACGCCGCTGTCGGACAGACCCAGCGCCGTGACGCCGGTTTCCAGATCGGCGCCTGCGGTCATGGCATCGAACACGGCCACATCGACCCGCTTGAGCATCGAGGTAAGCACCTTGCCCGGAAACAGGTGGTTCTGGTTGGAATCAACGCCGATGGACAGGATGCCTTCGTCGGCTGCGGTCTGGAGCACACCGAGACCCGTGCCACCGGCGGCGGCGAACACCACGTCAGAGCCTTGCGAAATCTGCGCCTTGGTCAGTTCCGACCCCTTGACCGGGTCGTTCCACGCGGCGGGGGTGGTGCCGGTCATGTTGGCGATGACGGTGGCATCGGGGTTCACGGCTTTGACACCCTGCGCATAACCGCAGGCGAATTTGCGGATCAGCGGAATGTCCATGCCGCCCACAAAGCTGACCGTGTCGGATTCGGACGCCATCGCGGCCAGCATGCCGACAAGGTAGCTGCCCTGGTGTTCGGCAAAGCCGATCGACAGCACATTGGGATGATCGGCGGGATCCACATAGCCGTCAATCGTCACGAACTTGGTGTCGGGGTAATCGCCGGCCACGGACGCAATGGGCGTCGACATGGAAAAGCCGGTGGTCACGACGGGGTTGAACCCGGCCTCGGCAAAGCGGCGCAGGGCCTGTTCGCGCTGGGCTTCGGATTGCAGTTCGATGTCCTTGAAGGTGCCGCCGGTTTCCTCTGCCCACCGGGTCGCGCCGTTGAAGGCGGCCTCGTTGAAGGACTTGTCGAACTTGCCGCCAAGGTCGTAGATCAGCGCCGGATCGGCAAGGGCTGCCCCAGCCGTCAGGCCCAGAGTGGCGGCCGCGCCAAGAAGTTTCTGCATGAGGGTCATAGGTCGCTCCCAGATGGTTGGTGTCGCGGCGGGCGCAGCCGGGCCGCGTTTGGTAGATCAAAGCTGGATCAGGTGCGATTAAGGACGTTTCCCCCCCAGAGGGTCAACAGCTTTTTGCATTGCAGCGTAAGCCGATGTCAGGAGCCGGGAACATGACCTTTGGTCAATGCGCGCGCCATGAGCAAGGCGTCGGCGCGGCTGCCATCCGGCAGGCGATAGTAGCCCTTGCGCAAGCCAGTCCGGGCAAAGCCATGATGGCGGTAGAACGACAGGGCGGGTGCATTGCCTGATGCCACCTCGAGAAAGGCGTTCAGGGCACCACGCGCCGCAGCGCCTTGCAGGAATGCGCGCAGTGTGCGGCTGCCCTGTCCGTTACGCTGGTGGTCGGGATCTGTTGCAAGGGCAAGTATTTCAGCCTCGTCCAGCACCACGCGACCAAGGCAGAAACTGTCGGGTGAGGCGCAAAGCAGAACGGTCGGCTGGCCCAGCATATCGGCGAAGTCCCGTGCCGACCAGGGCGCCATGTCCCGGTAGGCACGCGCCTGCAATGCGGCGAGGGCCTCCGGGGTCATGGCTGTCGGTGCATTGCCGCCTCAGACAGCGACGGGGCGCACTTCGGTGACTTCGGGGATGTAATGACGCAACAGGTTTTCGATGCCCATCTTCAGCGTCAGCGTGGACGACGGGCATCCGGCACAGGCACCCTGCATGTGCAGGTAGACAACGCCACGGTCAAAGCCGTGGAAGGTGATGTCGCCGCCGTCCTGCGCCACGGCGGGCCGCACGCGGCTGTCAAGCAGTTCCTTGATCTGGCCGACGATCTCGGAATCTTCGCCCTCGTGTGCCGCGTGACCGCTTCCCGCTTGCTGGGCATCGTCGGCCATGACCGGCTGGCCGGACTGGAAATGTTCCATGATCGCACCAAGTATGGCCGGTTTCACGTGGTCCCAGTCGGTTTCGTCATCTTTGGTCACGGTGACAAAATCATTGCCGAAGAACACGCCCTTGACACCCTGCACGGTGAACAAGCGTGTGGCGAGCGGCGAGGCGGCGGCGCCGTCCGCACTGGGAAAATCGGCAGTGCCCATGTCCAGAACGGTCTGGCCGGGCAGGAATTTCAGAGTTGCCGGGTTCGGGGTGGATTCGGTCTGGATGAACATCTGATCTGCACCTTTCTGGGTTCATACCTATATGCGCCCCGAGGCCCGGAACGTCAAGGTTTGGAACCGTTCTAAACTTTGGGGCGACGTCAGTATGCCGGGCCAAGAACCACATCAAAGCTGCCGGATACCTCGACCGGCTCGCTGAGATCGATGGTAAAGCCTGAGTTGTCGCTTGGTCCGACTGAACCGGACATCTTGCCCGCCACCTTGAGCATTCCGTCGTCGACGCTGATGCTGTCGACGGTGACGACGACGTCCCCCTGTTCATCCTCTCCGAAAAGCTCCTGCTCGGAGCCGTCGTCCTGCACGCGCTCCAGGCGGATTTCAGGGTTGTTGACCGCACCGCTCAGGTATTCGAACCCGATGACGAATGTCTTGAACCTACCCCGGGTTTCGTCATCCGTCGGGCTTGTATGCAGGTTCACAGAGGTGAAGTTCTCGGATCCGGACCAGTCGCTTTCGCTGACCAGTAGCGGAAAGACATATGAGTCTTCGCCGATGGTGATGTCGACCTGCCCGCCTTCTTCGGCCTGGGCCTGCGCCTGGGTCTGCGCCACCGCGCAGAGGGGCGCAACGCACAGGAGGCTGGCAGCAAGTGTGGTTTTCAGTGTTCTCAACATATTTTGTTCCAGATTATGGCTGTGGTTGCGCGATCAACGCGCCTTTTCGATCGTTGTTCCGGTCGTGGTTCCTTTGGCGGGCCTTTATGTGGTTCCTTCTGTGGTCCCGGCACCGACCAGCTCAGGTGATGGCTTCGAGCCGTTCCTTGGTCATGTCGCCGGGTACGATGGTGATGGGAATCGGCAGGCTGCCCGAACTTCGGCTGAGCTGTGACACCAGCGGGCCCGGACCCTTCTTGTCGGTCCCCGCCCCCAGCACCAGCACGCCGATGTCCGGGTCGTCCTTGACCTGTTCGATGATCTCCTGCACCGGTTCGCCTTCGCGGATGACCAATTCGGGGTCGATCCCCTGCTTGTCACGCATCCATTTGGCGAAGACCTCGAAATGGGCGACGATCCTTTCGCGGGCTTCTTCGCGCATGATGTCACCGACGCCGATCCAGTGGTTGAACTCGTCCGGCGGGATCACCGACAGGATCGCCACCCCGCCGCCGGTTCTGGCGGCCCGCATCGCGGCGAACCGCATCGCGTTGAGACATTCGCGGCTGTCATCCAGCACGACGAGGAACTTGCGCATCGGGTCACTCCTTCGGACTGGATCATGGCTCAGGTGTCGGCGGGTGGCAACTGTGTAGGCGGCAATCCTCTGGCGCGGGTCGCGGGGCCGAATGGGCGGAAAGACACCTGAACGGGTCAGATAGGCGTCTGTCGGCCAAAGACCACCGGGCGCGCTGTGCGTCAGCCTTCGGACCGCGCCCAGTCCCAGTAAAGCGTGCGCGCGCGACGGGTCACCGGCCCGATCTGGTACTGCGTGTCATCAAAGGCGGTGACCGGAGTGATCTTGTTCATGTTGCCTGACAGGAACACCTCGTCCGCGCCGTGGAAATCGTCGAAGGTCAGGACCGTTTCGACAACCTCGGTTCCGTCCGCGCGCAGGTTCCGGATGTGGCGCGCGCGGGTGATGCCGGACAGGAAGGTGCCGTTGGCAACAGGTGTCAGGACGGTGCCATCCTTGACCATGAAGACGTTGGCGGTGGCGGATTCCGCCACATTGCCCATCGCATCGGCCACCAGCGCGTTGCCGAACCCCTTGGCGCGCGCCTCGGCCAGCATGCGGGCATTATTGGGATAAAGGCAGGCCGCCTTGGCGTTGACCACCGCATCCTCCATCACCGGGCGGCGGAACCGGGTGCGGGTCAGCGTGGTGGACGCGCGTTCGGGCGCCATCGGAATGACCTCGAGGCAGATTGCAAAGCCGGTGCCGCCACCGGGTTTGGGTACGATCGCGGTCGTGTCGCCGTCGAGCGCCCAGTACATCGGGCGGATGTATACGGCGGTGTCCCTGCGGTAGGCGGCAAGCCCGTCCCGGACGATCTGCACCATATCCTCGGCGGTGACGGTGGGGGTCACCATCAGCGCCTCGGCCGAGCGGTTGACGCGGGCGCAATGGGCCAGCAGATCCGGCGCCAGCCCGTTCACGTAGCGCGCGCCGTCAAAGACGTTCGAGCCAAGCCAGGCGCCGTGATCGGCGCCCCGGATCACCGGAATGTCGCCATCGTGCCACTGGCCTTCGAAATAGGTGCGGATCTGGGTGCCGGTGGCCATCTTGCAACTCCTTGCTCTTTTTCCGGGCAAACTAGGCGCGGCGGGCGCAGAGGTCCAGTGGCTTAGGGTGTTTCGGCCAGAAGCGCATCCAGGTCCAGCCGCGCGTTCACCATCCTGATGCCGCCGGATGTGTCGCGCTGCCACTCCGATTGCGGGCGGTCGCGGTAGATCTCGATCCCGTTGCCGTCGGGGTCATTGAAATAGATCGCCTCGGACACGCCGTGATCGGCGGCGCCGGTGATCGGTACACCCGCGTCCAGAACGCTTTTGAACGTGGCGGCCAGCGCGGCCCGGTCGGGATAGAGAAAGGCAACGTGATACAGCCCCGTCGTCCCGGGCGCACCGGGCGTGCCGTCCCGGCTTTCCCATGTGTTGAGACCGATGTGGTGATGATAGCCGCCCGCCGAAAGAAAGGCGGCCTGCGTGCCGTAGGTCTGCTGAACCTCGAACCCCATCACGTCGCGGTAAAAGGCAATGGCGCGGTCGAGGTCGGCAACCTTGAGGTGAACGTGACCGATGCTGGTCGCGGGATGAGTTTTGTGTGGCATGGTGTACCCTTTCCCGACAAAACATAATCGCTCTGCATGCTTGCGAAAACTGTCCGGTCTGAACGCAGGACGTGCGATTTTGCACGGATCGGGTGAAGGGCAGGGAGCGGGGGCGGCGATAGTGGCGGCTTCTTGCATCAGCACACGGGGTGTCACCGCCTAGCCAAGGTGCCGGGCAAGGAGGTCGGGCATGTGGACGCGCGCGCGCAGTCGCGTAGCCAGCAGGAACAGGCCGCCGATCTTGCGTTGCAAGAACAGGACGTCGATTGGCGGGATCTCTCCGAACTCCGGGTCCTCGCCAATGGCCATGGCCGCATCGCGCAATCGGGTGGCCAACGGCGAGGTGCCGAAATCGAACAGGCCGACACTGCTGAGCGGTTCCAGCGCCATCTCCATCATGTCGAGAAGGCGGGTCTGGTGCGGGCCCGATGTCGAATCGCTCAGATATCCGATATCCAGCGCCGCAATGCGTATGGCGGTGCGGTCCCGTTGCACTGCAGCCCGCAACAGGGCGCGGAATTTCTGCGCAAGGGCAGTGTCAAAGCTGCGGGTGGCCCCAAAATCCAGCAGCACGATGCGCCCCGTGTCGGGCTGGTAGCGGTAATTGGCAAAGTTCGGATCGCTCTGCATGAGCCGGAAATCGAACAGTTCTTGCAGCAGCAACGACAGCAGGTGCGTCGTCACCCTGTCGCGGACTTCTTGCGGGGCATCCGTCAGCGACTCTACCGGCACGCCGTTGACGTGATCCATGGCAAGAATGTCGGTGGTGGTCAGATCCGGGTGCAGCGACGGCACGACAAAGGCGTCATGTTTCGCCAGAAGGCGCCCGAAGTCGTCCAGCGCACGGCCCTCGCGTTGATAATCGGCCTCTTGGTGCAATTGGCGGCGGGCCTCTTCCAGCATTGGCGCGATGTCCAGACCGCGCGGCAGCAGGCCCGACAGGCGCAGCAGGCTTGCGACATTGCGCAGGTCGCTGTCGATGCTTGCCCTGACACCGGGATACTGCACCTTGATGGCAAGGTCCCGGCCATCGCGGGTTCGGGCGCGGTGAACCTGTCCGATCGAGGCGGCCGCAAGGGGGTGTACGTCGAACTTGCTGAAATGTTTCAGGAAATCCGCGCCCCAGTTGGCGACCAGCACGGACTTGAGCTGCCGACCCGGCATCGTGTGGGCATCGGCGCGCAGGTGGGCAAGGATTTGTGCCAGTTCGGGGGCGATGAAATCCCCCGCTTCCATCGAAAGAAGCTGCCCCATCTTCATGGCGGCGCCCCGCATGTTTGCCAGTTCGCGGGTCAGCCGGGTGGCGTTGCCCGGGGTCAGCAGCAGTTCGCTGAGCCGGGGCCGCCGCCCGGACGCATAGGCGCGGCTGCCTTCATAGGCGACATTGCCAAGTATTCCGCCGGTGAGCGCGCCAAAGCGGGCGATGCGGGTCAGTCGGCCCGAAGGCACGCGCTGTTCGCGGGATCTGTAGGAGTCGGTCATGGCGCCTCTGCCTGTGTTGCACAGCAGATAAGGCGCCGCCGTCAAAGGGCAATGCTGGCCTTTTGTGTCCCGGACCCAAGAAGGCAGGCAGGCACCGGCGCTCCCTGGCACACAGAACCTGAAGCGCGCCCTGGCGCACAGTGTCGTCGGCGCGCCTAGCGCACCATGCCGACGATGTCGTAGGTTTGTTGCAGTATCGGCGCGGCGATGGTGCGGGCCTGCGTGGCGCCCTGGCGCAGGATTACGTCGATTTCGTCCGGCTGGGTCATCAGCCGCGCCATCTCGGCCGAAATCGGCGCCAGCTTTTCCACCGCCAACTCAGACAGCTTCGGTTTGAAGGCCGAAAAGGGCTGGCCGCCATTTTCTGACACAACCTGATCGACGCTGATGTCCGCAAGCGCGGCGTAGATATTCACGAGGTTGCGCGCCTCGGGGCGGTCCTTCAGGCCAGCCGACTCGGACGGCAGCGGCTCGGGGTCGGTCTTGGCCTTGCGGATCTTGCCCGCGATGGTGTCGGCGTCGTCGGTCATGTTGATGCGGCTGGCATCGGAAGGGTCGGATTTCGACATCTTCTTCGAGCCGTCACGCAGGGACATGACGCGGGTGGCTGCCCCTTCGATCACCGGTTCGGTCATCGGAAAGAAATCGACGCCGTAATCGTGATTGAACTTGGCCGCGATATCGCGGGTCAGCTCGATATGCTGTTTCTGGTCTTCGCCCACCGGCACATGCGTGGCGTGATAGATCAGAATGTCCGCCGCCATCAGCGCGGGATATCCGAACAGCCCAAGCGAGGCGTTTTCGGCATTCTTGCCCGCCTTGTCCTTGAACTGCGTCATCCGCTTCATCCAGCCCATGCGCGCCACGCAGTTGAAGATCCACGCCAGTTGGGCATGTTCGGCGACCTGGGACTGGTTGAACAGGATCGACCGCGCGGGATTGATTCCGCTCGCGATGTACCCTGCGGCCAGTTCCCGCGTCTGGCGGCGCAGCGCCTCGGGATCCTGCCAGACGGTGATGGCGTGCATGTCGACCATGCAGAAGATCGTCTCGCCCGGGGCGTCGCCCTGCATCTGGACGAAACGCTTGATCGCGCCCAGATAGTTTCCGAGCGTCAGCCCCCCCGAAGGCTGGATCCCCGAGAACACGCGGGGGGCGAAGGCGGGAGAGGTTTGGACCCCCTCGGACATGGCAATTCTCCGTCTGGAACTATGGCTTCAGCTGGCTTACCCATGCGCTTGGGTGGCGTCAACTCGCCCCCGTCGCAAGTGCCGCTTTCCAAGTGTCCCGTCCACGCCCCGTCGCAGAAAAGGTCTTACGCCATGAGCAGCCCGCATAACGAAAGCCCGGTCAACCCGCTGCCCCCAGTGGTGGTGGCGCTGTTTCTGATTATGGCCGGTGTCGAACTTGCCTTCACGCTGGGCGCGCGCGGGATCCTTGGCGGGCCGGGCGCTGTCGGCTGGCGGATCGAGGCGATCGAGCGCTACGCCTTTTCCGGGCAGATCCTCGAATGGATGCTGGCGACAGGACAATATCCGCCCGAACACCTGATGAGGTTCCTTAGCTATCCGTTCGTTCACGTCTCGTTCACCCATGCGATGATCGGCGCGGTCATGCTGGTGGCGCTGGGCAAGATGGTGGGCGAGGTGTTTGGCGCGCTGGCGACGCTTGGCATCTTCGTGCTGTCCTCGGTCGGCGGCGCGCTGGCCTATGGTCTGATCCTTGACACACCTGTGCCGCTGATCGGGGCCTTTCCGTCGGTCTACGGGCTGATCGGGGCCTTCACCTACCTGCTTTGGGTGCGGCTGGGCGAAATGGGCGCGCAGCAGGTGCGGGCGTTTTCGCTGATCGGGGTGCTGCTGGGCCTGCAACTGCTGTTTGGCCTGCTGTTCGGCAGTACAAATGACTGGGTTGCGGATCTGGGCGGGTTTGTCGTCGGGCTTGGCCTTTCGCTGTTCCTTGTTCCCGGGGGCTGGCGCAAGATCCTGTCGCTGGTGCGCCGGGAATAGCCGATCAGAAGATATCCGACGGCAGAAACGGGATCGGCCGCGAGAATTTGCGCAGGCGTTTGAAGGGGAAGGGCAGGACAAAGCTGCCGCGTTCCTCGGGTTCGAGAGCGGCGTTGGCTGCCGCCTCTGACCGCCAGAGATCGGCGCGGGTGATGTCTGTCCCTTCGGCCGCATCGGACAACCACTTTTCCGCAAGACGGCGGCGCAATTCGGCAACGGCATCATGGTCCCGGAACAACACCGATGCCTCGGTGTCGGCGCGCAGGGAACGGCCGTTCAGGTTGGCTGATCCGACCAGCGCGAAATTGTCGTCGATCACCGTCACCTTGGCGTGCACATAGATCGGATCGGCACCAAAAACGGATGGGCCGTCCTTGCGCGCCCGGACCGGGCGGGCCGGTGTGACAAAGGCGGCGCGGTCACCGAATCCGTCGCGCACGATGTTGAGCGCGCGCAGTTGGAGCGACTGTGCGTGGCGCGCGTCCCATCCGCGTTCGCCGTCGAACATCACCCTGTCGGGTTCGGCGGGAAGCATCACGATGCACTGAAGGTCCGGTGCTCGGGCGGCGGCCTCTGCCATCGCGTCGGCGATTGGCTTGTGACGCAGGAACTGGGTTTCGATGTAGATGCTGCGCTGTGCCTGTCCCAGCGCGTTGATCAGCACATCCTCGTGTTCACGGATACGCGCATGCGGTTCGAGCACGGTAAATCCCTTGCACGGCGACGAAAAGGTCCGCACGAGGCGCAACTGTGTCGTACCCTGCGGACGCACGCTCGTGTCCATCGGCAGGGCGCGCTGTGCCAGGGACGCGGCATCGCATGCAATCGCGGCGTTCCACGTGTCTGCGATGTGCGCCCGCAGTGAGGCGGCGAACCCTTCGTCCGTAACCCGCATGCTGACATCGTGCCAGGTCTGTTCGGCGGGGCGGTCGTGGTCCCAGGTGTCGAATCGGCGTTCGTCCACGTCCAGACCGCCGATCACGCAGTCCTCGCCATCGGCCACGGCGCATTTCTGGTGCAGCGTCACGGGCCGCAGGACCGGCGTGGATGACGACAGTACCTTGCGCTGGATCGGAGTTAGCCTGAGCGGGTCTTCCTCGCGCAGGGTGCGTACGCTGCGCTGGATCTTGAAGTGCAGCAGCCAGCGCCAGAGCATCCCTGCGCCCTGACCGTGGGGGGCACAGAGGATCTGGACGTCGCCCTCGACCGCGGTGGCAAAGCCGCTGGCGGAAGACCAGGCCAGCCGGTGCAGCGCGGATGTGAACTGCGGGTCGAAATCGGAAAGGATGATGCGGATACGCACCCCGCGCCGGGCGACAAGGCGTAACAGGTCGGCCCAGGTCTTGAGCCCCTGGTCGAGCAGTTCGGGTGTGCGCAGGCGGGTGCGCGGATCGAAGATGCGGAACGACAGGAGCAGCTCTTCCCGGGCGCCGTTGGCCAGCTGTTCGAGCGCGGGGTAGCCTTCTTCGGCGGTGATCAGGGACGTCAGGGACATGCGGCTATCGGGGCTTTCTGCGCAGGGCATTTCTCAATTCGGACAGTCTGAAAGCCCCCAGCGCCTGACCTGCCGCAGCATAGGACGCAGCGCCCACGCCAAGCAGGACCAGAAGCGCAAGATATCGCAGGCCCGTCATGCCAAACAACGGTCCAAGCAGGATCAAGGTTCCCCACAATGTACTGCCCATGATCGCGGACGCTGCACAGATCCGCCACACGCGTCTGCGGAACCTGGCATCGAAGCGCGCCACCTCGCCCAGCCGACGCCTGCCCGCGAGCAGCAGCACCACCATCAGCCAGCCGGCCACCGTGGTGGCGATGGCCGGTGCGATCCAGCCGATCACGGGGGCCAGTCCGATGGCGATGGCGGCGTTTGCCACCATCGACCAGACGGCATAGCGGAAAGGGGTGCGGGTGTCTTCGCGGGCAAAGAACAGCGGTTGCAGCACCTTCTGCATCACGAAGGCCGGCAGGCCAAGTCCGTAAAACGCCACGGCCAGCGCGATGGCGGCACTGTCGTCCGGGCCGGTGGCGCCGCGTTCGAACAGCACCGACACCATCGGCAGCGGCACGACGACCAGAGCGACCGCGCAGGGGATCGTAAGCACAAGGCACAGCTCGCCCGCGCGCGACAGCGCCTCGCGCCCGCCGGAATCGTCTTTTGCCCTCAGCCTGCGCGACAGGTCCGGCAGCAGGACGATGCCGACGGCGATGCCGACCACGCCCAGCGGCAACTGATACAGCCGGTCGGCGGCGTAGAGCCAGCCCACCGCCTTGTCGAAATTCGATGCCACTTGCTGGCCGACAAGCAGGTTGATCTGCATGACCCCGCCCGCCAGCGCCGCGGGCACGGCGATCCTTACAAGACGGCGCATGTCCGGGGTCAGGCGCGGCCGACCGGGGCGGAGCCGGATCCCGGCCTGTTCGGCCGCGAACCAGGTCAGGGCAAGCTGCGCGACACCGGCCACCGGGATGGTCCAGATCAGGGCGGTGATCACGTCGCCGCCCGCATAATGTGCCGCCAGCATCGCGGCGATGACAAAGATGTTGAGCAGGACCGGCGCGGCGGCGGCGGCGGCAAAGCGCCCTGTGGCGTTCAGGACGCCGGAAAACAGCGCCGCCAGCGAGATGAAGAAGATGTAGGGAAAGACCACGCGCCCGAAGCCGACTGTCAGGTCGAACCGCTCGGACCCGGCAAAGCCCGAGGCGGTGGCGTAGACCAGCGCAGGCATGAACACCAGCGCGACGCCGCTGATCAGCAGCAGGACCAGGCCAAGCCCGTTCATCGCGTCGCGGGCGAATTTCACGGGATCCTCGTCACCCTCGTACTTTTTCGAGAACATGGGCACAAAGGCGGCGTTGAACGCGCCTTCGGCAAAGAATCGGCGGAACATATTGGGCAGGCGGAAGGCCGCGACAAAGGCATCAAGCAGAGGGCCCGGGCCGATCAGGGCCAGTATGATGATCTCGCGTCCGACGCCAAGCACCCGGCTGGCCAGGGTCCAGAATCCGACCGTGAGGATGCCCGACATCAGGCGGATGGGTTTCATGGGGGCTCCGGTCCGGGCTTGGGAATGCGGGCCACGATTAGTGCATCCCGCAGGCTGGGGGAAGTGGTTGCGCACATGCGCCGCAGCTCTGTTCGGCAGGACAACGCGCGCCGTGCCTTTGGCTATTGCCCGGACGCTTTGCCGTCGTCCGGGGCGGCCTGATGTGCCGCCGCGACAGCCTGAAGATCCTCGATCAGCGCGCCGACGGTGACCGGCGCGAAGCCACGTGTTTCGCGCGCCCAGTCTTCGTGGATGCCGACGATGCGCAGGGGAAAGCGGGGCAGGCGCAGGGCCCGCGCGATGTTGAACCGGTGATTGCCGGACCCCGACTTGCAGATCCGTCCCTGTGCGTCAATGACAGCGCTGGAGGCAAATCCGTCGTGATCAGGTAAAAACCCTTCGTCCCGCAGCGAAACGATCAGCGCCAGCACATAGTTCTGCAAAAAGCCCAGGATGTCATCTTCGGTCCGCATGACGATATCTTTATGCGTGGCGCGGCCCGTGCGGTTCAGTTCATTCCGAAGATCCCGAAACCAAAGCGTTTCCTTCAGATAATTCTGACGCTCGACGAAATCGGCAATCTTGCGGTAGCGGATCGAGTCGTCGACAGGGCTGGTTTTGCCGAAACGGACACGGGGAATTCGCAGCGGTTCGCGCCGCTTGATCGCCGGGCGCAACAGATCAACGGCAGGTTTCGGAAGATAGCGCCCTAACCGCTCCATCCGCGCATGCGCCACTGGCCATTTGGATCCGAAATGCTGCGAAACCCGGTCTGGCGCAATCCACAGAACTGTACCATCTCCGACCAGATCCAGAAACCTGCGTCGCGTCAGGGCACCGATATGCGTGTGATCGTGCATAAGACTCCAAACGTGCGCCGACCGATTTCTGTTCCCGCGGAAGAGAGCGCCGTGTCACGAGATGGCGCGCTCGACCCCGGCGTCTATGGCATCGCGCAGCTTCCTCTCCAGCGTTTTCTGTTTCGAGTTCGAATAGAATTTCAGTCCGAACATGTCCTTGACATAGAAGGTGTCGACCACCTGTTCGCCGTAGGTCGCGATCACCGCGCTTGCTATATAGACATTGTGCGCCGCAAGCGTGCGCGTCAGGTCATGCAGCAGGCCGGGGCGGTCGCGGGTATCGACCTCGATCAATGTATAGATTTCAGAGCCTTCGTTGTCGAAGGTGATCGAGGTGGGGACCTTGAAGGCGCGCTCGCGTTTCTTGATCTTGTCCTTGTCGCGGATCGCTTCGCGCGCCACGATCTCGCCGCGGACGATCTTGGCGATCATCTGGCGCAAGCGCGGAATCCGCTCCGTCTCGTAGGGGCTGCCGTCAGCGTCCTGTATCCAGAAGGCCGCCGTGGCAAAGCCGTCCTTGGACGTGTAGGTGCGGGCATCGACGACGTTCGCCCCGACTAGCGCCAGCGCCCCCGCAAGCCGCGAGAAGATGCCGGGATGATCCACAAGGGCAAAGCAGACCCGGGTGGCATCGCGATCCTCGTCCGGGTGGATGTCGATGCGGATCTCGTCCGTGCCGAGATCCTTGAGCAGCCTGGCAAAGACCACATGGGCGGTGACGTGCAGGCCCTGCCAGTAGGTCGGATAGTGCCGGGCCTTTTCGATGCGGATGTCCTTCTGGTCCCAGTCCGACAGCGCCTCGCTCAGCAGGCGCTTGGCCTCGGTCCCGCGATTTTCGCGGTTGAGCGCTTCCATGCCATTTTCAAGACCGTTGCGGGTCTGCCGGTAGAGCGCGCGTAGCAGCGCCGCCTTCCAGTTGTTCCACGTTCCGGGGCCGACGCCGCGGATGTCGCAGACCGTCAGCACCAGCAGCAGGTCCAGCCGTTCACGCGTCTGAACCGCCTTGGCGAAGTCGCGCACCGTACGCGGGTCGGCAATGTCACGCTTCTGCGCCATGTCGGACATCAGCAGATGATGGCGCACCAGCCATTCCACGGTGGCCGAATCCTTTGGTCCCAGCCCCAGGCGCGGCGCGACCTTGCGGGCGATCTGCGCGCCAAGCACCGAGTGATCCTCGGCGCGGCCCTTGCCGATGTCGTGCAGCAGCATCGCGATATAGAGAACCTTGCGGTTCACACCTTCCTCCAGGATGTGCGAGGCGACCGGAAGGTCTTCGACCAGGGCGCCGTTCTCGATCTCGGACAGGTGCCAGATACACTGGATGATGTGTTCGTCGACTGTGTAATGATGGTACATGTTGTATTGCATCATCGCGACGATGGGTTCAAATTCGGGGATAAAGGCCGACAGCACCCCCAGTTCGTTCATCCGCCGCAGGGCGCGATCGGGGTTGCCGTGCTTGAGCAGCAGGTCGAGAAAGATCCGCTGCGCCTCTTTGTCGTTGCGCATGCCGTCGTCGATCAGCCGAAGGTTCGCCGCCACCAGCCGCATGGCGTTCGGGTGGATCAGCAGCCCGGTGCGCAAACCTTCCTCGTACAGCCGCAGGATGTTCATCTTGTCCGACAGGAATGCCTTGTCATCTGCAATGGCCAGCCGGTTGTGGATTACCTCATAGCCGTCCTTGACGTTGGGCGTGCGCTTGAAAAACCGCATCAGCAGCGGTGCATCCTTGGTCTGGTCCGCCTCGAGCGAGGTCAGCAGGATGCGTGTCAGATCCCCGACCGCGGTGGCATGGCGGAAATAGTGCTGCATGAAGATCTCGACCCCGCGGCGTCCGCCCCGGTCGGTATATCCCATCGCATCGGCCAGCGAGACCTGCATGTCGAAGGTCAGCAACTCGAGCGGCCGCCCGGCCAGCAGGTGCAGATGGCAGCGTACGGCCCAGAGGAACGTCTCTGCCTTGACGAAGGTGGCGTATTCCTCGGGACGGAAGACGCCAAGGCTGACCAGCTTGCCGGTGTCGTCGGTGTGGTAGACGTATTTGATGATCCAGAACAGTGACTGGAGATCGCGCAGGCCGCCCTTGCCCTCTTTCACGTTGGGTTCGACCACGTAGCGCTGGCCGCCCTGCTTTTCATGGCGGGCATCGCGTTCGGCCAGCTTGGCGGCGATGAATTCGCGGGCGGTGCCGCTGAACAGGTCCTTCCACAACCGGGTGTCCAGTTCCTCTGCCAATGGCGCGTGGCCGGTCAGGAAGCGATGTTCGAGCATGGCAGTGCGGATGGTGAAATCCTCGGCGCCCAGGCGCAGGCAGTCTTTTACCGTGCGCGAGGAATGGCCGACCTTCAGTTTAAGATCCCAGAAGATGTAAAGCATCGACTCGATGACGCTCTCGGCCCAGGGCGTGATCTTGTAGGGCGTGAGGAACAGCAGATCGACATCCGAATAGGGCGCCATTTCGCCCCGACCGTAGCCGCCAACGGCAATCACCGCGATCTGTTCGCCCTTGGTGGGGTTACATTTGGGGTGCAGGCGCTCGGTCGCGACCTCGAAGGTCAGCGTCACCAGGCAGTCGGTGATCCAGGTATAGGCGCGCGTGGCTCCGGGGGATTCGAAAGGGCGCTGGCCGAGTGCATCGGCTATGGCCTCGCGGCCCTGATCGCGTGCGGCGCCAAGGATACCTACCGTGGCGGCCCGCACCGATCGTTCGTCGGTGGCATTGGCGATCGCCTGCCAGAGCGCCGCGCGCACCTTGGCACGGTCAAAGATCCGCTCTGCCGGAACGATCAGGTCGTCCGGCAGAGCCGTGAAGGTTGCGGGTCTAGAAACCGGCGCCGCCGAAGCTTCTTGGGGCAGGGTCAAGGATCACCACCTGGCTGTTGCGTATGGTCGCGACTGCCAGCGCGCGCTGGTTGGTGCCGTCCGACAACAGCCGGAATACACCGCCCGTTCCCTGAAAACCAGACGCTTGCGTCAGCGCGCGCGCGCTGAGCGCATCCCTGCGGCCCTGACGCACCAGTGCGCCGATGGCCGCGATACCGTCGAACCCAAGCCCGGCCAGCGCATGCGGCGCACTGCCGTAGGCATCGGCATAGCGCGCTTCAAAGTTCCGGTTCATCGCCACATCGGGCACGGCGAAATAGCTTCCCTCGATCCCGGGCTTGCTGAAGGCATCCGGACGGACGTCCCAGCGCGAAAGCCCGATGTATTGGGTGGCGTTCGGGTCGATCCCCATGCCGGGAGCGTCATCCAGGATCATCGGCAGGCCGCCGGAATAGTCGTCGGTGATGAACATCGCGTTGGCCGCGCCGCTGTCGACCAGACCCTTGATCTGGTTGAGCGCCGAATTCAGGCTTGCGCTGTTGAGCGCATAGGGCACGGCGCCGACGACCGTGCCGCCGGTGCGCGCGGCAGCGGCGGTGATGGCGTCGCGCCCCAGCGTGCCAGCCACGTTGTCGGTGTAAAGGACAGCGACATTGCCATTGCCCTGGCGGTTTGCATAGCTCATCAGCCGATCGGCCGAGTTGTCGAAGGTGGCGCCGAGCACGAAGAGGTTGCCCCCGGCGATCGAGGTGTTGTTGGAAAAGCTTATTACGTTGACGCCTTCGTCCGCAACTGCGACGGCGGCGGCGTTTGCGGATTCGCCGAACAACGGGCCAAGGATTATCTTGGCACCTTCGTCAACTGCGCGCTGGGCCTGGGAAGAGGCCGTGCTGGCGGACCCCGCCGTGTCATAGACGCGCAGGTCGATGCGCGCGCCCTGAAGATCGGCAATGGCCAGTCGCACGGCGTTCTCAAGGCTGCGCGCCACGTCGCCCGCGCCGGGGTCGGATTTCGGCACGAGGAGGGCGACCTGCACCGGCGCGTTGGTGTCGATCTGCGGCCCGTCGGCGGCGCCAGAATTTCCCAGCGGCCCCATCATCGAAGGGTCGCAGGCGGCAAGCCAGAGACATGATGCGAGGACGGCCCCGCGGCTGGCCGCCTTGCGGACGGTGGACAATACGGCAAACATGTTGGACGAACTCCCTCGGGGTTGGGCGCGGGCTCTGCCCCGCAGATGTTTAAAGCAACCATAAACGAGGCAGGAGACGGGTCCAATGGAGAATCTAAGAGCGGGCAGGTTGACGCCGGGTCTTTATCTCGTGGCTGTTCCGATCGGGAATGCCCGTGACATCACGCTACGGGCGCTGGACATCCTGCGAACAGCGGATGTGCTGGCGGCCGAGGATACCCGCAGTCTGCGCCGTCTGATGGAGATCCACGGTGTGCCGCTGGGGGACCGTCCGCTGGTGTCCTACCATGAACACAACGCCGAGCGCGCCCGCCCCCGCCTGATGGCGGACATGCTTGCGGGCAAATCGGTGGCCTATGCTTCGGAAGCCGGCACGCCGATGATCTCGGACCCGGGGTTCGACCTGGTGCGTGCCTGCGTGGAAGAGGGCGTTTCGGCGACCACCGCGCCGGGGGTGTCGGCGGTGATCACGGCGCTGACCCTGGCCGGCCTGCCGACCGACCGCTTCCTGTTCGCAGGTTTTCTGCCCAACGCCAGCGGGCAGCGCAAGAACCAGCTCAGGGCGCTGGCAGAGGTGCCCGCGACGCTGGTGTTCTACGAATCGCCCAAGCGGGTCGCCGCCATGCTGCGCGACGCGGCCGAGGTGCTGGGCGACCGGCAATCGGTGGTGTGCCGCGAACTGACGAAGAAATTCGAGGAATGCCTGCGGGGTTCATTGTCGGACCTGTGTGACACCCTGTCCGACACCACCGTAAAGGGCGAGATCGTCGTGCTGGTGGCGCGGGCGGATTCACCAAATATTAGCGAAAAGGATGTCACAGTCTCGCTGGAAGAGGCGCTGAAAACCATGTCGGTGCGGGATGCTGCGGATTTTGTCTCGCAAATGTATGCCCTGCCCCGACGTCCGGTTTACCAACAGGCCATGAAGATCGGGCGGCAGGACTGACCCGTCCGACGTCCGTGTGAACAGGAGAATGCTATGCCAGAGAAAGCTACCACATGCGCACGTCGTGATCGCGGCGCAGTGAGTCACCAGGCCGGGCTTTCCGCCGAACTGCGCATCGCCCGGGATTACGAACGCCGCGGGTTTCCGACGGCCCGGCGACGCTGGCGTGGCAAAGCGGGTGAAATCGACTTGATTGCGCGGGATGGGGCCGGCCTGATCTTTGTCGAAGTGAAGCAGAGCCGGAGTTTTGCGCGCGCGGCGGAACACCTGTCCCCGGCGCAGGTTCGGCGGCTCTGCGCCTCGGCTGAGGAGTATCTTGGCACGCAGCCGCGCGGTCAGCTGACCGATATTCGGTTCGACGTGGCGCTGGTGGACGGTCAGGGCATGGTGCAGGTCATCGAAAACGCGTTTGGCCACTGATGGTTTCAGCAATGGAGTTGGTGTCTCTGTATTGGGGCGCGTCTGCTGCCGGAACCGTGGCGACCCCGGTCGCGTCGGGCTTTTGGTCACGCTTTGCGTCCGGTTTCTGAACGGCGTTCAGCGTTGCCGCTCTCCGGTCGTGGCAGACCTTGCGTGAAAACAGTCGGTTCGGGGGGTGCTGCCCGCCGCGGTGCATCCACGCCGCACAGTCGCGCCGCAGGCGAAACCCGATCCGCCCGGCGAAGCAGGCCATTGCACCGACCTGCGGGTTGCGCCATGTAATGGAGTGAAATCGCAAGGGATGCGGCATGAAAATCGCCTTTCAGATGGACCCGATCGGTCCGGTCAACGTCAACGCGGACAGCACCTTTCGCCTTGCCGAAGAGGCGCAGGCGAGGGGTCATGCCCTGTTCTACTACACGCCCGACCATCTGGCCTACGAAGAAGGGCGGATCACGGCGCGCGGGCAATCGCTGAAGGTGCAGCGTGTAGCAGGGAACCATGCCATCCTAGGAGAGATGGAGGCGGTTGATCTTTCCACCTTCGACGTGGTCTGGCTGCGCCAGGATCCGCCTTTCGACATGCACTACATCACCACCACACATCTTCTTGACCGCCTGGCCCCGGGAACGCTTGTCGTGAACGACCCTTTTTGGGTGCGCAACTACCCCGAAAAGCTGATGGTCCTGGATTTTCCGCAGTTGACGCCGCCGACGACCATTGCCCGCGATCTTGGGACAATCCGTGACTTCAAGGCGCGCCATGGTGATGTGATCCTCAAGCCGCTCTACGGCAATGGCGGGGCTGGCGTGTTCCGGCTGGATGCCAACGACCGCAACCTCAGTTCGCTGCACGAATTGTTCACCGGCTTCAGCCGCGAACCTCTGATCGTGCAGAAATACCTGCCGGCTGTGACCAAGGGCGACAAGCGGGTCATTCTGGTCGACGGCGAGGCGGTCGGCGCGATCAACCGAGTGCCAGCTGCGGGCGAGGTACGCTCGAACATGCATGTCGGAGGACGCCCGGAAAAGGTCGCCCTGACCGCGCGCGACCGCGAGATCTGCGCCGCTATCGGGCCCCTGCTGAAGGAAAAGGGGCAAATCTTTGTCGGGATCGACGTGATCGGCGACTACCTGACCGAAATCAACGTGACCTCGCCCACGGGCATTCAGGAGCTCGAACGTTTCGACGGTGTGAACATCGCCGAAAAGATCTGGCAGGCGATCGAAGCGCGCCGCGCATGAGCTGGCAACTGCGTCTGCTCAACGCGCAGATGCGGTTGTTCGCCAAGCCGAAGCTGAGGCGGACCCGCGGTCCCGAAGAGGCCGACCGGGACTTTGCCCGTACCGCACGCTGGCTGTTCCGCGGCCCGCCCCATGTGCGGCATCTGGAACGGCCGGGTGGTCTGCACTGGATCTGTGCCGGGACCTGCACGCCGGGGCGGGTGATCCTTTATCTGCACGGCGGTGCCTATATCTCGGGCCACCCGCGCACCCACATGGGGCTTATCGCACGCCTCTCGGCTCTGAGCGGCATCGAAATCTGCGCCCCCACCTACCGGCTCGCACAGCAGGCGCCGTTTCCGGCCGCCTTCGAGGATGCTGTGGCTGCGTTCCGACGGATCGAGGCGCTGGGCTATCACCCGCGCGACATTGTGCTGGGCGGTGATTCTGCGGGCGGCGGGCTGATGTTCGCCCTTCTGGCCTGGTGCTGCGCGCAGGGCAGGGTGCCGCGTGCGGCCTTTGCCTTTTCGCCCTGGACCGATCTGGCCGGGACCGGCGACAGCCTGACGGCCAACCGCAAGAACGATGCGCTGTTGCCGACCGAGCGGATGCAGGAGCTTGTGCAGATCTATATGGGGGATGCCGACAGGCGCGATCCGCGGGCCTCACCGCTTTATGCGTCCTTTCCGGGGGCGCCACCGGTCCTGATCCAGTTGAGCGACTCCGAAGTGCTGCGCGACGACGGGCTGCGGATGGCCGAGCGGCTGCGCGTTTTCGGTGCCGAAGTGACGCTGGAGCGCGCGGACGATAGCCCACATGTCTGGCAGCTTTTTGACGGCTGGCTGCCCGAGGCGCGCGAGAGCCTGCAACACGTTGCGGACTTTGTTCAGGCTTCGTTTGCCGACAGCAGCCGGTAGCTGAGCGCCTCGGCGATGTGCGGGCGCCGGACGCCGTCGGACCCGTCGAGGTCGGCGATCGTCCGCGCGACCCGCAGCACCCGGTGATGCCCCCGCGCCGACAGGCCAAACCGGTCGGAAGCGCGCCGCATCAGATCCCGGCTGTCGCCGTCATGGGCGCAGACCTCTTCAAGCATCTGGCCCTGCACATCGGCATTGGTGCGTAGTCCCGGATGGCCCTCAAAACGCTTGGTCTGCACCTCCCGCGCCAAGGCGACCCGCCTGGCCACAGTGGCCGATCCGTCCCCCGAGGCCGGAAGGTCGAGGTCCGCGAACGACACCGGCGGCACTTCTATGCGCATGTCGAACCGGTCCATCAGCGGCCCGGATATGCGGCCCAGATAATCCTCGCCACAGACGGGTGCCCGCGAGCAGGCGCGGGCGGGTTCACTCAGAGTCCATCCGAGATCATATTGTTTTTTGGCATAGTCTTCGGAGCATGGAGCGAATTGACGCCCAGCGTAGAAAAGCCAGCGCGTTTCGGTTCAGGCATTCCCAGTCCTTGGCCAAGCGGCGGCACCGATTGAGCCATCCGATGGTCCGCTCGACGACCCATCGTTTGGGCAGGACAACGAATTTTCCGGCGTCCGAATGACACCAAAAGCCATCTGCTGGCGAACGGGGATCTTGCGCATGTGATCCTCTTCGGCACCTTCGCGGGCTTCGCGTCTCTTGGCATGTCTCTGGTGGACCGGCGCCGACGCGGCGCGATGGGCGAACGCTGGGAAAGGTTCGACCACGCCCGCCGCCAGGCCCCGTTCCTGCAGTCCCCGGTGTCATGGTCAGGCGCGGCGATCCGCCTCGCACTTGGCGCGGTGCTCTATCTTGCGCTTCTCTGGCTGCACTCCTGCCTGTTCGGCGTAAACCCGCTGACCTAAGCGGGGCCTCCAACCCGTTCCAGAGCCGGGACCGTTCGGCCGACTTCGTCTTTCGCCGAACCTGTCGCGCAAAATCCGCCTCCACTGACGGAGTCCCCGCAGAAGTAGCCCCCTTCACCGTCAATTGTCAGCCTGTGCCATCAACCGGCGGATGTGCCTGGCAAAGGCCCATGTGACGGGAATGCCCAGAGCCGCGCCGCCCAGCACCGATTGCACCGGCGTTAGCACCGGCCAGCCGATCCATGACCAGATCAGCGAGGCGAAGAACAGGTTGACGGCCATCGCCCCGGCACCGAACGGATAGAGGATCAGCGTCAGCCGTCCTTGGGTCATTTGCGGGCGATCAGCCATTGCACCGCGACAAGCGCCATCACCAGAAGGATGGACGCGACGAGATAGCTGATTTCGGCCTCTGCCGTCTGGGGCGCGGGGATTGGACGCTGGAACGTCTCGGCGGCAGCGATGGCCGGTGTGAACAGAACAGAAAGTAGTAGGGGAAGGCGCATGTCAGGTCTCCTGCGTCAGGGAACGGTAGATGTCGGGCAAGGCACGGCCCAGCCGGGCGGGATCGGGCAAAAGGGTGAAACCAGCGCGACCGAAGATGCGTGCGAACCAGTCCTGTCCGTCGGCATCGACGATGACGCCATGCACAGACTGGCCGACACGGCGCGCCTCGCGCACGGCCATGTGGCTGTCCTCGATGCCGTGGGTACCCTCGTAATGGTCCAGATCGTTGGGCTTTCCGTCGGTCAGAACCAGCAGCAACTTGCGGGTGGAGGTTTCGACAGCAAGCTGGGCCGAGGCGTGGCGGATCGCGGCGCCCAGCCTTGTATAATGTCCGGGTATCAGGCCACCGATGCGCGCGGTGATGTCGGGTGTCATGCGGCCCTCGAACCCTTTGCAGCGGGTCAGGAACACGCGGTCACGCTTCAGCGACGAGAACCCCCAGATCGCCAGCCTGTCGCCCGCCGCGTCGATGCCGCCTGCCAGTGCCGCCAGCGCCTCGCGCGTGGTGTCTATGATGCTGCGCGTGCCGACCACGGATTCCGTCGAGCGAGAACAATCCATCAGGATCGCCACCGAGAGGTCGCGCTCTACATTCCGCAGGTCGCGAAAGATGCGGTCGCTGCCCTGACCCGTGGCGCGGATGGCCACCTGTGCCGCGATCAGCGCGTCAAGGTCCAGTTCGGAGCCATCCACCTGCCGGGGCAGCTGGATGCGCCTTGGATGCAGCGCTTCGAACTGCCGCCGCACGCGCGTCATCAGGCGCGGGTCGGGTTCAAACCCTGTGCCGGGGGTGGCGTCGGCCTCAAGCACCATGCAGTGGTCGGGCATGTAGGCACGGGCGCGGTGGTTCCATTCGGGATAGGTGAACCGCGCCGACAGGCGTTCGTGGTCGGCGTCCTGCGGGGCGAGGTCCAGATGCAGGCGCAGCCGGGTCGCGGCGCGCTTGTGATGGGGACTGAGGGTGATGGTGTCCTGATCCTCGGCGGCCTTCTGGGCGTTTTCCAGATCGTCGTCGTCGGTGGCGCGGTTCAGACCCATGCTTTCCACCCAGGACAGGATCGACTCGAACCGGTGCATGATGAAACTGTCGGTGCGGTTGGCCTGATCGTTGTCCTGCCGGTTGCCCTGCTTGCGCGTGGCACTGGCAAGACCGGGGGGTGCGCTGATGGCATCCTCGGCAGGGCTGGGGGCCGCACCCTTGTCGGCAAGATCGAGCCTCAGCCAGATCGGAAGGGGCATCATGGGCGTATACCCGCGCGGGGCGCTTGGCGCGCCCGAACCCTCGGGCGTGTAGGACGCGCCCGACAGAACAGACAGAGCGCGAGCGGCTACGTCTCGCTCGCATTGCGACGCAGCAAGGGCCGGCCAGTCCGACAGCAGGCGGGCACAAAGCGCCGCGTGCGGCGCACGCAGGCCGGGGCAGAGGGACAACGCCGCAGCCGTCGCGCGCTCCATCGCGGCGATGTGGGCAAGGTCGGCAGCCAGCGGATCGGCGGGGAGCACGGAGGGCGTCGCACAGGCGGCAAGCGCCGCGAGCCACAGATAGGCGACGCGGTTCATCCCGAGGGTTGGAAAGGCGTCGATCACCGGCGGCAGCCGTAGCGTTTCGCCATCGAACCTTGCCACATGCTCCAGCACCCGCGCATCGGCCAATTGCGCGCCTACGGTGCGCCGGTGGTGCGAGGCGGTGGCAGGACTGGCGGCGATCTCGACCCCCGGTTTGCCGCCGAGGGCGCGGAAAAGAGCCGCGATGCTGGGGCGCACCGTCTCCAGTGCAACTGCGCTGGCGGCATGGCCGACCGCCGGGGCCAGACGCAAGGCAACACCGTGCCACAGGTTGCCCATCGTCTCTTCGGGCTCCATCAGATCCAGCGGGTGCAGGGCCATGGCGTTATCCGTAAACGCTGGCGATCACGTCGCGCAGCGCCTGTGCCACGTCTGGCTCGTCGGTCAGGGGTTCCACCACCGCCGCCTGCAACGCCCGTTCGATCGGCATGCCCCCGGCGATCAGGGTGGCGGCATAGATCAGCAGACGGGTCGAAACGCCCTCTTCCAGATCCATGCCCGACAGCGCGCGGATATGCCCCGCC
>JAGXGV010000020.1 GCA_024636635.1 Puniceibacterium sp.
TGAAGTCGCCGCGCTGCATCTAACTCATGGATAGAGGTCGCATGCGCGACCTGATCCAGGCAATACTCCCGCATCAGCGCCTCGACGCTCCGATTTACCTTCGTCTGCGGTGGCATTGCCTGCCGTTGCGACTCGGCATCGATCTTGCCCACGTCTGGCAGACTGTCTTCCCGCAGGACGTCGTCAAAAATATCGCGCTCGATGGATGCGTTTGTTCCGTCGTTTTCAGTTCTCATCGTTACCCTACTCCTCTGATTGTAGGGGGATGCTATCGGATCAAGCCCTAATATCTATTGGGGGAAACCCGTACGGTTGCCGATCTTCCGGCAGGGCCACGACGTCATCTTCGAGAAAAATGCCCGTTTCAATTATCATGTTTCGTTCTGCAGATGTCCGCCTCACTGAAACGGCCTAACTATTTGAAATGTAGAGAGTTTGAAATATTCCTCAATCATCTGTACGGCGGCATGGACGAGCCCGAGCTCAAAATCATCGACGTCTTCATCTGCAAATTACGCAAGAAGCTGTCCGAAGCGACGGGCGACGAGAGTTATATCGAAACCGTCTGGGGCCGTGGCTATGTTCTGCGCGATCCCGAAACCCGCAAGGACCGTGTGCCGCCGCTTGCCATCGGCGCCTGATGACGGCTTTCGGGCTCTGGACCTGCGGCACGCCGCCGCCTATCACTGGGCCGGGATGCGATTTTCAGAGGGCCTCAACCGGTGTCAGACATTTCGGTAGCCGAGATGAGCGAAGCAGAGGCGCGCGATGAACTGGCGCGCCTTTCAGGGATTCTGGCGCAAGCGAACACGGCCTATCATGTTGATGACGCGCCCGAGATTTCGGATGCGGACTATGACAGGCTGAAACGCCGCAACGAGGCGATCGAGACACGCTTTCCCCAGCTGAAACGTTCGGATAGCCCAAGCGAACATGTGGGCGCATCTCCGTCGGACGGGTTTGCCAAGGTCACGCATGCCGTGCGGATGTTGTCGCTTGGCAATGCCTTCGAAGTGGAGGAAGTCGCCGAATTCGTTGCGCGCGTGCGGCGTTATCTGGGCCTGGAGCCTGATTCGACTCTGCTGTTTACTGCAGAACCAAAGATCGACGGTCTTTCCTTGAGCCTGCGCTATGAAAAGGGGCTTCTTGTGCAGGCTGCAACCCGCGGCGACGGGGCGGTTGGCGAAAATGTGACGGCGAACGCCCGGACTGTGGACGATATCCCTGTGCGGCTGGACGGGGCGCCGGACCTGATCGAGGTCCGCGGCGAGGTCTACATGAGTCACGCCGATTTTGCCGCGCTGAACGAACGGCAGAAGGTGAAGGGGCAGAAAGTCTTTGCCAATCCGCGCAATGCCGCCGCCGGAAGCCTGCGGCAGCTCGACGCTGAAGTCACCAGGGTGCGTCCGCTGAAGTTCTTTGCCTATGCCTGGGGGGCCCTTTCGGAACCTCTGAGCGATACGCAGATCGGTGCGATCCAGCGGCTGGAGACATTGGGATTTCGCACCAACCCCTTGACCCGGCTGTGCAATGGCAAAGAAGAGATGCTTGGCCATTATGCCTTGATCGAGGGACAGCGTGCGACGTTGGGCTACGACATCGACGGCGTGGTCTACAAGGTGAACGACCTTGGCTTGCAGGCGCGGCTCGGGTTCCGCTCGACCACGCCGCGCTGGGCACTCGCGCACAAGTTTCCGGCGGAGCTGGCCTGGACGCGCCTTGAATCCATCGACATCCAGGTGGGTCGTACCGGGGCACTCAGCCCCGTCGCGCGGCTGAGCCCGGTAACGGTCGGCGGCGTGGTGGTCAGCAACGCGACGCTGCACAACGAGGATTACATTGCCGGGCGCGGCTCGGGCGGCACACCGATCCGCGAAGGCCGCGACATCCGCGAAGGCGACTGGGTGCAAGTCTATCGCGCCGGTGACGTGATCCCCAAGATCGCCGATGTTGATCTGTCCAGACGTCCCGAAACCGCTGCGCCCTACGTTTTTCCCACGGTGTGCCCCGAATGTGGCAGCGATGCGATCCGCGAAGAGGGCGACGCCGTGCGCCGCTGCACCAGCGGGCTGATCTGTCCGGCCCAAGCCGTGGAAAAGCTCAGGCATTTTGTCAGTCGCGCCGCCTTTGACATCGAAGGACTGGGGGCACGGCAGGTGGAACAATTCTATCTGGATGGCTGGATCCGGGAGCCCGCGGATATCTTCGATCTGCGGAAAAACTACGGGACCGGTCTTCAGCAGTTGAAGAACCGCGAAGGCTGGGGTGAAAAGTCGGCGCTCAATCTGTTTGCCGCAATCGACGATCGGCGCAGGATCGCCCTGAAACGGGTGATCTTCGGGCTGGGCCTGCGGCATGTGGGTGAACAGGCGTCGACGCTTCTGGCCCGCCATTATGGCACATGGGATGCGTTCGAAAATGCGATGCGTGCGGCTGCGGACACGGAAAGTGCGGCCTGGAACGATCTTCTGGCCATCGACGGAGTCGGCAAGGTGATGGCGCAATCGCTGACCTCCAGTTTCGCGCAAGAGGCCGAGCGGGCTTCGCTGAAGCGGCTTCTCGCACACCTGGACGTGCAGGAGGCCGAACGCCCGAAAACCGACGGCAGCCCTGTCGCGGGCAAGACGGTGGTGTTCACCGGTACTTTGGAGCGGATGACCCGGGCCGAAGCCAAGGCACGGGCTGAACAGCTGGGCGCCAAGGTAGCAGGGTCGGTTTCGGCCAGGACGGACATTCTTGTGGCCGGTCCCGGCGCCGGATCGAAAGAAAAGAAAGCGCAGGAGCTTGGGGTGGAAATCCTGGACGAGGACGGCTGGTTGACCCTGATTGGCCAGTCATGAGCGGGCGGCCCGAAGTTCTGTTCCCGCTGTTCGGCGAGCTGACCCGTCTGGTCGGCGTCGGGCCGAAGATCGCGCAACTTATGGGGCAGCTCGACATCGTGGCACCCCGGGATCTTGCGTTTACCCTTCCGCATTCCGGCATCGACCGGACTCTGTCCAAGTCGGTGAAGGATGCCGTACTGCCCGGCGTTGTCACGGTTGAGGTCGAAGTGGGCCAGCACCGCCCGCCGCGTAGCAAGGGGGGGGCCTACCGGATCGTCGTGCAGGATGCCGAGACCGCCTTTCAACTGGTCTACTTCCATGCGCGGGGCGATTTCCTGTCAAAACTCTTGCCTGCCGGACAGCGACGGATTGTGTCCGGCCGGGGCGAGGTGTTCGACGGGATGGCGCAGATGGTGCATCCTGATCACGTATTGCGCGGGGACGAGGCCGATAGCCTGCCGCGGTTCGAACCGGTTTATCCGCTGACCGCGGGCCTGACGCTGAAGGCGATGACGAAGGCGGCGTCGGATGTGCTGACCGGGCTGCCGGATCTGGCCGAATGGATCAGTCCGGGACAGAAGGCGAAAGAGGGCTGGCCGGATTGGCGCGATGCGCTGCGCATGGCACATGCGCCGACCTCGGTCGCGGATCTGGCAGCCACGGCGCCCGCGCGCAGGCGTTTGGCCTATGACGAGTTCATGGCGCATCAGTTGACCTTGGCCCTGGCCCGGGCGCATCGGCGGCGCGGGGCCGGGATCGTGTCTGCCGGATCCGGGTATTTGCGCAACAAGGTGCTGAAATCGCTGCCATACCGGCCGACTGCGGCACAGATGCGCGCGATCGACGAGATCGTCGGAGACATGGCCCGGCCAGAGCGCATGAACCGCCTGCTTCAGGGGGATGTAGGATCGGGAAAGACACTGGTCGCGTTCATGGCGCTGCTGGTCGCGGTGGAATCGGGTGGGCAGGGCGTGATGATGGCCCCGACCGAGATTCTGGCCCGCCAGCATCTGGAGGGGCTTCAGCCCCTGGCCGAAGCGGCGGGCGTGGTGCTGGAGTTGCTGACCGGACGCGACAAGGGAGGCGAGCAGCAGGCCAAGCTGGGCGCCTTGCAGAGCGGCGACATCCAGATCCTGGTGGGAACCCATGCGGTGTTCCAGAAAGATGTGGAATTCAGCGACCTGCGGCTGGCCGTCGTGGACGAACAGCACAGGTTCGGCGTGCGTCAGCGCATGGAACTGGGGCGCAAGGGCGCGGGGGCCGATGTTCTGGTGATGACTGCGACGCCGATTCCGCGCAGTCTGGCGCTGGCGCAATACGGTGACATGGACGTGTCGGTACTGGATGAGAAGCCGCCCGGGCGCAAGCCGATCCAGACCGCGCTGGTGTCTCTCGACCGGCTGGACGAGGTGGTGAGCCATTTGCACAAGGCCATCGGAGAGGGGCGGCAGGCCTACTGGGTCTGCCCGCTGGTTGAAGAAAGCGAATCCGTCGAACTGATGGCTGCCGAGCAGCGGTTCCAGCGCCTGCGCGCTGCGCTGGGCGAGGGGGTCGTGGGGCTGGTGCATGGCCAGTTGCCCCCCGCCGAAAAGGATGCGGCGATGGCCGACTTTGTGGCCGGGCGCACCTCTGTGCTGGTTGCGACCACGGTGATCGAGGTGGGGGTAAACGTGCAGAACGCGACGATCATGGTGATCGAACAGGCCGAAAGCTTTGGCCTCGCGCAACTGCATCAGTTGCGCGGACGGGTGGGGCGCGGCGATCAGGCATCGACCTGCCTGCTGCTATATCAGGCGCCGTTGGGGGAAACCGCCATGAAGCGTCTGACCACCCTGCGCGAGACCGAGGACGGTTTCCGGATTTCCGAGGTGGATCTGGAAATGCGCGGATCTGGCGACCTGATCGGGACTGCGCAATCCGGCCTGCCGAAGTTCCGCATCGCGGACATGGAACATCAGGCCGGGCTGATGGCGATTGCACAATCCGATGCCCGTGCGCTGCTGGTGGAAGATCCTGCCCTGACAGGTCCAAGAGGGCAGGCGGCGCGGGTTCTGTTGTGGCTGATGCGCCAGGACGAGGCGATCCGGTTGATCTCTGTCGGGTGACAGCCAAATTGGGTGGCATGTCACTTTGTTCTCAAATGTTCTCATTAAGTTCTTTACACAAGGTTAAGAATGTGAGAACAAAGAGGCAACAAAGAGATGTTCAAACGGAGGTGACACCATGTTCGATCAGATCAGGACAGCCGCTCAGAGGTCCCGGGAAACGCTGCTTGCCGATGCGCTTGGCGCGTTGAGCCTGATTGTCATGTTGTTTGCCGCCCTTCATCTTCCGGGCCTTGCCTGACACGATTTTCCTGCCTGCGCGAACTGTGCCGGGCGCTTCCGCATCCTGTCCCAAATTAGATGCGCTGCGACTGACACTGCCTGTCCCGTCCCGAACGGGGGCCGCCTTGCCCCCAGATCATAGCTGACCCGGGTCCCCACGGTTTGCGCCACTTGCCGCCGCCTTCGTCCCCGAAGTGCGGCGGCTTTTTTTGTTGTCAGGGGGTTTTGGCCTGTCTTGACTGTCGACCATCGCGCAGTCTGTTCAACGCAACTTCAGGCCAACGCGACCTGCGCCCCGATCGTGAATGGCCTTTGACGACAGTATTTCAGGCGCAATGCGCCGCATGCGCCTTTTCGACCGCCTCGGCGGAAGCTTCGAGCGTCAGCAGGATCGAGGCATGGCGGTTCTTGTAGTCCGCCGCCGGGCGCAGCACCTCGAGCCCGTCAAAGGGCGCATCTGGCGCGGGGCCGCCGGATTTCAGCATGACGCGCAAAGCATCCCGCGCCGCCACGATCTGTTCCGCCGTGCACCCCACGATTGCCGCACCGACCACCGAGGCAGACGCCTGACCCAGCGCACATGCCTTCACATCCTGTCCGAAGGCGCTGACCTTGCCATCCTGCATGTTCAGGTCGACCGTCACCGTGCTCCCGCACAGCGGCGAGCGTTTTTTCACGCAAGCATCCGGAGAGTCGAGCCGCGTCGTGTTCGGAATATCCGCCGCAAGCGCCAGAATGCGCGTCGAATAGAGCTTGATCAGATCAGTATCGCCGGACATGGCTTTTCCTTCGGCTGCCTGTTGCATAAATAGGGTCCAAATCCGCCGTTGCAAAAAGGTTTTTGACCATGCCCTTCGATCCTTCGACTTTGGTCTATGATACGCGCGGCCTGATTCCCGCAATCGCGCAGGATGCCGATAGCGGCGAAGTGCTGATGATGGCCTGGATGAATGCCGAATCGGTCGCCCGCACACTGGAATCGCGGCGGGTGACCTACTGGTCGCGGTCCCGCTCGGCCTTCTGGGTCAAGGGTGAGACGTCGGGACACATGCAGGAACTGATCGACATGCGTGTGGATTGTGACCGCGATTGCCTGCTGGTGCATGTGCGCCAGACCGGACCGGCCTGCCACACCAACCGGCGCAGCTGCTTTTATACGGCGCTGCGCGATGGTGCCGAGGTGGAGTTGATGGCACCGATGGCTTGATCCCCTACGGGCTTGGGGTCAAAGCCCGACCATCGCGCGGATGTCGTCGGGGCCATACCCCTCGGTCCGGAACAGCGCGATGGCGCGGGCATCGTCGCGTTTGGCAAGCCGCTTGCCTGCCGCGTCCCTGATCAGCCTGTGGTGATGGTAGACGGGGGTGGGATACCACAGAAGGCGTTGCAGAACGACATGGATTTGCGTCGCATCAAACAGGTCGGCACCCCGGACGACATGTGTGATGCGTTGCGCGGCATCGTCCAGGACCACCGAAAGATGATAGGATGTTCCCA
>JAGXGV010000171.1 GCA_024636635.1 Puniceibacterium sp.
GCGCGGCGTGGAACACGTAGGCTGGACCATGGCGGGGGACGTCCTCTCGAAAGCTGTATGTTTGGCGGTAGCACCCAAAACATACAGTATTTCAGATGGTTACGCTACCTCCGCCGCCTTCCCGTGAATTATCCGGGCTAAGCCAATGCCGGATCATCGGGCACCGCCAGCCATGCGCACGGACTCGGGCCGATTGCGCAGGCGTAGCATGGCCCAGACGCCGATCACGGGCCCCGGCACCAGCATCAGGAATGCCCATTGCCAGCCGCCCAGCGCTGCGGCAAGCAGCGGCAGGGCCCAGATCGCCAGCACCGTCAGGGCAAACCCGATGCCCAGTTGCAGCGTCACTGCCGTACCGACAAAGCGGCTGTCGGCCAGTTCGGTCACGGCGGCGGAAAACTGTGCGCTGTCCCCGATGACCGAGATGCCCCAGACCACGGCCACCAGCGCCAGCGCCCATCCCGGGCCGTCGAACAGGAACCCGATCAGCAGCGCACAACTGCCCGACACCGCCATCATGCCCGCCGTGGTCAGACAGCGCCCGATCCGGTCGGACAGCAGCCCGCCCAGAATGCAGCCCACCACGCCCGAGGCCACGACCACGAAGGCCAGCATCGACGGTGTGCCGAACGGGAATGGCGACAGACCGCCCTGCCCCGCCGCACTGGCAAAGGCCAGGATCCACGCCCACATGGCGTACAATTCCCACATATGGCCGAAATACCCCAGGTTGGCCAACCACAGCGGCCGGTCGGTGAACACCCGCAGGCATTGGCGCGGATCGAATGTGGCGCGCCCAAAAGCATGCGGCCCCTCGCGCACCAGCAGCGCAAAGATCCCCGCCGAGATAAGGGCAAGCACGCTGGACCCGATCACCACGGCCTGCCAGGCCAGACCATCCGTCAGCGCGCGCAGCAGATGCGGCATGGACGACCCCAGCGTCAGCGCCCCGATCAGGAAACCCAGCGCCAGCCCCCGGCCCCGCACGAACCATGTCGCCATCAGCTTGAGAGCGGGCGGATAGACTCCGGCCAGCGCAACGCCGGTGAGGAACCGCGCAAAGATCGCCATGCCGGGCGTATCCACGACCAGCAGCGCGCCATTCGCGCACCCCGCGCACAGCGCCGAAACCGCCATCAGCCGCTGCATCCGCACGATATCGGGCAGATTGACCAGCGACGCGGCAATGGCCCCGGCAACAAACCCGATCTGCACCGCATTGGTCAGCCAGGCCGCCTGCGACGTGATGAGCCCCCAGTGGACGATCAGTTCGGGAACGATGGCCGTGGCCGAAAACCATGTCGTCAGCACGCCGACCACACCCGCGCAGATCAGCGCAAGCATGCCCCAGCGACCGTCGGCAGCGCAGGGTCCAGCCACTGCACCGGTCACTTCACAGACCTTCCAGCGGCTCGGCCATCGACTTGGTGCGGCTACGGCTGGCGGTCTGGCCGTTGGCAACATTGGCCCAGCCGTCCTTTTTTGCGGTGTCGCTCATCTGAATTCTCCCTTTTGAGTGGTGTCTGACGTGAGGATACGGAAACACGGCAGGATACGCCGCCGATATCGGTTGGGGCAAAGCCTGTCGCCTGACCGACCTCGGGCGAAGCGCCCAGAATATGGCTGAGCATTGTGGGGCCTTCGGACAGCGCGACAAGCCCCACGGTATAGCGTTCCGTTGCCGCTGCCCGGCAACCCGAGACATGACATGCTCGTTACCGTGGCTATACGGGAAAAAAATGGACAGAGAACCGGAGGTACCCTAGCTTGACCCCAGGGAAGAAAGTTTTGCGATACCAAACCGGGAGGGGATTTGCGCATGAAACTGATGGTGAATGGCAGCGTTCGGGAATTCGAGGTCGAACCGGACACACCCCTGCTTTGGGTGCTGCGCGAACAACTGGGAATGACCGGAACCAAATTCGGCTGTGGCATCGCCGCCTGTGGTGCCTGCACCGTTCATCTGGACGGATTCCCCACCCGGTCCTGCGCGATTCAGGTGCAGGATATCGACGAAACCCAGGAAATCGTCACCATCGAGGGCCTGTCGCCCGACCGGTCGCATCCGATCCAGCAGGCCTGGGTCGAGCTTGACGTGCCGCAATGCGGCTACTGCCAGTCCGGTCAGATCATGGCGGCTGCCGCGCTTCTGGCCGAAACGCCCGAACCCACGGACGAGGATATCGTGAACGCGATGACGAATATCTGTCGCTGCGGGACATACAACCGCATCAAGGCCGGCATCAAGCGCGCCGCCGAGCTGAGCTGAGGGGGGATCAGACAATGACGGTTCAGACAAAATTCTCAAGACGCAGTTTTCTTGTGGCCTCTGCCGCCGGCGGTCTTAGCCTCGGGATGGCCATTCCCTTTGCCGGTCCGGCTGCGGCTCAGACGGGCGCGCAATTGCCCGAGGTGAACGCCTGGGTGGTGATCCGGCCGGACGATACGGTTGTGATCCGGATTGCCCGGCAGGAAATGGGTCAGGGCACCCTCACCGGTCTGGCTCAGGTTGTGGCCGAAGAACTGCACTGCGACTGGGACAAGGTGACGACCGAATATCCGACTCCTGGTGAAAACGTCGCCCGCGAACGGATCTGGGGCGATTTCGGCACCGCCGGAAGCCGTGGCATACGCGCCTCGCAGCAGTACATGCGCGAAGGCGGTGCTGCGGCGCGAATGATGCTGGTGCAGGCGGCGGCCAACCGCTGGGACGTTGACGTAGCGGGCTGTACGGCGGCCAACAGCGTCATCACCGGACCGGATGGCCAGACCGCGACCTTTGGCGAAGTGGCCGAAGAGGCGGCGGCGCTGGACGTCCCGACCGAGGTCGCGCTGAAGGATCCGTCGGAATGGACGCTAATCGGCCAGTCGGTGCCGCGGCTGGATACGGTAGACAAGGTCGACGGCAGCCAGATCTATTCCATCGACCACACGATGGAGGGGATGCTGAACGCCGCGATCCGGCGCGCCCCGGTCATGGGCGCGACGGTGGCCAGCTTTGACGGCGATGCCGCCGCAGACATGCCCGGCGTCCGGCACGTTCTTCAGGTGGGGGACGATGCCGTGGCCGTGGTTGCGGACACATGGTGGCGCGCCAAGACCGCGCTTGAGGCGGTTGAGATCGAATGGAGTGATGGCGACGGCACCGGCTATGACATGGCGCGCATCCGCGCCATGCTCGAGGATGGGCTGACGGCCGAGGACACCTTTGTCGGCAACCGGCAGGGTGACGCGATGGCCGCCATCGAAGGGGCGGCACAGCTGGTCGAGGCGACCTATCATGTGCCCTACCAGCACCACGCCACGATGGAGCCGATGAACGCCACGGCGGTCTGGACCGAAGATCGCTGCGAGGTCTGGACAGCAACCCAGAACGCCGAGGCTGCCTTGGCCGCCACATCCACCGCGGCGGGTCTGCCGATCGAGGACTGCGATGTCCACCGTATCAACCTCGGCGGGGGCTTTGGCCGCAGGGCCACGATGCAGGATTTTGTTACGCAGGCGGTGCTGATCGCCAAACAGGTGCCGGGCACGCCGATCAAGATGATCTGGTCGCGCGAAGAGGACATGCTGCACGGCACCCTGCATCCGATCACCATGTGCAAGATGACCGGCGCGCTGGACGCAGATGGCAACCTGACCGGGCTGCATATGCGGATTTCGGGCCAGTCGATCCTGGCGGGCGTGCGCCCCGAAGGTCTGAGCGAAGGCAAGGACCCGATCATGTTCCAGGGTCTGAACCCGGATGGGGACGAGGGGCGGCTGGGCTATACCATTCCCAACCTTCTGGTCGATCACGCGATGCGCAATCCGCCAGTGATGCCGGGCTTCTGGCGCGGGGTCTGCAATAACCAGAACGCCTTTTACCTTGAAAGCTTCATCGACGAACTGGCGCTGGCCGCCGAACGCGACCCGCTGGAATTCCGGCGCGCGCTGATGGCCGATCACCCCAAACATTTGGCGGTGCTGGATGCGGTCGCCGAAGGCATCGGCTGGGACACCCCCGCGCCCGAAGGTGTGTTTCGCGGGCTGTGCCAGCACATGGGCTATGGCAGCTATGTGGCGGCGGCGGCAGAGGTGTCGGTGAACGAGGATGGCCGGTTCAAGATCCATCGCATCGTCGCGGCGACCGATTGCGGCACGGTGGTCAACCCCCAGCAGGTCGCGGCGCAGATCGAGGGATCCTTCGCCTATGGCCTGTCCGCGTCGATCTTTGGCGAGATCACCATAACCGACGGCAAGGTCGATCAGGAAAACTTTGACACCTATCCGGTCGTGACCATGTGGGAAATGCCGGCGGTGGAATCGCTGATCATCCCGTCCGGCGGTTTCTGGGGCGGCGTGGGCGAGCCGACGATCTTTGCGGCGACCCCGGCCGTGGTCAACGCGATCTTTGCCGCCACCGGCACGCGGATCCGCAACCTGCCGCTGTCGAAAAACGGCATGAGCCATGCCTGAGTGACGTCGGGCGGGCCAACCGACGGTCCGCCCGACGTTTTTTCAAGCCGTTTTCAGAACCGGAAAGGGACCGACGCCGATGCAAACCTTTTTCCCGCGCTTGTTGGCCGCGTCCGCGATGCTGACAGGAACCGTTGTCATGGCAGACAGCCCGCCCGCGGGGGCCACCTCCTGTACCGGTTGCCACGCGGCGGACACCATTAGTCTGGACGCGCTCAGCGCGGATGAGATCGTGCAGGCGATGGCGGATTTCCGCAGTGGCGCGCGCGATTCAACGCTGATGCAACGGATCGCCGCCGGTTTCACCACAGGCGAAGCTGAGGCGATTGCCGCCTGGCTGACAAGGGAATGACCGCCATGAACCAGAATCGCCGCCGTTTCCTCGTGTCGGGTGCTGCCCTCGCGCTTGCCGTTCCGCTGCGCGCCCGCGCGCAGGCCGCTGCCCGCATCGTCGTTGTCGGCGGCGGGTATGGCGGTGCCTCTGCGGCGCGGACTCTGCGGGCGTTGGGCCATGATGTCGTGCTGATCGAGGCGTCAGAGACATATGTCTCCTGCCCCTTCAGCAACACCGTGCTTGGCGGATTTGCCGATATGGCCGACATCACCTTTACCCATGACCGCATCGCGGCAGAGGGTATCGAGGTGGTGCGCGCCCGCGCGACGGACGTGAACGCCCAGGCGCGCCAGGTCGTGCTTGAGGACGGCACGACGCTGGACTACGACAGGCTTCTGCTGTCACCGGGCGTCGACATGATCTTTGACGCCCTCGCGGGCTATGACGCGGCGGCGGCCGAAATCATGCCCCACGCCTGGAAGGCCGGGGCGCAGACATCGCTGTTGCGCGCGCAGCTCGAAGCGATGGAGGACGGCGGAACAGTTGCGATCGCAGCCCCCGCCAACCCCTACCGCTGCCCCCCCGGCCCGTATGAGCGGGCCAGCCTGATCGCGCATTATCTCAGCCAGGCCAAGCCGCGTTCAAAGGTGCTGATCCTTGATGCCAAGGATGCCTTTTCCAAACGCGGCCTGTTCGAAGAGGCGTGGGAGGCGCTGTATCCCGGCATGATCGAATGGGTGCCGCAAAGTTCCGGCGGCACCGTCACCGGGGTCGATCCCGAAACCATGACGCTGTCCACGGATTTCGACAGTCACACGGTTGCGGTGGCCAATGTCATCCCGCCCCAGCGTGCCGGTGCCATTGCCGTGGCGGCAGGTGTCGCGGATGCGTCGGGCTGGTGCCCGGTTACGCCCGACAGCTTTGAATCGACCCTTGTTCCGGGCATCCATGTGATCGGCGATGCCTGTTTCGTCGGCTCGATGCCAAAGTCCGCCTTTTCCGCCAATGCCCAGGCCAAGGTTGCCGCTTATGCCATCGACGCGATCCTGCGCGGCGACACCCCGTCAGAGCCGCGCCTGATCAACACCTGCTACAGTCTGGCGGCGCCGGATTATGCCTTTACCGTTGTCGGCGTCTACCGGCCGGTTGACGGCCGCCTTGCCGACATCGAAGAGGCGGGTGGCACCAGCCCGCTGGGGTCGCTCAACGAGGTCCATGCCAAAGAGGCAGAATATGCACGCAGCTGGTTTGCCACGATCACGACCGAGGCGTTCGGCTGAGATGTGGGCCGGTCTGGTTCTCGCCTCGGCGCTGACCGCCGGTGGCGCCTTGGCACAGGGCCTGCCCGAACCGCTGCCCGCCCTGCCCGGCGATCCGGTGCGTGGGCGCGCCATTGTCGAGGATCGCCAGACCGGTCTTTGTCTGCTGTGCCATTCCGGCCCGTTTCCCGATGTGCCGTTCCAGGGCGATCTTGGCCCGGATCTGACAGGGGTCGGCGCGCGGCTTGATCCTGCCGAACTGCGCCTGCGGATGGTGGACAGCCGCGCCATAAATGGCGACACGATCATGCCGCCCTACTTCAGCCGTGACGGCCTGAACCGGGTCGGCGACCGCTGGACCGGCGAAACGATTCTCGACGCGCAGCAGATCGAGGATGTGATCGCCTTCCTGGCCACCCTGACGCAGGAGGAGTCCGAATGACCCTGACCCGACGTGCCGCAATCGCCATCGGCCTTGGCGCACCGCTTGTGCTGCTCACCCGACCCGCACTTGCGTCGCCCGAAACGATGAACGCCGCCATTGCGGAATTTACCGATGGGCGATCCGTTCAAGAAGGACGCATTACGCTGGATATACCGGTGCTGGTCGAAAACGGCAATTCGGTGCCGATGACCGTCGAGGTGGACAGCCCGATGACGCCAGAGGACCATGTGACCGAAATCGCCGTCTTCAACGAACGCAACCCTCTGCCCGATGTGGTGCGGTTCCGCCCGTCCCCCGCTCTGGGCCTTGCGCGGTTCCAGACCCGCATCCGGCTGGGCGATACGCAAAAGATCACCGCCATCGCGCGGCTCAGCGATGGCACGCTGTGGTCTGCGGCGATGACCGTGATCGTGACAGCCCCCGCCTGTATCGAAAGCTGAGACAATGACAGACGCCCTTGTGAACATTCCCGAAACCGCCACCCCCGGTGAGATCATCGAGATCAAGCTGCTGATATCGCATCCGATGGAAACCGGGTTCCGCCCGCGTTCCGATGGCAGCCTTGTGCCGCGTGACATCATCACATCGGTGCGCTGTCTTTACGGCGGCGAAACGGTGCTTGAGGTGGATCTGAATCCGGCGATTTCGGCCAATCCGTTTCTGGTCTTTCACCTGCGGGCAGACCGCAGCGACGAAATTGCCCTCGAATGGACGGACTGGGGCGGTGTCGTACATCGCGAGGCCCGCCAGATCACCGTCGCATGAAACGGGGGGGTGTTGCCGCGCTTGCCGTTTTGCTGACCGGACCGGCGCAGGCGGATGAACGACGTTCGGGATTCGATTACATGGGGCCGGAAACGCAACTGATGCAGACCGACGACATGGCCAATCCCGGCATGCTTGCCGTGCAGGCAGGGATGCGGTTGTGGCAGGAAACTGCGGGGGACGCGGAACGGTCCTGCGAATCCTGTCATGGCGACGCCGAGAAATCGATGCGCGGCGTTGCAGCGCGCTATCCCGCCTATGACGCGACCGCGCAATCGGCGGTCGATGTGGCCGGGCGCGTGAACCTGTGCCGCACACGGCATCAGGGCGCCGAACCCTTGCCGCAGGAAGACGCGGACCTGCTTGCCCTGGTCAGTCTGATCGGCCTGCAATCGCGGGGTCTGCCGGTGATGCCCGATCCCGATCCGCAAATGTCGCAGTGGCGCAGCCGTGGCGCGGATCTGTTCGACCGCCGGATGGGACAGCTGAACCTGTCCTGTGCGCAGTGTCATGACGACAATGCCGGCGGCCATCTGGGCAGCGCGCCCATTCCGCAGGCCCATCCGACCGGCTATCCGATCTACCGGCTGGAATGGCAGGAAATGGGATCGCTTCAACGCCGGTTGCGCGGATGCCTTTCCGGGGTGCGCAGCGACCCCTGGCCCTACGGGTCTGACGCTTATGTCGCGATCGAGGCGTACCTCATGCAGCGCGCCGCAGGCATGCCGATGGAAACGCCTGCCGTGCGTCCCTAATGCCCGCATAGCGGCAAACGGCTGGCAACGTCGGCGTCAGAACGCCCAACGGCCGCAGCCATATGTGCCGGGTTCAAGGCGCTTCGTTCTGCCATTCTGCGTCCAGAACCAGCCAGTATTCCGTCAGCGGCGGAAAGGTCACCGTGCCGCTTTCCAGCCCCAGAAGCCTGTTTGTAAGTCCCTCTTCCACCCGGACGCGATCACAGATCATCCGCCAGGCCGCATCGCGCTGCCCATCCGCAAAGATGCGGCGCGCCCCAAGGAAGGTCGGCCAGCGCATGCGCCCGATGTGCATCAGCAGCTCGGCCGTCAGATCAGTGTCCACGACACAAAAAGCATCCTGTGCGACGCCGTCGCGCACCAGCGCCTTGAACAGCGGCAGGCAGCGGCGCGCGCTTTCCTCGCCCAGTTTGACGAATAGCGGGCCGTTGCCTTCCATCATCGCCATGCGGACGATGGCCGCGATCTTGGCCGCATGGGACAGCTCCCACCGGGCGGAATGGGCCAGAAAGGCCGAAAACCGTTCAACCGCCGTTCCACCACAGCGCGACAGGCTGTCCTCGCCCGCAGAGATGCTGGCATCCGACAGGCGCAGCACCACCTCTGCCAGCACATCGTCCTTGGATGTGAAGTGGTGATAAAAGCCGCCCTTTGAAATCCCCGCAGCGTCCAGAAGCCCCGCAACGGTCACATCCTCCCAGGGTTGGTCCGTCAGCAGGGTTGTGGCCGCATCAAGAATGGCCGATCTTCGGTCATCGGCCGCCATGCGATGGCGTTTGGTGTTCACGTTTATGTACTCCCGATACCGTTCGTCTTGTTTACAGACCGGCAGTCGGTATGTATCACGGCAAAGAAGAATTCCAAGACAGATCCGGCGAGAGTGACAGAAACATGACCGACCAGCCTGACACGACCAATCGCGGGAAACCGGAATTGCGGTTCGAAACGGATCGCGGATCGACGCGACCGTTCTGGATCGCCATATGTCTGCTTGCCGCGATTGTCGCATGGATGGGCAGCGGCTATGTCCTGCCCGGCGAAGCGCCTGTCGAACAGGCCGCCGCGACCGAAGCGGCTGCGCCTTCGGTGCTCGTGCGGACAACCCGGGCCGAACCCGTGACCCTGAACTTCAGGTCCGAAGGTCAGGCGACGCCGGATCGCGACACGGTTGTTGTGGCCGAATCACCCGGAGAGATCATCGAAATGCCGGTGCGCAAGGGACAGACCGTTGCGCGCGGCGATGTCATCGCCCGCCTGAACGACACGCGGGCGCAATCCACTCTGAACCGGGCCATCGAACAACGGGCCAACGCACAGCGCGAATTCGACAATGCGACCAGCCTGCTGGAACGGGGCGCGTCGACACAGACGCGGGTGTCCGAAGCCAGCGCAGCCCTCGCGGCGGCAAGGGCGGATGTGACTGCCGCCGAACAGGCGCTTGAGGATCTGGTGATCGTGGCACCCTTTGTCGGCCGGATCGAGGCGCTTCCGGTCAGCGCCGGCGAATATGCCGCCAGCGGCGACCAGATCGCCCGGGTGGTGGACAACAGCCCCCTGACCGTGACGATCCAGGTGCCGCAACAATCGCTGTCGCGGCTTGAGGTTGGCCAGACCGCCCAGGTCACCTTCATTACCGGACAGGTGCGCGACGGCACCATCGGCTTTGTCAGCACCGCAGCGCAGGCCGAAACCCGCACCTTCCTGACCGAAGTGCAGGTTGACAATGCGGATGGCGAAATCCCTGCGGGCGTGTCCGCACAGGTCACAATTCCTACAGGCGAGGCGATGGCGCATTTCATCCAGCCGTCGATCATCTCCCTCAGCCCGGATGGTTATCTGGGGGTCAAGATGGTCGAAGACGACCGTGTCCGGTTCCAGCAGATCGAAATCGTGAAAACCGAGGTCGACGGCATCTGGGTGTCCGGCCTTGGCGAAGAAGCGACGATCATCACCGTTGGTCAGGGCTTCGTGCGTGACGGCGAAGAGGTTCGCACCCAGTCGGAAGATCAAAACGATATCCCGGTCGAAGCGGGCAATGCCGACGCGGAGGAGATCCCTCAGTGAACTCCCTTATAGATGCCGCCTTTTCACGCAGCCGCGCGGTACTGATCGCGCTGGTGATGATCCTGTCACTGGGGGCGGTGGCCTATATCGCCATCCCCAAAGAGGCGAACCCAGAGGTTCCACTGCCGCTGGTCTATGTCTCGACAACACTCGAAGGGATCAGCCCGTCCGATGCAGAACGCCTGCTGATCGAACCGATGGAGGCCGAATTTGCCGCCATAGAGGGGCTTGAGAAGATGTCGAGCGAGGCGACCGAAGGCTTTGCCAGCGTGCAGCTTGAGTTCACCGCCGGCGGCGATATTGACGAGGCGCTCGACAAGGTCCGCGAGGCCGCCGACCGGGTCGAGGGTGAATTGCCCGAGGACGCCACCGACCTGAACGTGACCGAAATCAACACGGCGCTTTTCCCGATCATCACGGTTGTCCTGTCGGGACCGGTTCCCGAGCGGACGTTGAACGATCTGGCCAATGACGTGCAGGACGCGATCGAGGCGCTGCCGGGCGTGCTCGAGGTCGATATCGGCGGTGCGCGCGACGAATTCCTCGAGGTGCTGATCGACCCTACCGTGTTCCAGACCTACAACCTCAGCTTCGAGACGCTGATCGGACAGCTTCAGCGCAACAACCAGCTGATCGCCGCCGGTGCAATCGAAACCGGCGGCGGGCGGATCGTGCTGAAGGTGCCGGGGCTGATCCAGGGCATGGAAGATGTCATGGAAATGCCGGTCAAGGTCGAAGGGGCCACGGTGGTCACCTTTGGCGATGTGGCGACCGTGCGGCGCGCCTTTGAGGATCCGACCAGCTTTGCCCGCATCGACGGTCAGCCGTCGCTCGCGCTCGAGGTGGTCAAACGGTCGGGCGGCAACATCATCGACACCGTGGCCCAGACCAAGACCGTGATCGACGAGATGCAGGCGGACTGGCCCGACAGCGTGCGCGTCACCTATTTGCAGGACCAGTCCGAACAGGTGAAAACCCTGCTCTCGGATCTCGAGGCGAACGTGATGGCGGCGATCATCCTGGTGATGATCGTAATCGTTTTCGCCCTTGGCCTGCGGTCGGCCATTCTGGTCGGGCTTGCGATTCCCGGCGCTTTTCTGGCCGGGGTCACCGTGATCTGGGCGATGGGATTCACGATGAACATCGTGGTGCTGTTCGCGCTGATCCTTGTCGTCGGCATGCTTGTGGACGGTGCCATCGTGACGGTGGAACTTGCCGACCGGCGTCTGCAAGAGGGGGACGATCCCAAAACCGCCTATGCCAACGCGGCCAAGCGCATGGCCTGGCCGATCATCGCCTCCACCGCCACGACGCTCAGCGTGTTTTTCCCGCTGCTTTTCTGGACCGGCCTGATCGGGCAGTTCATGAAATACCTGCCGATCACCGTGATCCTGACGCTGAGCGCGTCTTTGTTCATGGCGCTGATATTCATTCCGGTCGTCGGCGGCGTGATCGGGCGCAACCAGCCCCAGACCGCCCGGTCCAAGGCCGCGATGTACGCCGCCGAACATGGCGATCCACGTGACATTACTGGCGTCACCGGCCTTTACGTCCGGTTTCTTGAAAAGGCGATCCTGCGTCCCTGGACAACGCTGGTCCTGGCCATTTCTCTGCTGCTGGGCAGCTTTGCGCTTTATGGCGAATTCGGGCGGGGCATTTCGTTCTTTCCCTCGGTCGAACCGGAATTCATGCAGGTGCAGGTCCGGGCGCGCGACAATCTTTCGATCTATGAACGCGACGATCTTGTCCGCCTGGTCGAGGACCGCCTGGTCGGCACCGAAGGTGTGGCCAGCGTCTATGCCCGCTCCAGCATGGGATCCGGACAGGGCGACGAGGATATCATCGGCACGATCCAGCTTGATCTCGACGACTGGCAGCAGCGCCGGACCGCCGCCGAGATCGGTGCCGACATCCGCACCGACCTTGCCCGGATCGCCGGCATCGACGTTCAGGTCGAAACCGAAAGCGGCGGACCCGCCAGCGGCAAACCGGTCAACATCCGGGTGTCGGCCTCTGATCCTGCCGATCAGGCCGCCGCCAGCGCGGTCGTGCTGGCCGTCATGGAACGTGTCGGCGGGTTCACCGACGTGACCGACACGCGTCCCCTGCCGGGCGTCGAAGTGGCGATCAATGTCGACCGTGCCGAGGCGGCGCGCTTTGGGGCCGATGTCAACCTGCTGGGACAGGCGGTGCGCCTTCTCACGCAAGGCATCACCGTGACCGACTACCGCCCCTCCGATGTCGACGGCGAAATGGACGTGCGCGTCCGCTTTCCCCGCGACAACCGGTCCCTGTCGGAACTTGGCAACCTGCGGGTGCCCACGTCGGTGGGTCTGGTGCCGATCTCCAACTTCGTCACCTTCGAACCCGTCGAACGTGTCGGCGTCATCCGCCGAATCGACGAACAGCGCGTCACCACGATTGAAGCGAATGTCGCGCCGGGTGTCTTGGTCAACGACCGGATCACCGCGCTTGGGGCCGCGCTGGACAGGGCCGACCTTCCCGAAAGCGCCAGTTACAGCTTTGCCGGCGAGGCCGAGGATCAGCAGGAATCGATGATCTTCCTTGCCAGCGCCTTTCTGGCGGCAATCGTTCTGATGTTCATGATCCTGATCATCCAGTTCAACAGCTTCTATCAGGCCTTTGTGGTGATGAGCGCGATTGTCTTTTCCGTGGCAGGCGTCCTGCTCGGGCTGGTCGTGACCGGCCGTCCCTTCGGCATCGTCATGGGCGGGGTTGGGATCATCGCGCTTGCGGGCATCGTGGTGAACAACAACATCGTCCTGATCGACGCCTACAATGACCTGAAGAAGAACGGCGCCTCACCACTCGAATCAGCATTGCGCACCGGCGCCCAGCGCCTGCGCCCCGTGGTGCTGACCTCGGTCACCACGGCCCTGGGCCTGCTGCCGATGGTCATGGGGATGAACCTCGATTTCATCGGCCGCGAAATGGTCTTCGGCGCTCCCTCGACCCAATACTGGACGGAGCTTTCCAGCGCCATTGCCGGCGGTCTGGTGATCGCGACGGTGCTGACGCTGGTGGTAACGCCCGCCATGCTGATGCTGAGGGAAAAGACAGCGGATCGAGGCAGCAATCGCAATGATCCCCCTCCTTCTGAACCGGCTGGCTGAACGCGCGGGCTGAACGGGACGCGACCTGAAACCGCTTGAAACCGCTTGTTGCAACGATCCAAGGGCGCGGTAGCCGTCAGGATGTGTGTCGCCTGAATTTTCTCAGGCTGCGTGTCTGGATGCCTGTCTGGCTGATTGCATTTCTCGTACAGGAACACACCTGTCAAAGCCCGGTCGTGACCAATCTGCCGCGCCCAACCGGATCGTGAACGACCGCCCCTGCCCGTCGCCGCAAGTTTGCGCTAGGCTGCAAAAAGTTCTCAAGACCGGAGCCTTGCCATGTCCCCCCGCACCCTGTTCCACGCCACCTTGATCTTGCTGCTCGCCCAGCCCGCTGCGGCAGCCGTCTGCGATTACCGCCCCAGTCTCGTGGCGGGAAAGGTCGGCTCGGCCGCCAAGTCCGCCACCGGGGCCGTGACCTCTGCTGCCGGGGCCGGGGTCCGCGCGGCGGGCGCCTATACGCTGGAACATCCCACGACCGGGATCAGCACTGTCTCTTATACACATCT
>JAGXGV010000172.1 GCA_024636635.1 Puniceibacterium sp.
ATTGCAGGTGCCGCAGCCCGAAGCGGGCCAGTCCATCGGCGCCGGACTGACCCCCAGCCGCGAAGCGACCACACCCGCCACACCCATTGCCGCCTTTGTCAGCCTTCGGGCCAGCCGGGACCCGCCGGGGACACCGCCAAAGGTCCAGTCGCCCGCCCTGTCGCCACGCGACACCGCCGGGACTGACACTGCTCCGCGCGTCGAAATGCGGCCCGGGCAAGCGCCGGACCCGCTGCCCCGGCCGTCCGGCGCACAAGCCCCGTTTGACGGCAAGCGGCCTGCCGGACCGTCAACGCTGTCGTCCGAACGGCCTGACCCCGTGGCACCGGTACCTGCCGAACGCACAGCACCCGTGCAACCCAAAGCTGCACCTGTCGCGACACGGAAAAAAGAGCCGGTGCCGGACAGCGCGGCGCTTGCCCCCATTGCCAGCCTGTCGCGTCCATCGGGCGATGCGACCGACCTGAAGGCAGACAAAAGCGCGAAGCCCACGCCCGGCAGCCTTGTCAAAGGCTTCTTCAGCCGACGGCCAAAGGGCCGCATCCAGCCTGCTCCACCCGCACCGCCCGGTGCTGAAAGCCCGTCCAAGCCACAGGCCACGCAACAGGCCGCGCCACAGGCAAAATCCGCCGACCATCCCCGGCCGGCAAAGGCCGCTTCGGACGGATCCGGCGCAACAACCGGGAAACCGGGGCGCATCGCGGCGTTCAAGCCATCGCGCAAGGTCGACACCCAGCCGAAGGTTGCTGGTGGCGGGGCAGCGGTGATGAGCGCGCAGGACAGCGAACGCGAGCGTATGACCGTGTTCGGTGCCCGCCAGAAAGACAGGCAGATCGGCGGCAAGCCGCGGTTCCTGGGTCTGATGTTGACGGCGGCGCTTTTGATCCTTCTTGCCGGTGTCGCCGCCTGGGCCTCGGTCTTTCTGGACGAGGGGCTTGCGCGGTTCTTCCGTCCCGATGTCACACCCCGGATCGAAATCGCCGAAGTGTCCGAAGATCCGGACGCCGGGGCGGCAGAGCTGGCCCCGGATGCCGCCGCATTGCCCGCCACCCCAGACGCCGGGACAGAGACCGGGGCGCAAGAGGATATCGCGCTTGCCGCGCCCGTGTCCGAACCGACCCTGCCCGGCGACGGGACCATCCGGGACAGTTCGGGGATTGATGCCCCTGACGTCCCTGCGCACGACCTGACACCTGAAGAGGCCGATGCAACCTATGCGGCGACCGGAATCTGGCAGCGGTCGCCAATTGCGCCGCTTGAACCGCAGCAGACCGTGATCGAAGACCTTTACGTCGCCTCGATCGACCCCGAAGTTCAGCAATTCGATGCCGTGGCGCTTCCGGCGGCGCAGGAACAACGCCGCGATGTGATTTACGAATCGCCGCGGTCCCCGCTGCCGGCCGATGTGGTCTTCGATCTTACCGAACGCGGCTTCGTGCGCGCCACGCCCGAAGGCGCGATCAATCCGGATGGCATTCTGATCTACGCGGGCCTGCCGCCTGCCGTGCCGCCGCAGCGTGGCGCCTCTTTGGCCCTGACGCAGACCGAACCGGTGCCCGACCCCGGCGCCACCGAAAGCGGTGCAAAGGCGGACCGCTTTGAAGCGTTTCGCCCGAAATCGCGCCCCGGCAACCTGATCGAGCGCAACGAGCGGGCCACCCTGGCGGGCGCATCCGTAGCCGAGTTGGCCGCTTTCCGCCCGAAACTGCGCCCTCTGGTCGAGAAGCAGGAGGAAGAGGCGGACGTCACCGCTACCGATCTGGCCATCGGACAGTCGGCAAAGCCGCTGCCCCGCCCGCGCGACATCCAGCGGATTGTCGAGGCGGCCCGCGTCACCCCTTCCGCACCCGCACCCGCCTCTGCACGGGAAGCCGAGAGCGTTCAGGTGGCTGCGGTCGCGCCGCGCACCGTTGCACCGTCGATCCCGTCGAATACCTCGGTCGCGCAGCAGGCCACGGTGCGCAATGCGATCAATCTGCGCCAGCTCAATTTGATCGGCGTCTATGGCAAACCGTCCAGCCGCCGCGCCCTTGTCCGGCTGTCGAACGGCCGCTACCAGAAGGTCAAGGTGGGCGACTCCATCGACGGCGGCCGTGTTGCCGCCATCGGAGAGACCGAGTTGCGCTATACCAAGAGCGGGCGGAACCTGGTCATCAAGATGCCCCAGGGCTGACCGGGCTGCGGCACCAACAGTCTGCCGGACCACGCGCCAGGCCCCTGCGTTGCCACGCGGCCAGGGCGCGAGGGCGGAAATCCGGGCAGGATGCCGGAGATTTCCATGACTTCATTGCATCGGCGGTTGTATTGACCCGGCGTCCCCCCGCATCATGGGACATCACGCGAGAGGGGTCATATTCGAATGGAATCGTTCCTGTTTCAGGCTTCGGTCTATCTGCTTGCTGCGGTGATCGCCGTGCCACTGGCGGCGCGGTCGGGGCTGGGATCGGTGCTGGGGTATCTTCTGGCCGGGATCGTTATCGGCCCGGTCTTCGGAGTTGTTTCCGCGTCAAGCGATCTGCAACATTTTGCCGAATTCGGCGTGGTGATGATGCTGTTTGTCATCGGGCTGGAACTGGAACCGAGCGCGCTCTGGAACATGCGCCACCGTCTGATCGGATTGGGCGGATTGCAGATCACCGTGACGACCCTGGCGGTGATGGGCGGCGGCATGCTGCTGGGCCTTGCCTGGGCCCCCGCGCTGGCGGTCGGAATGGTGATGGCGCTGTCCTCGACCGCAATCGTGCTTCAGACGCTGAGCGAGAAGAAGCTGATGCAGACCAACGGCGGGCGGTCCGCTTTTTCGGTGCTGCTGACGCAGGACATCGCGGTGATACCCATGCTGATCCTGCTGCCGCTGCTTGCCGGTGGGATGGCCGACCCGGTGCTGGGGCTTGACGGGTCGATTCAGCGGGCCGCGACCGGACATGCCGCCGACAGCGGCGCGCATGGTGCCAAGATGTCGCTTGTCGACGGGCTGCCCGGCTGGGGTGTGACGCTGGTCACGCTTGGCGCGGTGGCGGCGATCATCCTTGGCGGTGTCTACGGCGCGCGCCCGCTGTTCCGTTTCATCGATACAGCCCGCCTGCCCGAGATGTTCACCGCCGTTGCCCTGCTGATCGTGGTGGGCATCGCGTTCCTGATGCTCATGGTGGGGCTTTCGCCCGCGCTTGGCGCCTTTCTGGCCGGTGTGGTGCTGGCCAACAGCGAATTCCGTCATCAGCTTGAATCCGACATCGCACCCTTCAAGGGCCTGCTTCTGGGCCTGTTCTTCATCACTGTCGGGGCCGGCATCAATTTCGCCACCCTTCTGTCCGCGCCGTTCGTCATCCTGGGCCTCGCGCTGGGGATCATGGCGATCAAGGGCGCGGTACTTTTCGGACTCAGCATTCTTTTTGGGATGCGCGGTCGCGACAAATGGCTCTTTGTGCTCAGCCTCGCGCAGGCCGGCGAGTTCGGCTTTGTGCTGATCTCGTTTTCGTTGCAGCAGAATGTGCTGACCGGGGTTCTGGGCGAACGGCTGCTGCTGGTCGTGGCGCTGTCGATGCTGATCACACCGTTGCTGTTCATCCTGTACGATGTGCTGTCGCGACGCATGGTCGACACCGATGATACCCCCTTTGACGATCATATCGACGAAAAGGGGCCGGTGATCATCGCCGGAATCGGACGCTTCGGCCAGATCGTGAACCGTATGGTGCAATCCTCGGGATTCAGGACCGTGGTGATCGACCACGACCTCAAGACCATCCAGTTGATGCGCAAGTTCGGTTTCAAGGGCTTCTTCGGTGACCCGACCCGTCCAGAATTGCTGCATGCCGCAGGGTTTGATTCGGCGCGGGTTCTGGTGGTGGCGCTGGATGATCCGGCGGCGGTGACCAAACTGGTGACATATGCCAAGCGGCTGCGCCCGGACCTGCATGTAATCGCCCGCGCGCGCGACCGCACCCATGTCTACGCGCTTTATCAGGCCGGGGCCGATGACATTGTGCGCGAGACGTTTGATTCGTCACTGCGCGCGGGGCGATATGTCCTGGAGAACATCGGCCTGACCGAATACGAGGCCGCGAAAGCGCAGGACACATTCTTTCATCACGATCGTCTTACGGTGCGGGAATTGGCAGGATTCTGGGACCCCAACATTCCCGCCTCCGAAAATGCGGCCTATATCGCACGTGCAAAGGAGCTCGAGAAGGATCTGGAAACAGCCCTTCTTTCGACGCTCGACAACAGGACCGACGCGGCGTGACGTCGGTGGGGGCTAGTGTCTTGGCCGGTCGGTAAGGAGGTCGGGCTGTGCCGCCCCTGTATGGCCGGTTAAAAAGGGTCGGGCAGGAAAGGGTCGGGCAGCCAAGAGTGGGGCGGACATGAAAAAAACCGCGCCTTGCGGGCGCGGTCTGGATCATGAGAAGGAACAGCGTTCAGGCGGCGCGGCCGACCAGAACCTCGCCCACCTCACGGGCTGCGGTCACTTCGTCTCCACCGGCGACGGCAGCGACTTCGCGGGTCAGCCGTTCAAGGGCTGCTTCGTAGAGCTGGCGTTCGGAATAGCTCTGTTCGCGCTGGTCATCGGCACGGTGCAGATCGCGCACGACCTCGGCGATGGCGATCAGGTCGCCCGAATTGATCTTCTGCTCATATTCCTGGGCACGACGCGACCACATCGCCTTCTTGACCTTGGCCTTGCCTTTGAGCGTCTTCATCGCCTGGCTTACCACATCCGGAGAGCTGAGTGACCGCATGCCGATTTCCGACGCCTTGTGGGTCGGAACACGCAGGGTCATCTTGTCCTTTTCGAACGAGATCACGAAGAGTTCCAGAGAGATACCCGCAATGTCCTGCTCTTCTATCGACACGATCTGGCCCACGCCGTGAGCGGGGTAGACAACATATTCGTTCGGGCGGAATTCGGATTTCTTCGTCTTTGTCATTTGTGCTTCCTTACAAGCTCGCCTGTGCGCAGGCGACAAGAAAAGTGACCGGAGGAAAACCTCCGCCCACATGGCTCATGATCTTCAGTTTAGCCCCCGGGGTGCAGACAGCCCGGATCGTATACGCATAACGTTTTCATTTGTGTCACGACAGTAACACAAAATATGATCACTTCCTAGCGCAGCGCAGAATCCAAGCTTTTGCAAGCAGCATCAATTGCTTGCACTGAACGGTTCGGAACATTTCACGCGGCGCGGCGGCGCGTGTTTCGAATCAGGACTCAGCCACCCTCGCCCGGTGCTTCGGAAAAGTACTTGTCGAGCTTGCCGGTTTCGCCATCACGCTCTTCGGCGTCCGGCAGAGGGTCCTTCTTGGTGATGATCACCGGCCAGAGTTCGGAATACTTGCGGTTGAACTCGACCCATTTTTCCGCTTCCGGCTCGGTGTCCGGCCGGATCGCATCCGCTGGGCATTCCGGTTCGCACACACCGCAATCGATACATTCATCGGGGTGGATCACCAGCATGTTCTCGCCTTCGTAAAAGCAGTCCACGGGACACACTTCGACGCAGTCGGTGTATTTGCAGGCAATGCAGGAATCGTTGACGATGTAGGTCATTCTGGTCCGGTCCGTATTCTTGTCCCGGACTAGCTAGATCACCCGGCGGGATCAATCAAGCGCCTCTCCCCGGGTTTGATCCATCCTGCGGCGATCTCGCTTGGTCGGGCGGCCCTTGCCCTCGTATCTGGGCACTTGCGGTTCGGGGTCGCGCGACGCGCGCAGTTCAGGCGGCGCAAGATCCTCGTAGAGCATGCGCGCCTCGGGAGCAGGTCCGCGGCGAGCGCCCGGCGCGACAATCCGTATCACGCGAACTTCTTTTTCCTGCGCAAAGGTCAAAACGTCGCCGGTCGCCACCAAAGTTGCAGGCTTGGTGACCCTGGAGCCGTTCACCCGGACGCCAGAGCCCGTAACAGCCTTGGCCGACAGGCTGCGGGTCTTGAAGAACCGCGCCTGCCAGAGCCATTTGTCGAGACGGATCCGTTCAGCCGGGTCCGCCACCTAGGACTTGTCCTTGAACCCCATCAGCGCGGCGGCGAAGGGATTGTCGGGGTCGATGGCCTTTTCGCGACGCGGCGGGCGCGCCTCGTAGGATTGTCCGCCCCTGTCGTCACGCTCGGGGCGTTTGCCACCGGGTTTGCCGCCAGGCTTGCCCTTGCCCTTGCCACGCGGCCGGTCACCCTGCCCGCCGCCACGATGGCCGCCTTCGCCGCCACGATGGCCGCCTTCGGCACCGCGCTGGCCCCCTTCGGCACCGCTTGCTTGCGCGCCTTCGGCAGTTTTTCCCTGCGCGCCTTCGGCAGTTTTTCCCTGCGCGCCTTCGGCAGTTTTTCCCTGCGCGCCTTCGGCGCGGCGCCTCCGGTTGCCCTGTCCACCTTCGCGGCCACCGGCATCACGGCGTGGACCGCGGTCGCGGTTGCCCCGATTACCGGCCCAGGTGAAGGTATAGAACGATTCGGTTTCCGCACCCGCCATCGCCGCATCCGGCGCTGTACCCAACGGGATCTCTTCGGCGGCGACATCCGCGACCGGGGCTTCGGGGGCGGGTTGCGCCGGTTCCTCGGCAATCGGTGCCTCGCCCGAATCCGGGATGGCGGTCACTGCCTCGGGCGCTTCAGGCACGTCTTCGCCTGTTTCGGGCTGTTCGGTGATGGCACCCGCTTCGCTGACCTGGCCGACATCGAACACCGGCGTGTCGGCTGCGGCCTCGGCGGGGGATTCTTCCTGAGGATGGGCCAGTTCGGCCTCGGCGTCCTTGGGCACGACAGCGTCCACTGCCTTGACCTTGGTCCGCTCGCCCTTTTCGGCCTTGTAACCCATGCCGCCCATGAGGTCGGCAAACTGTTCCAGCGTCATGCCGGTGATCGACAGCATGTCGGCCCGGGCTTCGAAACCTGCGCGGCTGTCCTCGGCGCGCAGAAGATCGGCAAGCCGTTCCAGCATGTCGATGCGAATCGCGCGCTGTCCCGACTTGCGGTAGCCGGCGATGGAGTAATGTTCGGCCGGGATGTCGGCGATGTTGGGCACGGTGACCATGCCGGCAGGCGGCGCTTCGGGGAATTCGTCAAGCCCCTGACGCAGGCTCCAGAGCACCAGGCGCAGGCGCGTCGGCGCGGGTTTCAGCAGCAGCGGCATGAAAACGGTATATTGTCCGAACCGGATGCCGTGCTTGCGCAGCGCCGATCGCGCCTCCTGGTCGAGGGTCTTGACCTCTTCGGCGATTTCGGCGCGGGGGATGATACCCATCGCCTCGACCATGCGGAAGCCGAAGCCACGCGCCAGTCCGGTAAGCGTTTCGTCATGCTGGATGTTCAGCAGCGGTTCGAACAGGGCCGCGATCTTGCGGTCGATGAAGTGCTGAAGGCGGCGTTGCACCTTTTGCAGCACATCCGGCCCGGCGTCGTCGTCGACAAAGGCCACGATGCGCGGCTTTAGAGCATCGTCACCCGCAGCCAGTTTGCCCACCGCCTGGCTGCCCCACATGAGACCGCCCTGTTCGGTAAAGTCGATTTCGGTATCCGGCGCGTTATAGAACCGGTCCGCGCGCAGATGGAAATGCGGCGCGAGCGCCTGAAACGACGCGGTCTTGAGCGTCTTGGCCTCTTGTCCTGTCGCGTCCTTGTCCTGACGAAACCGGAACCCTTCGAGCTTTCCGACGAATTCACCTTCGACGGTCACCTCACCCTTGTCATTCACTTCGGCCAAGAGGGCCTCCTTCTGCTTCAACCGCCGCAACAGGACTGACGTCCGCCGGTCAACAAATCTTTGCGTCAGACGCTCGTGCAGAGCGTCCGACACGCGGTCTTCTACAGCGCGAGTCGTGTCGCGCCAATGCAATTCGTCACGGACCCAGCCCTTGCGCTGTGCCACATAGGTCCATGTGCGGATAAATGCCAAGCGTTTCGAAAGAGTGTCGATGTCTCCATCGATTCTGTCGATCCGTTTGACCTGCCGCGCCATGAAATCATCCGGCACACCGCCCCGCTGATGCAGGTGACCAAAGATAACCTCCAGCAGGCCCGCATGTTCCGAATGACTTATACCACGAAAGTCGGGGATTCGGCAGACATCCCACAGCAGGCGCACCGACGCCGGGTCGGACGCCCGCGCCATGACCTCGGCCACCTGCGCCAGCGTCTTGAGCGCCATGAGGTCGTCGGCATCGCGCGCCCTGACCAGCCGTTCGTCGGCGGGCGGCTTTTCCAGCGACTGCACCAGCCTGTCGATGCTGCCGAAACCCAGATCCGCGTTGCGCCAGTTGAGCTTGCGCAGCGGGGTGAACTGGTGGTTGCAGATCGCTTCGGCCCATTCGTCGGGAAGCGGGCCTGCCTCTCCGGTGACACCGAAGGTGCCGTTGGACATGCCGCGCCCGGCGCGGCCCGCGATCTGGGCCAGTTCGTTGGGCTGAAGGTCGCGCATGCGCCGACCGTCGAACTTGGTGAGCGCCGAAAACGCCACATGGTCGATGTCAAGGTTCAGGCCCATGCCGATGGCATCGGTCGCCACCAGGTAGTCCACGTCGCCGTTCTGATAAAGCTCGACCTGCGCATTGCGCGTGCGCGGGCTGAGCGCGCCCATGACCACCGCCGCGCCCCCCTTCTGACGGCGCAGCAGTTCCGCAATGGCATAGACGTTGTCGACCGAAAAGCCGACGATCGCGCTGCGCGGGGCAAGGCGCGAAATCTTCTTCGGGCCGGTATAGCTAAGTGTGCTCATCCGTTCGCGGCGCACGAACTCGACGCCGGGCACAAGCGCCGCGATGGGGCCGCGCATCGTGTCGGACCCCATGAAAAGCGTTTCGTGCTGGCCGCGCATACGCAGCAGACGGTCGGTAAAGACGTGGCCCCGTTCGGGGTCGGCGCAAAGCTGGATTTCGTCCACGCCGACAAAATCCGTGCCCATGCCCTCGGGCATCGCCTCGACCGTGCAGACCCAATAGGCGGCGCGGGGCGGGACGATGCGTTCCTCGCCTGTCACCAGCGCGACCACACCGGGGCCGCGCACCGCGACGATCCTGTCATAAACCTCGCGCGCAAGCAGGCGCAGCGGCAGACCGATCATGCCCGTGCGATAGCCCAGCATCCGTTCTATGGCGTAATGGGTCTTGCCAGTGTTCGTCGGGCCAAGGATGGCCGCGACCCGTGCGCGTTCGGCCATGAGCCGCCCTTCATACTCTTCCAGAGGCTGATTACAGCTCGGTGCCCCGCACCCCGGTCTCGAGCCGCTTCAAAGCGGCCGTCACATCCGGATCATGCGGTCGGATCTCAAGTACCCGGGAATAGACATCATACGCAAGGGCAGGCTTGCCCAGCTGGTCGAACAATGCGCCCAGACCCCGCAGCGCGCCAAAATGCCTTGGATTAAGCGCAAGCGTGTGTTCAAGCGCATTGGCCGTCAGACCCAGTTGTTCGCTTTGATAAAAAGCCATCGCGAGACCGTGCCAGCCTTCGGCAAAGTCCGGGGCATGGTCGGTCAGGGCGGTGAAATGGTCGATGGCGGTGCGGGTGTCGTTCACCTCGAGCGCGTCACGCCCACGCTTGAGCAGCAGGTCCATCGCAGCTGAGCCGCTTTTGGACCATTCCAGGCGAATCTCCCTTTCCAGCCGCGCCGCCTCTGCCTCGTCCGCCTGGGCGAGATCCTGCAACAACGTCGCGCTGCGATCCGTTTCCTGTACGGTTTCCTGTGCACTTTCCTGTGCGGTAGCGGACAGGGGTAGGGAATTTATGACTAGAGCGGCAAGTGCCGCCACGGTAGATTTGTGTTTCATCTGCACCATGCTCATAACCTGGATGCAGGGTAGCGCAGCCTGCGTGAATTACCACCCGCAAGATGATGCAGATCAGGGAGAGCACGGATGAGTGAATATATGACCGAGGCGATGAAGGCGATGAACGAGAAGATGGCAGGCCAGGATTTTGACGGCACCGCCAAGTTCGACGTGAAGGACGAAGGCACTTTCATGCTCGATTCGACCGGCGCCCATCCCGGCGACGAGGCCGCCGATGTCACGCTGTCCGCCGACGCCGACACGTTCCGCGCGATCTTCGAAGGCGATCTGAACCCCACAAATGCCTTCATGTCCGGCAAGCTGGCCATCGACGGCGACATGGGCATGGCGATGAAGCTCGCCTCGGTGCTGGGATAGGGGGAATCATGGATCTGACCCCTGCCCCGTTCCGTGCCGATCTGGCTGAAGGACCCGCCGGGGCAAGCGCGTTCTGGATCCATTCCGAAGACGGGCTGCGCCTGCGCGTGGCCCATTACCCGGCTGAAGGGACATCGCGGGGCACTGTCCTGCTGTTCCCGGGCCGCACGGAATATGTCGAGAAATACGGCCGCACGGCCTGCGATCTGTCGGCGGCAGGTTACGACACCCTGACCATCGACTGGCGCGGTCAGGGGCTTGCGGACCGGATGCTGGCGGATGCGCTGATCGGGCATGTCGCCCTATTCACCGATTACCAGCGCGATGTCGCCGCCATGGGCGCCGTGGCCGAGGCGCTGGACCTGCCGCGTCCGCTGCACCTGATTGCACATTCCATGGGTGGTTGCATCGGTCTGCGGGCGGTCATGGACGGCCTGCCCGTGGCGTCCTGCGTGTTCACCGGCCCGATGTGGGGCATCCAGATGTCAAGACCGCTGCGCCCTGCCGCCTGGGCGCTCAGCTGGGGAAGCGGCCAGGTCGGTCTGGGCCACATGTTCGCGCCGGGTACAAAGCCGGCAAGCTACGTCATCAGCGAACCGTTCGAGGCCAATCTGCTGACCCGCGATCCCGGGATGTTTGCCTACATGCGCCGACAGGTGGCCGAAGTGCCTGGGCTTGCCCTGGGCGGTCCGTCACTGCGCTGGCTGCACCAGTCCTTGCAGGAATGTCGTGCGCTGAACCGGCGGCCTTCGCCCGACCTGCCCTGTCTGACCTTCGTCGGAGCGAACGAACGGATCGTCGATGTCCCCCGCATCCGCGACCGCATGGCACGCTGGCCGCGTGGCACACTCGAGATCGTCGAAGGCGGCGAACACGAGGTGCTGATGGAAGGTCCGAAGATCCGTGCGCAGCTGATGCCAAAGATACTGGCCCTGTTCGACAGCGCCGCGCCGGCCGGTCAAAGCGTGCAGACCGCGTGACGCCACTGGCGTACGGCCTGTCTGACGACGGTGGCGTCGGGACTGCCTGACGCCTCTGGCATCGCCGCGCGGGCATCCTATGTAACGTTTCATGCGCGCACCGGTCCTCACCTTCACCGAACGGGGCATCTTCTGCCCGGCGGGCGGCTTTTACATCGATCCCTGGCGCCCCGTGGACCGGGCGTTGATCACACATGGCCATGCCGATCACGCCCGCCCGGGCCATGGCCGCTACCTGTCCACGCGACAGGCCGCGCCGGTGATCCGCCACCGTCTGGGCGACATCACCCTTGAAACTGTGTGCTACGGCGAAACGCTGTGGATCGGCGATGCCGAGGTGTCGTTCCACCCGGCCGGGCATATCCCCGGATCGGCGCAGATCCGTGTCGCCGTCAAGGGCGAGGTCTGGGTGGTTTCGGGCGATTACAAGATCGTGCCCGACGGTTTGTCGGAGTCGTTCGAGCCTGTTCCCTGCCACAGCTTCATCTCGGAATGTACCTTCGGGCTGCCGGTGTTCAAATGGGCCGACCAGTCCGAAGTCGCGGCGGAATTGAACGGCTGGTGGTCCGCAAACGCAGCGAACGGGGTCACGACGATCCTTGGCGCGTATGCGCTGGGGAAGGCGCAGCGGCTGATGACGCTGCTGGACCCGGGGACCGGGCCGATCCTGACACATGGAGCGGTCGAGGCGACAAATGAAATCCTGCGCGCGCAGGGCTATACCCTTCCGGACACGATCCGCGTCACGCCGGACATCCATATCAGGGACCATCCCGGCGCGCTTGTGATCGCGCCGCCCTCTGCGCTTGGTTCGCCGTGGTCGCGGCGGTTCGGGGTGTCCTCATCCGGTTTTGCCTCTGGCTGGATGCGTCTGCGTGGCGTGCGCAGGCGGCGCGCCGCTGATCGTGGATTTGTCATGTCCGATCACGCCGACTGGGACGGTTTGCTGACGGCGATCCGTGCGACGGGTGCGGAAAACATATACGTGACACATGGTTACACCGACATTTTCGCACGCGCGCTGACCGAAATGGGCTGGGCTGCAAAAGTGGTGCCGACCGAGTTCGGCGGAGATGAGGACGACGGGACAACGGAAGATGCCGCATGAAGGAATTTGCAGCCCTTTTCACCGCCATCGACCAGACCACCAAAACAAGCTTGAAAACAAGGGCTTTGGCGCATTACTTCACCCACGCCCCTGACAGTGACAAGCTTTGGACCATCGCGTTGTTTTCCGGTCGTCGCCCGAAACGGGCCGTCACCACGACGCAGTTGCGCGAATGGGCTGCGGAAAGCGCCCGGGTGCCGCTCTGGCTGCTGGAAGAATCCTATCCGGTCGTCGGCGACCTTGCCGAAACAATCGCCCTGGTTCTGCCAGAGCCAGAGACAACGACAGATCTGCCTTTGTCTTACTGGATCTCGATGTTGCGCGACCTTTCAAAGGTGACGCCCGAGGGGCGCAAGCAACGCATCCTTGACGCTTGGGGTCAGTTGGACAGCACCGAACGGTTTCTGTTCAACAAGCTGATCACCGGGGGCTTTCGCATCGGAGTGAGCCAGAAACTGATGACCCGCGCGCTGGCACTGGCCACCGGACAGGACGAGGCGAACCTTGCGCATCGGCTGATGGGGGGGTGGACGCCGGATTCGACCACCTATCACGCCCTGATCGAGGCCGAGGACAAGGCTGCGGACCTCAGCCGTCCCTACCCGTTCCAGCTTGCCTATCAGCTTGAAGATGCCCCGGAAAAGCTTGGATCATCAGAGTATTGGCAGGCCGAATGGAAGTGGGACGGCATCCGGGGCCAGTTGATCCTGCGCGAAGGAGAACACCACGTCTGGTCGCGCGGCGAAGAGCTGATCACTGACCGGTTTCCCGAACTGGCACGGGCGCGGGATTTCCTGCCCGACGGCACGGTGATCGACGGCGAGATCGTCACCTGGGACGGCACCGCGCCGATGTCCTTCAATACGTTGCAAAAACGGATCGGGCGCAAGACCGTGCCGAAAACGCTGCTGAAGGACGCGCCGGTGGTTCTGCTGGCTTACGATCTTCTTGAACTGAACGGTGCCGATCTGCGCGACACACCGCTGCGGGACCGCCGCGCGCGGCTTGAAACGGTGTTGTCCGCCTTGCCGCCCGAGGCGCCGGTGCGCGCATCTGGCGTCATTGCCTTCGACACCTGGCAGGCGCTGGCCAAAATCCGCGCCACCGCCCGCGACGCCCGCGCCGAGGGGCTGATGCTGAAACGGCTCGACAGCCCCTATCTGGCGGGCCGCAGGAAGGGCGACTGGTGGAAATGGAAGCTTGATCCGCTGACCATCGACGCCGTGATGATCTATGCTCAGGCCGGCCACGGGCGGCGCGCCAACCTGTTCACTGATTTCACCTTTGCTGTCTGGCAGGGCAACGAGCTTGTGCCCTTTACCAAGGCGTACAGCGGGTTGACGGACGCCGAGTTCACCAAGATCACCGCATGGGTGCGCAAGAACACGCTGCAACGGTTCGGCCCGGTGCGGCAGGTGCGCCCCGAACATGTCTTCGAGATCGCATTCGAGGGGATTCACGAAAGCCCGCGGCACAAGTCCGGCGTTGCCCTGCGCTTTCCCCGGATGTCGCGCTGGCGCCACGACAAACCGCTGGCCGAGGCGAATTCTCTGGACGATTTGCGCGCCATTCTGGACGCATTCGGTTAGGAATGGCCCCCGGTAGCCTTTGGGCAATGGTCCGTCAAAGCGGTTTGCCCTTGAGGCCCGCGCCACCGCACCCTACCTCTTGTCTCAACGAATAAAGGAGAACCCCATGACCAAGCGCCCGCTGTTCGATGCCAATGCCTCTGCCGGGGGCCGCGACCTTGGCGACTTGCCGGAATGGGACCTGTCCGATCTTTACACCGGAACGGACGCGCCGGAGCTCAAGCGCGATCTTGACTGGCTCGAACAGGCCTGTGCCAGCTTTTCCGAAGATTATCAGGGCAAGCTTGCCGATCTGGACGCCGCAGGTTTCCTGACCGCGATTCGCCGCCAAGAAAAAATCGCAAATATCTCAGGGCGGATCATGTCCTTTGCGGGCCTGCGCTATTACCAGTTGACCACCGACAGCAGCCGGACCAAGTTCCTGTCCGACACGCAAGAAAAGATCACCATCTACACCACGCCGCTGGTGTTTTTCACGCTCGAGCTGAACCGTCTGGACGATGGGTTTCTGGATGGCTTGTTCGCCACAAACAGCGACCTTGCGCGCTACAAACCCGCCTTTGACCGCATCCGCGCGCTGAAGCCCTATCAGCTTTCGGACGAGATGGAGAAGTTTCTGCACGACGTGGGCGTGGTCGGCGACGCCTGGGAGCGGCTGTTCGACGAGACAATCGCGGGGCTGGAATTCGACATCGACGGCGACGCGCTGAGCATCGAATCCGTGCTCAACCTGCTGACCGATCCCGACCGGAGCAAACGTCAGGCGGCCGCCGAAGAACTGGCGCGGGTGTTTGGCGCCAACATCCGCACCTTTTCGCGCGTGCACAACACGCAGGCCAAGGAAAAAGAGATCATGGACCGCTGGCGCGGCATGCCCACGGCGCAGACCGGGCGGCATCTGGCCAATGATGTGGAGCCCGAGGTGGTCGAGGCGCTGCGCGATGCGGTGGTTGCGGCCTATCCCAAGCTGTCGCACCGTTATTACAACCTCAAGCGCAAGTGGCTGGGGCTGGATGTGATGCAGGTCTGGGACCGTAACGCGCCCCTGCCGCTGGAAGAGCCGAAGACCGTCACCTGGGACGACGCCCGCGCCACGGTGATGAACGCCTACGCCGAATTCGACCCCCGCATGGCGAAGATCGCAGAGCCGTTCTTTGACCGCGGCTGGATCGATGCCGCCGTGAAGCCGGGCAAGGCGCCGGGGGCATTCGCCCATCCCACAGTGACGGATGTGCACCCTTATGTGATGCTGAACTACCTTGGCAAACCGCGCGACGTTATGACGCTGGCGCATGAACTGGGCCACGGCGTGCATCAGGTGCTGGCGGCGGAGCAAGGCGAGATGCTGTCGTCCACGCCCCTCACTCTTGCCGAAACCGCCAGTGTCTTCGGCGAGATGCTGACGTTCCGGCGGATGCTGGACAATGCCAGGACGGACGGTGAACGCAAGGTGCTGCTCGCAGGCAAGGTCGAGGACATGATAAACACGGTCGTGCGCCAGATCGCGTTCTATGACTTTGAATGCAAGCTGCATGCCGCACGTCGCGGCGGCGAACTGACCCCCGACGACATAAATGCGCTCTGGATGTCGGTGCAGGCGGAATCGCTGGGCGATGCCTTTGAATACATGCCGGGGTACGAAACCTTCTGGGCCTATATCCCGCATTTCGTGCATTCACCGTTCTACGTCTATGCCTATGCCTTTGGCGACGGTTTGGTGAACGCGCTTTACGCGGTTTATCAGGAACAGCCCGAGGGGTTTCAGGAGAAATATTTCGACATGCTCAAGGCGGGCGGGTCCAAGCACCACAAGGCATTGCTGGAGCCATTCGGCCTGGATGCGTCGGATCCGAAATTCTGGGACAAAGGGCTGTCGATGATATCGGGATTCATCGACGAGCTGGAGGCGATGGAAGACTGAGAGCGCAGGCCGAAGGGGCGCTTGCGGTCCGGTGTGGGGTGTCCGGACGCGCAGGCGTCGACCCTGCGCCGGGCCTGAATTTTGGGGGTAGCTGGGCGCGATTTTGGTCGCACCCGGCCCCCTTTACTTCAATTGCGAATCCTTCGATCCGCGCCGGTTGATGCCGCCGCGCATCTTGTAGGCACCGTCGCGTTCCTGCTGGCAGTCGATGCACAGCTTCACCCCCGGCAAGGCCACGCGCCGCGCTTCGGGGATAGGTTCCTCGCATTCCACGCAAAACTCGGCGCTTTCGCCCACCGGGCCGCGCCGGGATTTGAGGCGCGCCAGTTCGTCCGCGATCGATGCTTCGATCTGTTCGTTTACCGCGCCATCGCGCGACCATCCACCTGCCATGACATATCCTCCGTTTGCGTCAAGATAATCACGCGGATGTGCCCTGGCTAGGGGGATGTGAGTGCTCTTGAAACCGGGCGGGTCGTGCTATCTTGGTCAATAGGAGGCATAGACCCATGACCCGTACCCTGATGGCCATTGCCCTGAGCTTGGCAACCGCCCTGCCCGCCGCCGCGCTGGAAACCTTTACCTTCGACAATATCGATGGCGGCACCATCGACACCGCCGACTGGGCCGGGCACCCGGTGCTTGTGGTCAACACCGCATCGCGCTGCGGCTTTACCCCGCAATATGAAGGGCTTCAGGCGTTGTATGACGATTACCGGGACGAGGGCCTGATCGTGCTGGCCGTGCCGTCCGACGATTTCCGCCAGGAACTGGCAAGCGCAGAGGAAGTCAAGGAATTCTGCGAAGTCAATTTCGGTCTGACCCTGCCGATGACGGACATCACCCCAGTGCGTGGCCCCGGTGCGCATCCGTTCTACAGATGGGTGGAAAAGACCGCAGGGTTCACGCCTTCGTGGAATTTCAACAAGGTGCTGATTGCCCCGGACGGCAGTATCGTCGCGACCTTTGGCGCAACGGCCCGGCCCAATTCCAGCGTGATCGTCACGCCGATCAAGGACATGCTGGCCGGTTCCTAGCGCCGCGCGGGCCGCCAGCCTGCTGATACCGCCTCGGATTCGCTGCAAAACCAGCGCTCGCCGTCAGAGGTGTTTATCACTGTCCTGTCGTAATGCTGTTGTCCGGGCACATGATAGATCGCGCCGTTTCCGGACAGGTTGCCTTTGATCGGGCAGTTACTGTCCTGAGCGACCTGCGGCTTTGGCCGCTGGTCGGCCCGAAAGGCCGCAGGCCGCTGGAATGCCGAACCATGCAGCCCGCGTTCCGCGACCACAGCCGCCTTTTCGGCCAGATCGTAATCCCAGCCATATCTGCGATAAGCCAGAAGCAGGCCGTCGCTTACCAGCGCCTCGCCGATGTCCTGACCGTTCACCGCGCAGCGGGCGACAACGCGACCGTAGCGATCCATATCGGTCTGTTCACAAACAGCCACATGCCCCTGATACCTGTCGCGCACCTCGGCGCTGACCCAAGCGCCGCAGTCCCAGGCCGCACCGTCCGGTCCGTCGCAGGTCTGATCAGCCTCGGGCGCGTCCACAGCATGCAGCCGCACACGGATGTCACCCACGTCAAAGGTATCGCCGTCGATCACACGGATCACACCCGACGGCTGCGCCACAACCGGGTGCGCGAGCGCACACAGAACAATTAGGGAACAAAATCTTAACATCGGGTTAACATCAGGGCAAACAACCGCGACATCAACCCTTTTCGTTAACCTCGGTTAACGCTGTGCTCTATTTGTTAACCCAAGTTAACGCCGTGCTTTATTTGTTAACTCACGTTAACGCTGGGCCGTTTCCCAGCGCGGGTTGATCCAGGGTTCGTCGTTCACCGCGGCCAGGCTGCGGTCCAGAACGTGATCGGCGATCTTTTCTCCGACCATGATCGAGGGTCCGTTGAGATTGCCATTGGTGATGCGCGGAAAGATCGAGGAATCTGCGACCCGCAGCGCCTCGACCCCGATCACCCTGCCGTGGGAATCGACCACGGCGCCGGGATCGTCCGGTGCCCCCATCCGGCAGGTGCCGCAGGGGTGATAGGCGCTTTCGGCATGTTCGGCGATGAAGGCATTCAGTTCGGCATCGCTTTGCACATCCGCGCCCGGCTGGATTTCATGCCCGGCATAGGCGGCGAACGCCGCTTGCGCAAATATTTCGCGGGTAAGGCGGATGCAGGTGCGGAAATCTGACCAGTCGTCCGGATGGCTCATGTAGTTGAAGCGGATCACCGGCGCATCCGCCGGATCGGCGGACCTCAGCGTGACCGCGCCGCGCGATTTTGACCGCATGGGACCGACATGGGCCTGAAACCCGTGCCCCTCCGCGGCGACCTTGCCGTCATACCGCACCGCCAGCGGCAGAAAGTGATACTGGATGTCGGGATAGGGCACCCCGGGCGCGGAGCGCACAAAAGCCGCCGATTCGAACTGGTTCGAGGCCCCCGGCCCATCCTTGAGCAGCAGCCAGCGCGCCCCGACATAAGCCTTGCCCGGAAGGTTCCAGTAGGTGAACAGCGATACCGGCTGCGTCGCCTTCATCTGGATGTAAAGTTCGAGGTGGTCCTGCAGGTTCTGCCCGACGCCGGGACGATCCGCGACAACGTCGATGCCATGCTCGGCCAGATGCGCCTCCGGGCCGATCCCCGACAGCATCAGCAACTTTGGCGAATTGAGCGAGGACGCCGCCAATATGACCTCGGTCTCTGCCGTTATCACCTCGGTCTTGCCGCCGCGCAGAACCTCGACCCCGACGGCGCGCCCGTCCTTGATCACGACCCGCTGCGCCAGCGCCCGCACCACCTGTGCCCCCAGCTTTTGCGCCGGGCGCAGATAGGCCTTGGCCGCCGACCAGCGTTCGCCATTGTGAATCGTCGCTTCCATCGGGCCAAAGCCTTCCTGCTTTTCCCCGTTGTAATCCTCGGTCGCCTCGTACCCGGCCTCGATCCCGGCGTCGACAAAGGCTTGCACCAGCGGATTGTCCCGCTTGCCGCGCGTGATGTGCAGCGGCCCGTCCGTGCCGCGCCAGCCGGATTCGCCGCCGTGCCAATGTTCCATCCGGCGGAAATAGGGCAGCACGTCGGCATAACCCCATCCCTCGGCACCGGTGTCGCGCCAGTGGTCAAAATCCATCGCATGGCCACGCACGTAGACCATGCCGTTGATGCTTGAGGACCCGCCGATCACCTTGCCGCGCGGACAGGCCAGCCTGCGGCCGCCAAGATGTTCCTCTGGCTCGCTCTCGTATCCCCAGTCATACATCTTCATGTTCATCGGATAGCTGAGCGCGCCCGGCATGTTGATGAACGGCCCCGCATCGGACCCGCCATGTTCGATCACCAGAACCGATTTCCCGGCCTCTGCCAGCCGGTAGGCCATGGCACAGCCTGCCGACCCTGCCCCAACAATCACATATTCCGCATTCATGTCTTACCTCTCATGGACGATGTGCCGCGCCACGGAACCGGTCGGACCGTCCTCCCGGAGCGCGGAAGAACCGCCCTCTGCACTGGAACGGACGGTTGCAGGGACGACATGCCCCGCAACCGCGTCCCAGCGGTTTTCAATACCCAAGGCCGACCCGGACCAGACCCGGGCAAGGCCGCAATCCCCGGCATGCACCGTCAGAACGGTGCTTCGACGGGCCCCATCCGGACAAAGACCGTCTTCAGCTGCGAATAATGTTCGATCGCCGCCTTCGAATTCTCGCGTCCCACGCCGGAATTCTTCATGCCTCCGAACGGCGCCTCGACGGGCGCATCGTTGTACGAGTTGATATAGCAGGTGCCCGCCTCAAGCTGGGCAATCACCCGGTGCGCCCGCTTGAGGTCATTGGTGAAGACCCCGGCGGACAGGCCGAATTCGGTGTCGTTGGCGCGGGCGATCACCTCGTCCTCGTCCTTGAATTCGAGCACCGACATCACCGGCCCGAAGATCTCTTCGCGGGCAATCGTCATGTCGTCGGTCACGTTGTCGAAGATCGCCGGAGTGAGCCAGAAGCCCGGCTGATCCAGCCGTTCGCCGCCGCGGACCAGCGTGGCGCCTTCTTCTACGCCCTTGGCGATGTAGCCCATCACGATCTCAAGCTGACGTGCGCTGACAAGCGGGCCGAAGCTTGTGGCCGGGTCCATCGGATCGCCGAACACCGCATTGCCCAGACGTTCGGACAGACGTGCAACGAACCGTTTGCGGATGCCCTTTTGCACGAACACCCGGGTGCCGTTGGAACAGACCTGTCCCGAAGAATAGAAGTTCGCCATGATCGCGCCGCCCACCGCATCTTCGAGATCGGCATCGTCGAAGATGACCAGCGGCGACTTGCCGCCCAGTTCCATGGTGACGTGTTTGATACCTTCGGCAGCGGCGGCATAGACCTTTCGCCCCGTGGGGACCGATCCGGTCAGCGACACCTTGTCGACGCGCGGGTCCGTGACCAGCGCGGCACCCACCGCGCCCATGCCCTGCACGACGTTGTAGATGCCTGCGGGCGCCCCCGCCTCCATCAGGATCTCGGCCACCTTCAATGCGCAAAGCGGCGTATTCTCGGATGGTTTGAAGATCATCGCATTGCCACAGGCCAGCGCCGGTGCGCCTTTCCAGCAGGCAATCTGCGTCGGATAGTTCCAGGCCCCGATGCCGACGCAGACCCCAAGCGGTTCGCGCCGTGTATAGACCCAGTTTTCGCCCAGCTGGATATGTTCGCCCGTCAGCGATCCGGCCAGCCCGCCAAAGTATTCAAGCGCATCGGCGCCGCTGGTCGCATCGGCGACAGAGGTTTCCTGATATGGCTTGCCGGTGTCCCAGGTTTCCAGCACCGACAGGTCGTGATTGCGCAGCCGCATGATGTCGGCGGCGCGCCGCAGCACGCGGCCCCGTTCCGTTCCGGTCATCGAGGCCCAAACTTTTTGCGCCTTGTGCGCCGCCGTGATGGCCTGTTCGATCACCGCAGGGGTGGCGGCATGTACCGTTGCGATAACCTCGCCCGTGGCCGGATAGACCACCTCGATCCTGTCCCCGTTGGTATCTTCGACATAATCGCCGTCGATGAAGTGACTGGCTTTCGGTTGCGTCTGCATGAAGTCTTTTTCCTTTTCGATTCCGCGCCGGACGCTGCGGCCCGGGGCGTCAGGCCCCCGAAATCAATCGAAGTCGAGCGCGGGTTTCTTGTAGGTTCCCTTGACGTCGGTCATCACGTGGCGGTGCCGCATGGCGATGGTGACCAGCGTGCCCACGTAAAGCGCGATGACGATGCCGCCGATCCATTCGATCTGAAGCCACTGGCTTTTGAACAGCAGGGTCAGGGTGAACAGCACAAAGGTGTTGCCCGCGACATAGGTCCATTTGCCGAAGCGCTGCGTCGTCAAGTTCAGGTTGTCCGTATAGAGGCGGATCAGCGAGTCAAGCGAGTTGATCACAAAGGTCGTCCCGACCAGAACCATCGCCCAATTGACCAGACCATCGGTCGAGATGCTGTTTTCGTAGTAGTAATACAGCACCGCGAACCACACGGCGAGCGGGATGGACGGGATGATCAACAGCGCGGCCAGCATGTGCTGGGTCTTCATCCCGCCGACAAAGCGCGAGGTGAATTGCCCGATCATCACCGACCAGGCGAACCACCAGAACAGGTAGAATTCGTGATAGTCCGTCAGTGGCAGCACGAACCTGTGGATGTTGCCGAAATAGCCGCCGATGTTGCCGATGGTCGTGCCGAATTCGCTGATCGACATGCCCGCATAGACCCACATCCCAAGGATCAGCGCAAGGAACAGCACGGTCGACCCGATGCTGAGCACCTTCACGAACTTGATGTCGGTCGAGCTGTAGGACGCGGCCAGGATCACCGCGAAGACGATGACATAGAAGGTGGTGACAACCGATTCCCCATCCCCGATGGAGGGCAGGTAATACGGCAGATAGATCAGGAAAAGCGACCCGGTAAAGGCGCAGGTCGTCACGATGACGATGTTGTTCACCAGCCGAACGAGCGGCTTTTCAAAGAATTTAACCCGCGGTTCGATCGCGCAGAAATAAAAGGCGGTGAGGAAGTAGAAGGCCCAGATCAGGAACCCCCAGAAGCCGAATTCCAGCGCCAGCGGATTGGTGAAGGCATAGGCCGGATTGGTTTCGGTATCAGCATAGAGCGGATAGTCGAAGGCGAGGGGGAACATGATCAGCCCCACATCGAGGCCAGAGGTGAACAGGATCGCGATGAACACGAACAGCGGCACGGGGTCCGGCCCGGTCAACCGCAAGTTCCACCATTTTATGGTCACGAAGATCACCAGCCCAAAGGCCATCAGGATCCCGAACGAGATCAGGTATGTCATATATCTATCCCCTTTTTTATTTCTTATGTCCGATGTGCAGCCGGTCCCAGTGTCGTATGACAACAGGGTTTCACCGGTCCGGTTCCCCTATCAAGGCGGAAAATCGCCAGGTCACTCGCCACGCGGGAACCTTTTCGATCCTTCGAGATCGTTCAGGTCCATGTGATTTCTCATATACCTTTCGCTGGCTTTTTGCAGCGGCTGAAATCCCAGGGGTAAAATCCCCCCTGCCGCAGCGCCTCGTAGACGACCCAGCGCCGCGCCTGGCTTTCGCGCACCTCGCCGTCGAATGCTTCAAGATCCCAGCGTGCCGCCGCCATGATGCGCAGGCGTTCCAGCACCGCGGCATGTTCGGGCGCTTCGGCCAGATTGCGCAGTTCGTGCGGATCTGCGTCCAGATCGAAAAGCTGTTCGGGATCAAGCGCGCAGTTGGTGTATTTCCATTGCCCCTCGCGCAGGGCCACCATTGGCGAATACGAGGCTTCGGCGGCGTATTCCATGGCGACCGGGCTTTGCCGCGTGCCACCCTGCCCCAGCGGCACAAGGCTTTCCCCGGTGGTCCAGGGCATCACCTCTGCCATGCTGACGTCTGCCAGGTCACACAGCGTCGGACAGATGTCGATATTGCTGACCGGCACGCTGACCAGGCCCGGCGTCATCTGCGGCGCGGCGATCATCATCGGCACCCGCGCCGAGCCTTCGTAAAAGCACATCTTGTACCACAGGCCCCGTTCACCCAGCATGTCGCCGTGGTCGCTGACCAAGACGACAATCGCCTCTTGCCGGGTGCGTTCGAGCACATCCAGCACCTCGCCGATCTTGTCGTCGAGGTAAGAGATATTGGCGAAATAGGCCCTGCGCGCCCGGCGGATATGTTCTTCTGTGATGTCGTAGGACCGCCAGTCGTTGGCATCAAAGATGCGCTGCGCATGGGGGTCATGGTCGGCGTAATCCATCGCCGGAACCTTGGGCAGCAGGTGGTCACACTCTTCGTACAGATCCCAGTATTTCCGCCGTGCCACATACGGATCATGCGGATGAGTGAAGCTGACCGTCAGGCACCAGGGGCGCGGGTCTGCACCACGCGCCAGATCGTACAGTTTCTGTTGCGCAAGGAAGGCCACCTCGTCGTCATATTCCATCTGGTTGCTGGTCTCGGCGACACCCGCGCCCACAACCGAGCCCATGTTGTGATACCACCAGTCGATCCGTTCGCCGGGTTTGCGGTAATCCGGGGTCCAGCCGAAATCGGCGGGGTAGATGTCGGTCGTCAGCCGCTGTTCAAAGCCGTGCAACTGGTCGGGGCCGACAAAGTGCATCTTGCCCGACAGGCAGGTCTGGTAGCCCGCGCGCCGCAAGTGGTGGGCGTAGGTTGGAATGGAAGAGGCGAACTCGGCGGCATTGTCGTAGACGCCTGTCCCGCTGGGCAATTGCCCCGACATGAAGGCCGCCCGCCCCGGCGCGCACAAGGGCGACGCGGTATAGGCATTGGCGAACCGGGTCGACCGGGCCGCAAGCCGTTTCAGGTTGGGCGCGTGCAGCCACTCCGCCGGTCCGTCCGGGAACAGCGTTCCGTTCAGCTGGTCCACCATCACGATCAATATGTTCTGTGTCATGTGTTGTTCTGCCTCTCGATCAGTGCTTCGCCGCAGGTCAGGACCTGCGCGACGGCACTTTCTTCAAATCCCGCGCTGCCCAGGGCCGCACGCAGGTAGAACCCGTCGATCAGCGCACCCAGCACTTCGGCGGCGGGCGCGGGCTGAGCCATGTGGACCCGGAGCGCGTGTATCAGGTTGGACCGCAGCCGCCTCTGATAGACCCGAAGCAGGCGCGCCGCATCGGGATCACGCTGCGCAAGCACATAAAAACTGAGCCAGGCTGAAATTACGGGCGGTTCGAAACAGCTTTGGGCAAAGTTTGCCTCGATGATGGCGCGCAGCCGGTCTTCGGGGCGATGTGACGCGCGAAGCGCGGAGCGGACTTCGGCCGAATATTCGGTCAGAATGTGGCGCATGGCCGCCAGAAAGATCTGCGCCTTGCCGCCAAAGTAGTGATGGGCCAGCGCGGATGACATGCCGGCCCGCCGCGCGATCTGCCCGACGGTCACATCCAGCGAACCGGCGGCGCCGATTTCCTGTACGGTGGCATGAACGAGCGCGGCGCGGCGCTGCGGCTCCATCCCGATCTTCGGCATTGCGAATCCCCCTTGACGGGTGCAGCCTGCCAATCATTGACTGACTGGTCAATCAAAGCTTCGCAATCACGGGAACTCCCTGTCCTGCGGCGGTGACGATGCTGAAATTTTGGTCCGGACTCTGCAAACTCGGGGACATCTTTCCGCCAATTGCGACAATTCCGGGCGGATCAGACCTTTGTCGCCGGTGCGGGCGGTGTGATGTGCCTGCGCTTCAGTCGCGCCTCGCGCCAGGTGATGAAACTGACTGACGCCAGGATCACGCAGCCCCCCGCGATCACCCAGGGGTCCGGTGATTCGCCAAAGAACGCGGCGCCCAGCAGCACCGACCAGACAAGCTGAAGAAAGGTTACCGGCTGCGTGATTGTCACCGGCGCCGCCGCAAAGGCCAGCGTCATCGTGAAGTGCCCCGCCGTCGCAAAGAACGCCACGCCGAACAGCACGCCCAGATCCGCAAGGCTGGGCGTCACCCACTGCGCCCAGGCAAAGGGGGCAAGGCAGATGGTCACCGTGACCGACAGCAGCGCGACGACCGCAACCGCCGACACCTCGTCCGACAGGATCTTGGCGGTCAGGTAAGAGCCGGAATAGAACAGCGCCGTGCCCAGCATCGCAAAGTGCCCCGGATCAAGTTCCCGGAACCCCGGACGCAGGACCAGCAGCGCCCCGGCCAGCGCCGCGCAGATCGCAAGGATGCGCCGCGTCGCCAGACGCTCGCGCAGCAAGATCACCGCCAGGATCGTGACCCCGACCGGCGTCAGATAGTTCATCGCAGTGACCTCGGCCAGCGGCAGGCGGGCCATGGCGTAGAACCACAACAGCACCCCAAGCGCGTGGACAAACCCGCGCATCCCGAACAGCGACCACTGCCGTCGGCTGAGCCGCACGGCGGCAAGCTGCCGCCAGACCGGAATGAGAAAGACCAGCCCCATAAGGTAGCGGATAAACGCGCTTTCGGCGGCTGGCACACGCGTGCCCAGCGTCTTGACCAATGCCGTCACAAGGACAAAGCACAGCCCCGTCACCACCATCCACAGGATACCGACCATAGGCCGGTTGCCGGACGCACGGTCCGGCGGCATGTCGGTGGTTGATGTCATGTGTTGCCAGGTCTTTCGGTCTTTGCCCGCCCCTGAACTGCCGGTCCGGGCGGCCTGATGCAAGCGGATTCCGGACCGGGACAGGCAGAGCTTTTGTTCTGCTGCTTCAGCCCAGCAGCAACGATCCGGCGATGACCAGCATCAGCAGTCCGATCAGCACATCGAGCACCCGCCAGGCCCCCGGCCGCGCCAGCACAGGCGACAGCCCGCGCGCGCCATAGCCCAGCGTAAAGAAGAACACGAAGGATGCGGTCATCGCCCCAAGGGCAAAGGCCAGTCGGTCGTCATAATGTGCCGCGACCGCGCCCAGCAGCACCACCGTATCGAGATATACATGCGGGTTGAGCCAGGTCAGCGCAAGGCAGGTCAGAAGCGCCGCACGCAGCGATTGTGTGCTGCCTTCGGCGCGCAACGTCTCTCCGCCGCGCCAGGCGGCGATCAGGGACCTAAGGCCATACCACAGCAGGAAGGCCGCCCCGAACAGGCGCATGCCCCATTCCAGACCCGGCACAGCCTGTGTCAGCGTACCAAAGCCCGCCACCCCGGCGGCAATCAGCAGCGCATCGGACAGGGCGCAGGTCAGGCAGACGGCAAAGACATGGCTTCGGACCAGCCCCTGCCGCAGGACAAAGGCGTTCTGTGCCCCGATGGCAAGGATCAGGCTTAGCCCCAGTCCGAAACCCGCCAATGCTGTCTGCATCATATCTCCGACATCACGGCATCCGCCACGCATTGCGGTCTGCACAAGGTTGCGAGGCGCAAACCAGCGCCACGGCATGCATCAGAGCTGGGCCATGACCTCTTCGCTGGCTTCGAAATTGGTGGTGACGCGCTGTACGTCGTCGTCATCCTCGAGCGCCTCGACCAGCTTCATCAGGGTCTGCATGCCATCAAGGTCGAGTTCGGTCGTGGTGCCCGGACGCCAGACCAGTTTGGTCGACTCCGATTCGCCCAACGCGGATTCCAGCGCGGTCGCAACGTCGTTCAGATCGGTGTCGGCACACCAGATCACATGGCCCTCGTCCGAGGTTTCCACATCCTCTGCACCGGCCTCGATCGCGGCCATCATAACCGTATCGCTGTCCCCGACGCCAAGGGGATAGGAAATTTCGCCCTTCCTTTCGAACATGAAGGCGACTGAACCTGTTTCGCCCAGGTTACCGCCGTTCTTGGTAAAGGTCGAGCGCACGTTGGACGCTGTGCGGTTGCGGTTGTCGGTCATCGCCTCGACGATCACCGCGACACCGTTGGGGCCATGACCTTCGTACCGGATCTCGTCATAGTTCTCGGCGTCGCCGCCGATGGCCTTCTTGATGGCGCGGTCGATCACATCCTTGGGGACCGACACTGACTTGGCCTCTTTCACCGCCAGCCGCAGGCGCGGGTTTTTTTCGGGATCGGGATCGCCCATCTTGGCCGCAACCGTGATCTCTTTCGACAGTTTCGAAAACAGCTTGGCGCGCACGGCGTCCTGACGCCCCTTGCGGTGCTGGATGTTGGCCCATTTGGAATGACCCGCCATGGTCGTGCCCCTTGAACAATGCCTGAATTTCGCCCGGCCTTATAGGGCCTAGCGCGGCCGGCTGGCAAGCCCGTCCACACTGGTCCGCCGCCGCGAACTGGGGTAAAGCCACCGGATGCGCCCGTTCCTGATCCTTCAGCTTCGTCCCGAAACCGATGCCTCGGATGCCGAGTACGCGACCTTTCTGGCCAAGGGCGGCCTGTGCGCCGACCAGACCCGCCGCCTGCGGCTGGAACGCGAGGATCTGCCTGCCGATCTGTGCCTGAGCGATTATGCCGGCGTGATCGTCGGCGGCGGGCCGGGCTGCGTCAGCGACGCACCGACGGACAAGGCCCCGGACGAGGCGCGCGCCGAGGCGGCAATCCTGTCGCTCATGCCGCAGATCACCGGCGCCGACCTGCCTTTTCTTGGCTGCTGCTATGGCATCGGCATCCTTGGGCATCATCTGGGCGCCGAGGTCAGCAAGGCGCGTTTTGGCGAAAATGTGGGCGCCGTGGGCTGCGAAATCACAGCCGAGGGGCGGAACGACCCGCTTTTGGCCGGCCTGCCGGAGCGGTTCGACGCCTTTGTCGGCCACAAGGAGGCCGTGCAGGAGTTGCCGCAGGGCTGCACCCATCTGTTACGTTCGGACCCCTGCCCGTTCCAGATGATTCGTTACAAATCAAACATCTACGCGACGCAGTTCCACCCAGAGGCGGATGCCGGAGTCTTTGCCGAACGTATCCGCATCTACCGCCACCGCGGCTATTTCCCGCCCGCAACCGCCGAGGCGCTGATCGACATGTGCCACGCCAGCGATGTCACCATGCCCGAACGCATCCTGCGCAGCTTTGTCGCCCGCTACGGCTGAGCCAGTTCCAGCGGCCAGAGCAGCGGGATGGCGATGGAGGCGATCACGCCGATCACGATGTTCATCGGAATCCCCACCCGCAGAAAGTCGCTGAACCGGTATCCGCCGGGGCCGTAGACCATGGTGTTGGTCTGGTAGCCGATGGGCGTCGCAAAACTGCACGAGGCCGCGACCATGACCGCGATCACCAGCGGGCGCGGATCGACCCCCAGCGCCGTGCCCAGCCCGATGGCGATCGGCGTGACCACCACCGCCACGGCGTTGTTGGACACCATTTCGGTCAGGGTCGAGGTCAGCATGAATACCGCCGCGACCAGCAGCACATGCGGCAGCGTGGCAAGATAGGGCGCCACGCCGCCCACGATCCGTTCGACAGCCCCCGAGGATTCAAGCGCCGCGCCAATGGCCAGCATGGCAAAGATCAGCGCAAGAAGCTGGCCTTCGACATAGGAAAACGCCTCGTCCGCGTCGATGCAACCGGTCAGAAGCACCACCGCCACGGCGATCACCGCAAGCGCCAGAATGGGCGCCACGTTGAAGGCCGACAACGCCACGATGCCGATCAGCGCACCGATGGCAATCGGGGCATGGCCGCGCCGGTAGGCCCGCGCCGAGGGTTGCGAGACATCGACAAGCGCCATCTCTTCGGCCAGCCGCTTGATGTCTGCGGGCGCGCCTTCGAGCAGCAGGGTATCGCCTACCCGCACCACCAGTTCGTCAAGCTGGCGCCCGATGTTCTGGTTGCGCCGGTGCACGGCCAGCGGATAGACCCCGAACCGCCGTCGCAGCCGCAGCGCGCCCAGACTGCGCCCGACCATCTTGCAACCCGGCGTGATCAGCACCTCGACCGTCGAGGTTTCCACAGCCGACACCTGGTCGACACGCTTGAGCTGCGGATTGCTTTGCAGGCTCAGCAGTTCGGTCATCTGCGTGCGCAGGACAACGCGGTCCCCGACGTTCAGCGACACCGCCGCCAGATCACGGCGCAGCGATTCGTCGCCCCGGATCACGTCGATCAGCCGCACGCCTTCGCGCTTGAACAACTGCACGCTCAGCACCTCGCGGTCGATCAGGTTGCTGTCGGGCGGGATCACCGCTTCGGTGAAGAACTTCATCCGGCTGCGGTCGCTCAGCATCCCTGCCATGCTGGTCCGGTCCGGCAGCAGGAACCGCCCCACAAGAGCCAGATACCCCATGCCCCCTGCGACCAGGATCAGGGCCAGTGGCGTCACCTCGAAGATGGTGAACGGTTCAAGCCCCCTTGTGCGCGCCACGCCGTCCACCAGCAGGTTGGTCGAAGTGCCGATCAGTGTGGTCGTGCCCCCCAGGATCGCGGCATAACTCAGCGGGATCAGCAGCTTGGACGGGGTAACGCCCAGCACCTTGGCCAGTTGCACAAAGATCGGCAGCATCACCACCACCACCGGCGTGTTGTTCAGAAAGGCCGAGGCCACGATGACGAACGCAAAAATGCCCAGCATCGCCCGCCGGGGCCGTTTCTGCACCTGCGCCTGTGCCACAGTGGTAAAGGCATCCAGCGCGCCGGTGCGCACCAGCGCGCCCATCACGATGAACATCGCAGCAATGGTCCAAGGGGCGGGGTTGGACAGCACGCCCAGCGCATCGTCATAGGACAGCACCCCCAGCGCCAGCAGCACGGCCACACCGCCGATGGCCACAACCTCGGTCGGAAAGGATTCGCGCACGAACAGCGTGAACATGCCCGCCACAACGGCAATCGTGATGAACGCCTGCGCGCCCTGGCTCAGATCGATGAATTGCATTTGCCCAGTAATCCCTGCCCCTCAGACGCGCGTATTCTGACCGAGCGGCGGATCATTCACAAGCGCCGCACTACGGCGCGGCTGTGCCAACACCGACAAGGCCACCCGGTATCATGGCGCGGCTGGTGTTAGCCGACCGCCCTGCCGGATCATGTGGATCGCGGTCGCCCTGCCGGTGCGGTCGTCGGTTTCGACAAAGACACCGCTCAGCGTCGCCTCGCCCAGGGCGGGCTGGAACCGCGTCTTGCCCATGCCGGTGACGAAACGGCGCATCGGTTCGGCCTTGTCCATGCCGATGACCGAATTGTAGTCACCGCACATGCCCGCATCCGAAAGATACGCCGTGCCGCCGGGCAGGATCTGCGCATCCGCCGTGGGCACATGGGTGTGCGTGCCGACCACAAGACTGGCGCGACCGTCGCAGAAATGGCCCATGCCCATCTTTTCGGATGTCGCCTCGCAATGCATGTCTACCAGGATCATCTGCGCCTGACCGCCCAGGGGATGGGCGCGCAGCACAGCATCCACCGCCGAAAACGGGTCGTCAAAGGGGCGTTTCATGAACACCTGTCCCAGCACCTGAAGCACGAGGATCTTGCGCCCGCGGGCATCGGAAAACAGCCGGTGGCCCCGCCCCGGCGCCTGCTTGGCATAGTTCAGCGGGCGCAGGATGCGGGATTCGGAATCAATGAAGCTCAGCATGTCCTTCTGATCGAAGGCGTGATCGCCCAGCGTCACGCAATCGGCCCCCGAATCCAGCAGCAGGCGCGCATGTTCGCCGGTGAGCCCCGCACCGGAAGAAGCGTTCTCGCCGTTGACCACGACGAAATCGAGCTTCCAGTCGGCGCGCAGCCGAGGAAGGGTGTCACGGATGGCGGCGCGCCCGGCGCGGCCCATCACATCTCCGAGGAATAGCGTTCTCATGCGGGGATGGGTAGTCGCCGCCGTCCGGAATGCAAAGCGGAATCTCCTGGACTGCGACGCTGTCCGCGAACGGGCGGAGCGGGAGGGGCGGGAGCGGGAGGGCGGGAGCGGAAGGGGCCAGCCCCTCTTGGCCGCAAGCGGCCAATTCACCCCGGGATATTTGTGACCCCGAGAAACTCAGAAGGTCAGGGGATCGAGAACGCCCTGCTCGGTCACCACCAGGTCGAGCGGCTGGTCGGTGGGTTCGAGCGGCAGTGCGTCGGTTTCCTGCGCGCCGTAGGCAAAGCCGATTGCCAGCGTGGCGCGCCGACTGCGCAGCAGTTGAAGTGTGCGGTCGTAAAAGCCGCCGCCATAGCCGAGACGCCCGCCCTGCCGGGTGAAGGCAACCAGCGGCACGATCAGGATCTCGGGTTCGATGAACCGGTCGGACTCTGGCACCATGGCGCCGAAGGGCCCTTGGCGCAGGGCGATGCCGGGTTCCCACAGCGAAAATTCCAGCGGCCGGCCCGGCCCCATGATCACCGGAACCGCGACAGGACCGTAAGCGGCGGCCTCTGCCATTGCCGGGCGGGGGTCGATTTCCGTACGGATTGGCAGGAAGCCCGCAAGCGGCACCCCGCGATAGCCTGCAAGGATTCCGGAAAGGGCAGAGGAACTGTTGCCGCGGTCCGCCGCGTGGGCCGTCTTTCGCCGCGCGAAGGCCGCTTTGCGCGCCACCGCCTTTGCCTCGGCCAGGGTCACAGCAGGACCAGCACGGCAAGGCCCAGGAAGGCAAAGAAGCCGACCACGTCCGTGACCGTGGTCACAAAGGCGCCCGAGGCCAGCGCCGGGTCGACACCGACCTTTTCCAGCAGCACGGGGATCACCGTGCCCGCAAGCCCCGCGATCACCATGTTGATCACCATCGCACTTGCGATCACGTATCCCAGCGCGGGCGAGCCGAACCAGACGATCCCGACAATCCCCATCACCACCGCAAAGGCCAGGCCGTTGATCAGCCCCACCATCACCTCGCGCCGGATGACGCGCCAGACGTTGGCGCCCGTGAGATCCTTGGTCGCCAGCGCGCGCACCGCCACGGTCAGGCTTTGCGTGCCCGCATTTCCCCCCATCGAGGCGACGATCGGCATCAGCACCGCCAGCGCGACGATCGTGGCGATCGCATCCTCGAACTGCGCGATCACCAGCGAGGCCATGACCGCGGTCACAAGGTTCACCGCCAGCCAGGGAAACCGCTGTCTGGTCGTCTCGATCACCGAATCCGACAGCGAGCTTTCACCGACACCCGCGAGCCGCAGGATGTCCTCTTCGTGTTCCTCGTCCAGCACCGCCATCGCATCGTCGATGGTGATGACCCCGACCAACCGGTCGCTTTCATCCACCACGGGCGCCGAAATCAGGTGGTACTGGTTGAAGGCATAGGCCACGTCGCCGTCGTAGCGGGCGACGGGGATGACATGAAACGTCTCTTCCAGGATCGAACTCAGCATGACCTCGCGCCGGGACGCCATCAGGCGACCCAACGCGACGTTGCCGACGGGATGCAGCCGCGGATCGACCAGCACGATGTGATAGAAGTGGTCCGGAAGATCGTCGGAATTGCGCAGGTAATCGATGGCTTCGCCGACATTCCAGTGTTCGGGGGCCATCACCACCTCGCGCTGCATCAGACGACCGGCGGAATATTCCGGATAGGTCATCGACTGCTGCACGGCCACCCGGTCACTGTCTTCCAGCACCTCGAGGATGGCATCTTGCTGGGTCTGTTCCAGATCCTCGATCAGGTCGACCACATCGTCGCTGTCCAGTTCGCGCACGGCGTCCGCCAGCACTTCGGGCGTCAGAAGGTTGATGACCTCTTCGCGGATCGATTCGTCGAGTTCGGTCAGGATCTCGCCGTCGAATTCGCGCCCGTAAAGCTTGATCAGCCGCATCCGGTCAAAGGCGCTGATCTGTTCGAGCAGGTCGGCGATGTCGGCCGGATGCAGCGGCTCCATCAACGCGATCAGCCTGTCGCGGTCGTGCACGTCCACCGCTTGCAGAATGGCCGCGATCGACTTGCGCTCGAGCGTATAGGGCTCGTCGTCACGCTCGGTCTCGGGGGTCGGCATTTCGGTGTCTTCGCTCATGTCTGCCCCTCGTCTGACTGTTCCTGACGACCTTAGAAGATCCCCCGACCGAGAAACAGACCCGAGGCGCGATTTACCTTTGTCCGCGCTGCGATTAGCATGCCATATCGGCAACGACAGGGGTGCCCCATGTCCCGCGACACTCTGCTACTGGGTCAGACCCTGTGCTTTGACGGCTCGCCCTTCGAACTTGGGCTTGGCGCCGCACGGCATGACGCGCGCGGCGGCATCCTGATCCGCAACGGTCGGGTGCTGGAAACCGGTCATGGTGCCGCCCTGCGTGCGGCCCATCCGCAAGCGCAGGCCGAGGATCTGGGCGATGCCCTGCTTTGTGCCGGTTTCATCGACGCCCATGTGCATTACCCCCAGACCGCGATCATCGCGAGCTGGGGCAAGCGGCTGATCGACTGGCTTGACAGCTATACCTTCCCCGAAGAGATGCGCTTTGCCGATCCCGCTTATGCCCAAGAGATTGCCGGGCGGTATCTGGACCTGACGGCCGCCCACGGCACCACCACGGTTTGCAGCTATGGCACCATCCATCCGGCCAGCGTCGACGCCCTCATGGAAGCGGCGCAAAGCCGCGGCCAGCGCCTGCTGGCTGGCAAGACCTGCATGGATCGCAACGCGCCCGCACACCTGCGCGACACGCCGCAATCGGCCTATGACGACAGCAAGGCACTGATCGGCCGATGGCACGGGCAGGATCGGCTGTCCTATGTGATCACACCGCGCTTTTCGCCCACGTCCAGCCCCGGGCAACTGTCGGCGCTCGGGGCGCTCTGGGCGGAACATCCCGATCTGCTGATGCAGACCCACCTGTCAGAACAACTGGACGAGATCGCCTGGGTCAGAAAGCTGTTTCCCGACGCCCGCGATTATCTTGATACCTATGAAAGCCACGGTCTGCTGGGGGCAAACGGGCTTTACGGTCACGCCATCCACCTTGAGCCGCGCGAAAGGGACCGCCTGAAAGAGGTCGGCGCGGCGCTGATCCATTGTCCGACCTCGAACACCTTCATCGGGTCGGGGCTGTTCGACATGGCGGGGCTGGTCGCGGCGGGTCAGCGCGTGGGCCTTGCCACCGACACCGGCGGCGGATCGTCGTTTTCCATGCTGCGCACCATGGCCGCCGCCTACGAGATCGGCCAACTGCGCGGCACCCCGCTGCATCCCGCAGAGCTCATGTGGCTGGCCACCGCCGGGTCTGCCGAGGCGCTGAGGATCGACGCACATGTGGGAACCCTGGCGCCGGGCAAAGAGGCGGACATCATCGCGCTCGATCTCGGCTCGACCCCCGCCATCGCGCAACGCTCTGCCCGCGGCGACGATCTGTGGGAGGCACTGTTCCCCACCATCATGATGGGCGACGACCGCGCCATCAGGGCGGTCTGGATCGCAGGGCGAAAGGTGAGCGGCAAAGCGTCCTGATCCGCCGGGCCTGCCCCGCGTTGCGGATCGCCATCCCGGGTCGCGGCAGAGATCAGACGGTTTGCGCCAAACGGTGGGCCAGCCTGTTCTGGTGCGCGGTCACCTCGTCCAGATCGATCGTGGTCAGGCGGCCGTCGCGCACGATCTGACGACCCTCGACGATCAGATGCCGCACCCTGGACAGCCCGGCCAGAAGCAGCGCGCCGGCGTCCCAACTTCCCGCCGCCTCGATCCCCGACATGTCCCAAAGCGCCAGATCGGCGCGCTTGCCCACCGCGATCTGACCGCAATCGTCCCGGCCCAGCACCCTGGCACCGCCGCGGGTGGCAATCCAGAGCGCCTCGCGTGCGGACATCGCATCGGCCCCGTTCGCGACCCGCTGCAACAGCAGCGCCTGCCGCGCCTCGCCGATCAGCGATCCGGTGTCGTTGCTGGCGGATCCATCCACACCCAGCCCGACCCGAACCCCCGCATCCCGCATGCGCCGCACCGGGGCGATGCCGCTGCCGAGACGGCAGTTGGAACAGGGGCAATGCGCCACCCCGGTGCCGCTGCGCCCGAACAGCGCAATCTCGGCCGGGTCCAGTTTCACGCAATGGGCGTGCCAGACATCGGGGCCGGTCCAGCCCAGATCCTCGGCGTATTGCCCCGGACGGCAACCGAACCGGGCCAGCGAATAGGCGACATCCTCGTCGTTTTCGGCCAGATGCGTGTGCAGCCGCACGCCCTTGTCCCGCGCCAGCAAAGCTGAATCGCGCATGAGGTCGCGACTGACCGAGAAGGGCGAACAGGGCGCGACGCCCACCCGCACCATCGCGCCCGGACGGAGGTCGTGGAAGGTGTCGATCACGCGGATGCAGTCCGTCAGGATCGCATCCTCGCTTTCCACCAGCGAATCCGGCGGCAGCCCGCCCGCCGATTCCCCGATGCTCATCGCGCCGCGGGTCGGATGAAACCGCATCCCAATCTCAACCGCGGCCTCGATCGTGTCGTCAAGGCGCGCACCGTTGGGAAAAAGATAGAGGTGGTCCGAACTCATCGTGCAGCCCGACAGCGCCAGTTCCGCAAGCCCGGTCAGTGCCGAAACCCGCATCTCTTCGGGGCCGAATCGGGCCCAGATCGGATAAAGCGTGCGCAGCCAGCCAAACAGCAGTGCGTCCTGCCCGCCGGGCACTGCGCGGGTCAGGCTCTGGTAAAGATGGTGATGGGTGTTCACCAATCCCGGTGTGACCAGACAGGCCGAAGCCTCGATCACCTCACCATGTGTCGCAAGCCCGGGGCCGATTTCGGCAATCACGCCATCGCGCACCAGGATGTCGACCGCGTCGCATTCGGTGCACGCATCGTCCATCGTCAGGATCTTGCGGGCATTCCGAATCAGGATTTCGGGCATTTTTTCTCCACACGTCAGCTTGCGCCCTTTTCGGTGTGAAGTCCGCGTCCGGATGACAGAAAAGGGTCGCAAGGACTCATCCGGTGTACCCTGCTAGACGATCCGGCCCTGTTTGTCAGCCCCCGAGAAACCTTAAAGCCTGCGTATGCAGGGCGGCGTTGCCCGCAGCGATGACGCGACCGCCCGGATGCGCAGGGCCACCCTGCCAATCGGTCACGATGCCGCCTGCCGCTTCGATCACGGCCTGTCTCTTATACACATCTCCGAGCC
>JAGXGV010000173.1 GCA_024636635.1 Puniceibacterium sp.
GGCTTGGTCAGGCGATGCTCGATCCCGTTTGCGTCACAGATCATGTCGAAGCGCATTGGCCGAGAATAGATGGTGTTCCGGTTTCGAGGGTGCTCTGCGAACTGGATACTGCGCGCCGGTGCGCGAGACTTGATCCGGCAGGCAGTTGAGGCAGAATTTTCAGCTTTGCTGGAGGCCCATGCCGGTAACCGGACCGGGGGTGGCCGCGCAGGGTTGGTCCGCCATGGCCACCTACCGGAACGGGAGGTGATGACTGGGATAGGCGCGGTGCCGGTCAAAGTGCCCCGGGTGCGGGACCGTGGCGATGATCCAGAGAAAGTCCGCGTCACATCGACGATCTTGCCGCCCTATTTTGCGCAAAGCCAAATCCATCGAGGAGCTGCTGCCCTGGCTGTACCTCAAGGGCATTTCCACCGGCGACTTTCACGAAGCGCTCGCTGCTTTGCTTTGGCCGAACGCGGCAGGTCTAAAGAGCTGATGGCCATGACCGAAGGCTACCGCGAAAGTACACAAAGGTGGCTAGAGTTGCTGCTTGATCTGCAGCCTCGGGGTCTCACCCGTGCTCCTGATCTTGCCATTGGGGGTGGTGCTCTGGGGGTGTGGAATGCGCTGCGAGAGATCTTTGGTGCCACGAAAGAGCAGCGCTGCTGGTTCCACAAGACCGGCAATGTTTCAAACGCGATGCCGAAATCTGCACGATATTTGGCAGTCCGAAACCCGCGTGGATGCCGAGGCCGCTTTTAATTTCTTTGAAGCAACCTAAGGGGTAAAATACGACAAGGCCGTCAACAAGTTGACCAAAGACCGCGACGTGTTGCTGCGTTCTACAACTTCCCAGCCGAGCACTGGAAGCATATGCTGACAACATATCCCACCGTCCGACACCGCACCCTGTCACTCGCGTATCCCCTCTGGATATTTCCTGCGGAAATACCCTGCCGGGCGACGGTTCGGGCCCTTTGATAAAGACGGCGGTTGATCAAACTCACAGACGGTCCATCACGACCCAGCCCATTCCGGTCCAACCCCCGCCACTGCCCGCCATGAACGGCGGGGCGGGCAGTGGCTCCTTCATGCTTCAGGAGGAGGTCAGGATAAGACAAGCCAAGCGGGGATGCTGGCGGGGACGGTCGTCTACGTGAACGCGGGAACGCACATTGCCCGGATCGAAAGCCTGTCCGGCATTGTTTCTCTGCCGCTGCTGCTGTCCTTTGCGCTGCTCGGGATATTTCCATGGATCGCCCGTATGATCGTAAAATCCCTGACGGGTCGGGTTGACGACGACCGCAGGACGGCGGAGGAACAGGTATGATTGACGCCGCATTGCTGCCCCTGCAACGCCGACTGCTAAATCCCCCGGCCCGTCGGCTGGTCGCGCTTGGCGTGACGGCGGATCAGATCACGGTCGCCGGATTCCTGATCGGCGCGCTCAGCTTGCCCGCCCTCGCATTCGGCCTGCACGAACTTGCCTTGGTCTTCGTTGCCCTCAACCGGGTTATGGACGGGCTTGACGGTGCAGTTGCCCGGCTGACCGGCCCGACGGACCGTGGTGCCTTTCTCGACATCGCGCTGGATTTCGTCTTCTACGCGCTCGTTCCGCTCGGCTTCGCCCTCGCGGATCCCGAACGGAACGCCCTTCCAGCGGCCATCCTGATCGCCGCTTTCGTCGGAACGGGATCGTCCTTCCTCTCCTTTGCGGCCATCGCCGCCAAGCGGGGCCTCGATGCGGATAGATATCCGTCGAAGGGCATCTATTATCTCGGAGGGTTGACCGAAGGTTTCGAGACCATCGCACTCTTTTTTGCGATGTGCCTTTTCCCGGCCCAGTTCCCCGTTCTCGCCTATCTCTTTGCCGTAGCCTGCGCCATTACCACTCTGACACGATGGTATCAGGGCTGGATCGCGCTCGCCCCGGACAAGAAAAGTTGAAACTCCGTGTAACAACGCGCACCGTTGCACGTCTTTCAAAAGTCAAAAGTCTGATAGACAGTGGACATCAAACTCAAGGATTCCTCATGCGTCTGATTTCCCTACTCCCGATTCTGGCGGCGCTTGCCGGCACGCCCGCACTTGCCGACTGGCAGGATACGGTCGATACCGCCCGCGGCCAGACTGTCTATTGGAACGCCTGGGGCGGGGATGACCGGACCAACGCCTTCATCGCCTGGGTCGGCAAGCGGACCGAAGAACGCTATGGCGTGTCGATCGAGCATGTGCGTCTGAGCGACACGGCCGAGGCCGTAACCCGCGTGATCTCGGAGCGCGCCGCAGGGCAGGACACGGGCGGATCTGTCGATCTCATCTGGATCAACGGGCCGAATTTTCTGGCCATGAAAGAACAGGACCTGCTGTTCGGGCCCTTCGTCGAGGACCTGCCGAACGCGGCTTATGTCGACCTGTCGCCGGGTGCTCCAGCAGCGCTTGATTTCACCGTGCCGGTCGAGGGCATGGAAAGCCCGTGGCGGCTGGCAAGGTTCGTCTTCAATTACGACAGCGCGCGCGTCAATGCGCCGCCGCGCAGCATGGTGGGGTTCAGTGACTGGGCCGCTGCGAACCCTGGTCGGTTCACACATCCCGATCCGTCCAACTTCATGGGTGCCACCTTTCTCAAGCAGGCGCTGATCGAACTGGCAACCGATCCGGCGGCTCTGCAGGAGCCGGCAACGGACGACGCCGCGTTTGTCGGGCAAACCGCGCCGCTCTGGGCCTGGTATGACGCGCTGCGCCCGAACATGTGGCGCGGCGGCGCGGCCTTCCCCGAAAACCAGAGCGTGCAGCAGCAGCTTCTGAACGACGGCGAGGTGGATATCTCCATGTCCTTCGACCCGGCTTCGACCGCCGCGGCCATCGCACAGGGGTTGCTGCCCGAGACGGCGCGCGTCTTTGTGCCCGAGGGCGGCACCATCGGCAACGTCAGCTTTGTGGCCATCCCCTACAACGCCGCCAATGCCGAAGGCGCGCAGGTGGTGGCGAACGTCCTGCTCGACCCGGAGGTGCAGGCGCGGATGCAGAACATCGAGGTTCTAGGGTCGTTCTCAGTGCTCGATTCCGCCCGGCTGGACCCGCAGGCGCGCACCGCTTTCGACGCGCTGCCGACCGCACCGGCGCTGCCGACTCTGGAAGAGCTGGGGCCGACTCTGCCGGAACCCCATGCCAGCTGGATGACCCGCCTGACCGAGGAATGGGCGCGGCGCTACACACGGTGACGACACAGGTGCCAGATGGACGGTTTCTCAGGGCGGCCGTGCTTGCCACCATGGCGCTCGGGCTCGTGCTGCCAATCGCGGCGGGCCTGTGGCAGACGGCGCGCGCGGGTGCCGGCATCCTGCCCGCCATCGGTTCGACTGATGTCTCGCTCGCCCCGCTGCGTCAGCTTGTCGACCTGCCGGGTTTCGGTACTGCGCTGCGCCTGACGCTGGTCACAGGACTGGGTGCCACCGCGCTGTCGATCCTGCTGGCCGTGGGGGTATGTGCTGCGATGCACGGGCGGATGACCCAGCAGGCGAGCGGGCGGCTGTTGACGCCGTTCCTCGCGGCACCTCACGCGGCCATGGCCATCGGGCTTGCCTTCCTGCTCTCGCCCTCGGGCTGGATCGCGCGCGCGCTTGCGCCCTTGATGGGATGGGACCGGCCACCGATGGTGGCGACTGTGAACGATCCGGCCGGGCTCGCGCTGATCGTGGGGTTGATGGTCAAGGAGGTGCCGTTCGTGCTGCTGGTGATCCTGTCGGCGCTCAGCCAGATCCAGGTGCGCCAGCACCTCGCGGCGGGCCGTTCGCTGGGCTACGGGCGCGGGATCGTCTGGATCAAGGTGATCATGCCGCAGGTCTGGCCGCTGATCCGCTTGCCGGTGATGGTGGTGCTGGCCTATTCCCTCTCGGTCGTCGACATGGCCCTGATCCTCGGGCCGTCAAACCCGCCGACGCTGGCCGTCCTGCTGCTGCGGCTGTTCTCGGCACCCGACATCAGGCTGATGCTGCCGGCCTCCGCCGGGGCGCTGGTGCAGGCTTTCCTTGTCGCATCGGCCTTCGCCTTCCTCTGGGCGCTGGAGCGCGCGGGCCGCGCAATCGGGCGCTGGTGGGTGCGTCGCGGCGGCCGGGGCCTGTCGGCCGAACCGGGGCTATGGCTGGCCACGGCGCTTTCGGCCCTGCTGTTCGCGGTCGGTGCGCTGGCCATGCTCTCTCTGCTGGGCTGGTCACTGGCCTGGCGCTGGCCCTGGCCCGGCCTCCTGCCCGAAAGCTGGTCGCTCAGGGCCTGGTCCAGCCCCGGCAGCGGCTGGGCCGAGGCGCTGTCCAACACTCTTGTCCTTGCCGCAGCCACCACCGCCCTGTCGCTGACACTCGCCATTTCCTGGCTGGAGGGCGAGGACCGTGCGCGGCGCGGCCGCGCGGGCTGGGCCGAGGCGCTGATCTACCTGCCGTTGCTGGTGCCACAGATCGGATTCCTGTTCGGCCTGAACGTGCTGTTCCTGCGCCTCGGCCTTTCGGGTGGCTACCTCGCCGTGATCTGGGCGCAGGCCCTCTTTGTCTTCCCCTATGTCATGATTGCGCTTTCGGACCCCTGGCGCGCCCTCGACCCGCGCCTCGTCCGTGTGGCGGGCTCGCTCGGGGCCGGACCCTGGCGGCGGCTTTTCACAGTCAAGCTACCGGTGCTGCTGACGCCACTCCTGACCGCGGCGGCCATCGGCATCGCGGTATCGGTAGCGCAATACCTGCCGACGCTCTTTATGGGCGCGGGCCGGATCGCGACGCTGACGACGGAGGCGGTGACGCTGTCATCCTCCTCGGACCGGCGGGTCACAGGCGTCTATGCTACGCTGCAGGCGGGGCTGCCCTTCGCCGCCTATGCCGCCGCGTTCCTGATCCCGGCGCTTCTGCACCGCAACCGCCGGGGCCTTCAAGCGGAGGCCGGGGCATGATGCTGGAATTGCGCGAGGTCGCGGTGGTGCCAAGGGGCACCACGCCGCTGTTTCCGCCGATCACCCTGACGGTGCGCCCCGGCGAGGTCGCGACCGTCATGGGCCCATCGGGCATCGGCAAGTCCACTCTGCTCGACGCTATCGGCGGGCACCTGGCACACGGTTTCACCCTGTCGGGCACCATCCGCCTCGGCGACACCGATCTCGCGGCCCTGCCGGCTGAGGCACGGCGCGTGGGGTTGATGTTCCAGGACGCGGTGCTGTTCCCACATCTCTCGGTCGGCGACAACCTCGCCTTAGGGCTGGTCCGATCCGTCCGGGGGCGTGCGACGCGGCGCGCGGCGGTCGAGGCGGCGCTGGACCGGGCGGGCCTCTCCGGGATGCATGACCGTGACCCGGCGACGCTTTCGGGCGGCCAGCGCTCCCGCGCGGCGCTGATGCGCACGCTGCTGGCCGAACCACGCGCATTGTTGCTCGACGAGCCCTTCTCCAAGCTCGACGCCGCCCTGCGCGCCGAGATGCGCGCCTTCACATTCGAGCACATCCGCGACCGTGCCATCCCGGCGTTGATGGTCACGCACGACCTTGCCGATGCCGGGGCCACAGATGGCCCGGTCATCGACCTGACCCAACCGGGAGTCCCAGCATGCATCGACTGTCTCGTTTCGAAGTCCTGATCGCCGCGGGTGTCGCGGCCGGACTCGTCACAGCCGCACTGGTCGGCTTGCCCGAAACGCTGGGGGCGCACCCGTTGTGGGCGCGGCAGGCGGGCATCGTCGGCAGCACGGGTGGGGGGTGCTTTATCTCGCGCTGCGCCGGGCAGGACTTTCGAATGGAACTTTGCTGATCATCGCCGCACTTTCCGTCCTGGCTTCGGCGGTCGCCGTCCATCTCGGCAAACAGACTTTCGTCGCCTCCTTTGCGGAGAACGCGGCTGCCGGCCGGCTATGGTATTTTGGCTGGCATGCTTTGGCCGGGTTCATAGCGATCCTGCTGATCACGCTGATCGTCATTCTCCGCCTCCGGCGTTGAAGCCCATTTCAAGCGGCGATGATCAAAGCCGCCCGCAAGATGTGGCTTCACGATCTCGAAATACGGCGACAGGTCGAAATCCCGCGGCGCGAAAAGCGAATGGTGCCGGATATGCAGGATCTCCGCCCGGGCCTCGCGCGATCCCTTGCGCGCCTTGACCTTGGTCACGTCGGGCAGAATCGGGTAGCGTACCGACTGGAAGGCCCTGGCAATGAGTTACGAACAGATCGCGCGCGTGAGACCGCCTGATCCGAAAGCCAGCATCCGTCGCAGCCAGCGCACCGGGACGGGTGGCGTGGGCAGCAAATAGCGCAGAAGGTCGAAGATGTTGTGCATAACATATTTCAAGCCGATCCGCGCGATCATGAACGTAGTGACCCGCACCCGCTCGGCCTCGGTCAGCCCGACTGGACGAC
>JAGXGV010000174.1 GCA_024636635.1 Puniceibacterium sp.
CTACATCGTCGTCTCGGCGCTGCTGGCGCCGGTGATCGTGACGCTGGGCCAGCAGAACGGGCTGATCGTGCCGCTGATCGCGGTGCACCTGTTCGTGTTCTACTTCGGCATCATGGCGGATGTAACGCCGCCCGTCGGGCTGGCCAGTTTTGCCGCCGCCGCCGTGTCAGGGGGCGATCCGATCAAGACCGGTCTCGTGGCCTTCTTCTACAGCCTGCGGACCGCCGCGCTGCCGTTCCTGTTCATCTTCAACACCGAACTTTTGCTTATGAACGTGAACTGGGCGCAGGGGATATTCGTCTTTATCATCGCCACCATCGCCATGCTGCTGTTTGCGGCGGCGACACAGGGCTGGTTCCTGGCCAAGAACCGCTTTTACGAAACCATCGCCCTGCTGCTGATCGCCTTTACCCTGTTCCGGCCCGGTTTCTGGATGGACATGGTGTTCCCGCCCTACGCCGAATCAGCCCCGACCGAGATTGTCGCCGCCGCGGACGATGTTCCGGCAGGGCAGCCGTTGCGGATCCGCGTGGCCGGTGTCGGCGATCTGGGTGATCCGATCGAATTTGTCGCCCTGCTACCCATCGGCGAAGGTGAAACCGGTGCGGAAAAGCTGGAAAATGCCGGGCTTGTGTTCCGCTCTGAGGGTGATCAGATGTTCATCGACGATGTGACCTTCGGCTCGCCCGCGTCCGAAGCGGGTCTGGACTGGGATCAGGAAGTGCTGCGCGTGCTCAAGCCCGTGCCGGTGCCGTCCAAGTATTTCATGTTCATTCCGGCGCTGGCGCTGCTCGCGCTTATCATGTTCCTTCAGCGGGGGCGGAACTCTGCGGTTGTGCACCGCAAGGCTGCGGCGTGACCGCATGAACCCGGCGGAATCAGCGAATCGTGGACCTGCCGCCTTTGCGGTGGCGGGTCCGGTGTGCGGGGCAGGGACGGTGTTCACACTTTCGGCACTAGGCGCCCGTGACGCCGCGAAACCGGGTCTGTTCGGGGTGCGGCGGGCGCATTTCCCGGTGTTGGCGGTTTTCGTCCTGGATCGCAGGGCGTAAGAGATGCGGGAAGTGGGAACACAGGGCAACAGCCCAGAAGGGTGTTTCCGCGCCTTTGGAGATAGTTCCCGATGACCCCTTTCGCAATCGCAGGCGTACAGATGTACGTTCAGGCCACACAATCCAACGTTGATGGCATCATCCACCGGCTGGACGTGCTGATGGCGCGCTTTCCCTGGACCCAGATGGTCCTGTTTTCCGAACTGGCCGCCTTTGGCCCGCTTGACCGCTATGCCGTCCCGACCGAAAACGAGGCGATCGAGAAGTTCTGTATTGCCGCCCGCCGCCACCGGGTCTGGCTGATCCCCGGCACGATGTTCCTGCGCGGCGACGACGGGCTGATCCGCAACACCGCCGTGGTGATCGACCCGGACGGCCATGTGGTCGCGCGCTATGCCAAGATGTTCCCGTTCCGCCCCTACGAGGCGGGGATCACCGCGGGCACCGAATTCTGCGTCTTTGACGTGCCGCAGGTGGGCCGCTTCGGCCTGTCGATCTGTTATGACCTCTGGTTTCCGGAAACCACGCGGCAACTGACGTCGATGGGGGCCGAGGTCATCCTGAACCCGGTGCTGACCGGCACCACCGACCGCGACGCCGAACTTGCCATCGCGCGGGCCACGGCGGCGCAGTTCCAGTGTTATGTCTTTGCGGTCAATGGCCTGGGCGCCGGGGGCGTGGGCAAATCCATCGTCGTCGATCCCAGTGCCATGGTGCTGCACCAATCGGCGGGACAAGAGGACATGTTCCCGATCGAGGTCGATCTGGACGTGGTGCGCCGCCAGCGCGAGACCGGCATGAAGGGACTGGGCCAGGTGCTAAAGTCCTTCTGCGACAGGTCGAACGATTTTCCGGTCTATGACCGGGCCAGCGGGTCGGATGCGTTCCTTTACACGCTTGGGCCGCTTGAAATGCCGCAGCAGGGCAATCGCGCCGGGCTGCACGTGGACGTGCCGCTTGCCAGTGACGTCCAGATAAACCGGCCGCTGGGATACCAGCCGGCCATGGGAAAAACATCCGGCGGCTGACCCTGTCTGCCCGGGGGGCATCGCCACGCCCCCCGATCGCATCGCAGGTTCGACCGCCCTATGGGGAGAGATGCGATGCAATCCGTGAACGAATATTATTCGGCAGTGCAACTGCGGTCCGACAGGTGGGCGGCGCTGCGCGAAGCCACCGACGCGCTGGCACAGGGCGGCACCGATCGGCAGATGACGGGAATACGCAAGCGGGTCGAAGAGCTTTGGACCTCCCTTGCGGTGATCGAACCCTACTGGGCGTTTCCCGGCATGGCGTCCTTTGACTACATGCGCCGACAGTATGCCTCTGGCCATTACGACGATTTGGCCTATTCGGTGCACCGCGCCCTGCGCGCCCTGACCTCGGGGGCGTACCGCCGCCGTCACATCCCGCTGGACAAGGACAGCACCGAAAAAGACGAACAGGACGACGAGGCGATGCTGTCCCCCGAGGCCCGCGCCATGTCGAAACCCTATTTCGAGGTGCTGATCGTCGATGAGGTGAACGAACATCAGGAACGCTGGCTGAAATCCAATGTCTCGCGGATGCGCCGCCCCGAGGATCCGTTCCTTTACGAGGCCGTTGTGGTGCCCAGCCTTGAGGATGCGCTGATCGCTGTGCTGTTCAACCACAACATCCAGGCCATCGTGGTGCGCCCCGGGCTGACCCTGAAATCGCGGATCGAAATGCCGCTGCTGTCGCGCTACATCGACACGGCGGAACGCCAGGATGAACTCGATTCGCTGCGCCCGCGCGATTACGGCCCCGAACTGTGCCGCCTGATCGCCAAGGTCCGCCCTGAACTGGACGCCTATCTGGTCACCGAACGGTCGGTCGAGGATATCGCGGGCCTCGATCTCGGCATCTGCCGCCGGGTGTTCTACAATCAGGAAGACTTCATGGAGCTGCACCTGAACATCCTTCGGGGTGTGCAGGCGCGCTACAAGACGCCGTTCTTCACGGCGCTGGTGGAATATTCCAAACAGCCCACCGGCGTCTTTCACGCCATGCCGATCAGCCGGGGGAAATCCATCACCCGCAGCCACTGGATTCAGGACATGGGCGCGTTTTACGGCCCCAACATCTTTCTGGCTGAAACCTCGGCCACGTCCGGCGGTCTGGATTCGCTGCTTGAACCCCACGGTCCGATCAAGGAGGCGCAGGAACTTGCCAGCCGCGCGTTCGGCAGCAAACAGACGTTCTTTGCCACCAACGGCACGTCCACCTGTAACAAGATCGTGGTGCAGGCGCTGGTGCGCCCCGGCGACATCGTGCTGGTGGACCGCGACTGCCACAAGTCGCACCATTACGGCATGGTTCTGGCGGGGGCGCAGGTCTGTTATCTCGACAGCTATCCGCTGAACGAATATTCGATGTACGGTGCCGTCCCGCTGCACGACATCAAGAAACAGCTTCTTGAACTCAAGGCGGCGGGCAAGCTGGACCGGGTGCGGATGCTCTTGCTGACCAACTGCACCTTTGACGGCATCGTCTACAACGTCGAACGCATCATGGAGGAATGTCTGGCGATCAAGCCCGACCTCATCTTCCTTTGGGACGAGGCGTGGTTCGCCTTTGCCCGCTTCAACCCGACCTACCGCACGCGCACCGCGATGAACGCGGCCAACGTGCTGCGCGAACGCCTGCGCAGCCCCGAACATCTCAAGGCCTATGAAAAGCAGCAGGCCAAGCTGAAGGACGCCGACGACGCCACGCTGCTGAAAACCCGGCTTATCCCGCCGCCCACCGCCCGCGTGCGCGTCTACGGCACACAATCGACGCTCAAGACGCTGACATCCTTGCGGCAGGGGTCGATGATCCATGTCAACGATCAGGACTTCAAGGGTGAGGTGGAGCAAAGCTTTCACGAGGCGTACATGACCCATACCTCGACCTCGCCCAACTACCAGATCATCGCGTCGCTGGATGTGGGGCGCCGTCAGGTGGAACTGGAAGGCTTCGAATTCGTGCAGCGCCAGATCGAGGCGGCGATGTCCATGCGCCGCGCGATTTCGACCCATCCGCTGCTTCAGAAGTATTTCAAGGTGCTGACCGCCGGCGACATGATCCCCGAGACACACCGCGAATCCGGCGTACAAAGCTATTATGATGCCGAACAGGGCTGGACCGATCTTTGGGAATGTTGGGAACAGGACGAATTCGTGCTGGATGCCACCCGCGTCACGCTGGCCGTGGGCGGCACCGGCTGGGACGGCGACACGTTCAAGACCCAGATCCTGATGGACAAATACGGCATCCAGATCAACAAGACCTCGCGCAACACCGTGCTCTTCATGACCAATATCGGCACCACGCGATCCTCTGTCGCCTATCTGATCGAGGTGCTGGTCGAAATCGCCAGATCGCTTGACGACCTGTTGGATGACGCCTCCAAGATGGAACGCCTTGCCTTTGACAAACGGGTCAAGAACCTGATGCACGACCTGCCGCCGCTGCCGGATTTCAGCCGGTTCCACGATTCGTTCCGCACCGACGACGGCACACCCGAAGGTGACATCCGCACGGCGTTTTTCCTCAGCTATGATGAAAACAACTGCGACTACCTTGAACTTGACGGATCACTGAAGGCGGCGATGGACGCGGGGCAGGAAATTGTCTCGGCGTCGTTCATCATCCCCTATCCGCCCGGCTTTCCAATCCTTGTCCCCGGACAGGTGGTCAGTCAGGAAATTCTCAGCTTCATGCGCGCGCTCGATGTCAGCGAAATCCACGGTTACCGCCCGGATCTGGGCCTGCGCGTCTTTACCAAAGAGGCGCTTGCCAATCTGGGCACCGCCAGACTTTCCACCGCTGCCGAATAACAGACAGGGAGACTTCACATGGCAACGACCATCCTGAAAAACATCTCGGAAATCCGCCGGTTCTTTCACCGCAACGAGGATCCGATCTACTTCATCTCGGCCACCAACTTCAACTTGCTGGGGCTGGATGAATGGGTGAAGAACTTCAAATACATCTGCTACATCGATTGCTACGACGGCAAACACCCGAATGTCTTCTGCCCCAGCGAACAGCCGCACGCGGAATTCCAGAGCATCGAGGACATCAACAACTACCTGCTCCAGCACAAGGAAGTCATCGACTTCATCAAGCGGCGCGGCGGCAAGCCGCATTTTGTGTTCCTGATGTTCGACGAGGAAACCGAACGTCTGTCCAAGGAGTTGGGCGCCGAAGTCTGGTTCCCCAAGGCCAAGCTGCGCCAGAGCATGGATAACAAGATTGAAACCGTGCGCATCGGCAACAAGGCCGGCGTTCCGTCCGTGCCCAACACGCTGTCCGAAGTCGAAAGCTACGAACACCTGCGCGAAATCACCGAAAAGGCCGGTATCGGCCACGATCTCGTGCTGCAATCGGCCTTTGGCGACTCTGGCCACACGACGTTCTTCATCAAGTCCGAGGCCGATTTCCGCCGCCACGAATCCGAGATCGTGGGCGAGGGCGAGATCAAGATCATGAAGCGGATCGATTGTCGCGGCTCGGCGATCGAAGCCTGCGCCACCAAGGAAGGGACAATTGTCGGCCCGCTGATGACCGAACTGGTCGGGTTCAAGGACCTGACCCCCTACAGGGGCGGCTGGTGCGGCAACGAGATCCTGAGCACGGCCTTTCCGCCCAAGGTGCGCCAGCACGCGCGCGAACTGACCTTCAAATTTGGCGAACAGCTGCGGAAAGAGGGTTACCGGGGCTATTTCGAACTCGATTTCCTGATCGACAAGAAAACCGGCGATCTCTGGCTTGGCGAACTCAACCCGCGCATCACCGGTGCCAGTTCCATGACCAACCACGCCGCTTTTGCCCATGCCGATGCGCCGCTGTTCCTGTTCCACCTGCTGGAATTCAGCAAGAAAAAATTCAATCTCGATGTGGACGAGCTGAACTCGCGCTGGGCCGATCCCGACATGATCGATTCATGGTCGCAGATGGTGATCAAACATACCGACGATTCGGTCGACATCTGCACCGGTGCGCCGGAAACCGGCATCTACAGGATGCTCGAGGATGGCCGCGTGGTCTATGACCGCTTCGACTATCACCGCCGCGCGGTCGAGTCGGAAAACGAGGCGTTCTTCCTGCGCATCCTCGGCCCCGGCGACTATCGCTACGAAGGTGCCGACATCGGCATCCTCGTGACCCGCGGGCGGTCGATGACCAAGAACTTCCTGCTCAACGAACGGGCAAAGAAGTGGATTCACGGCATCAAGAGCAGTGTGACCGGCCGTCCCCTGCCGGTGGCTGAAGCCGGTCCCGCCTTTGCGGACCCCGCTTTCAAGATCCTGTAAAGGGTCTGCATGACCATGTACTGGCGCGCCTTGTCCGAGGATCTGCCCGGCCAAAAATGGGCCGGGCTGTTCGCGGAATACTGGCCGCATTACCGCGCCTGGTGGCTCAACGAAGGGGACGCCGCGCGCGCCTCCTACATGGAAAGCCGACGGATGCTGTCGCGCCACATGCCCGAGATGGTTCCGCTTTACGACCGGCTCTGCGACCTCGCGGGCGGCGGCGATCAGGCGGCGCGGTTCCTGTCCTTCTACTGCCCGCCACCGTATCTTTCGGGCTGCTCGCAGGCGCTCTGGCCCGGCAAGGCCCCGGTGCTGGTGCGCAACTACGACTACAACGCCTCGGCCTTCGATTCGCTGATCCTGCGCACGGCGTGGATGGGGCGAAAGGTCATGGGCGTCTCGGACGGTCTCTGGGGGCTGGTGGACGGGATGAATGACGCGGGCCTCGCCATCTCTCTCACCTTTGGCGGGCGGCGCGTGGTGGGCGAAGGCTTCGGCGTGCCGATCATCCTGCGCTACGTGCTGCAAACCTGTACCACCACCGAACAGGCAGGCGCGGTCCTCGCCCGCGTGCCCACCCACATGAGCTACAATGTCACCGTCGTGGACCGCGACCGCAAATACCTCACCGCGATGATGTCGCCGGACCGCGCCACGCTGATCACCCATGCGGCCGTTGCCACGAACCATCAGGAAAACGTCGAATGGATCAGCCACGCCCGATTCACCGCGACGGTGGAGCGCGAACGTTTCCTGCTGCACCGCATGACTCTGCACAAGGATACCGAGGAAAAGTTCATCTCGGCCTTCCTCAAGCCGCCGCTTTATTCCACCGCGTTCAGCCACGGCTTCGGCACGCTTTATACCGCAATCTACCGTCCGCGCAAAAAGCAGATGGAAATCCGCTGGCCCGGCACCGTCTGGCCCCTGCTTCTGGACCGGTTCGAGGAAGGCGCCCGCCAGGTCCATGTCCCGGGGGCGGCCTGATCCGGCCGTGTCTCCCCTGTGCCTCCCCCCGCTTCTCTGGGTCTGAAATATCCCGGGGGTCCGGGGGCAGCGCCCCCGAACTGCCCCCGCACCCCGTACCGCCCTTGCAACAGGCCACGCCCTGTTCCAGACTGCCAACAACGTCCCCCGCACCGGAACGGTCCCATGTCCCACATCTTTCCGCGATCGATGAAATCCAGCCCGCCGATGGCGGTCGGGGGACAGGGCTGCTACCTGATCGATGCGACCGGCAAGCAGTATCTTGACGCTTCGGGCGGTGCGGCGGTGTCCTGCCTCGGGCATGGCGATCGCACCGTGATCGACGCGATCAAGGCCCAGCTCGACCGTCTCGCCTATGCCCACACCGGGTTCTTCACCTCGCAACCCGCCGAGGAACTGGCCGACCTGCTGATCGGACACGCGCCCGGCACGCTCGACCGCGTCTACCTTGTCTCGGGCGGGTCCGAGGCGACCGAGGCCGCGATCAAGCTGGCCCGGCAGTATTTTGTGGAAAAGGGCGAACCGGACCGTGGCCGCCTGATCGCCCGCAAACAAAGCTATCATGGCAACACCATCGGTGCGCTGTCGGCGGGCGGCAACGCATGGCGCCGCGCCCAGTTCGCACCGCTGTTGCTGGACATGAGCCACATCGACCCGTGTTACCCCTACCGCCTCCAGAATGAGGATGAATCTGCGCAAGAATACGGCCAGCGCGCCGCCAACCTGCTTGAAGAGGAGTTGCTGCGCGTCGGACCCGAGACGGTGATGGCCTTCATGGCCGAACCCGTCGTGGGCGCGACGGCGGGCGCCCTTGCCCCTGCGCCGGGGTATTTCAAACGCATCCGCGAGATATGCGACCGCTACGGCATCCTTCTGATCCTGGACGAGGTGATGTGCGGCATGGGCCGCACCGGCACGCTGTTCGCCTGTGAACAGGACGGCATCGCCCCGGACATCCTGTGCATCGCCAAGGGGCTGGGGGCGGGGTATCAGCCCATCGGCGCGATGCTCTGCACGTCGGAAATCTATGACACCATCGGCGCGGGCAGCGGTTTTTTCCAGCATGGCCACACCTACCTTGGCCATCCCGTCGCCGCCGCGGCCGGCCTTGCCGTGGTCGGTTCGGTGCTGGATCGCGGATTGCTGGAAAATGTGCGCAGCCAGGGTGCTTTGCTGTCCAACGCGCTGCGGGATCGCTTTGGCGGACATCCGCATGTGGGTGACATCCGGGGCAGGGGGCTGTTCATGGGGCTTGAACTGGTCGCTGACCGTGGCACCAAGGCGCCTTTCGATCCGGCGCTGAAACTGGCCGCGGGGATCAAGGCCGCCGCGTTCGAGGCCGGTCTGATCTGTTATCCGATGAGCGGGACGATAGATGGCAGGACCGGCGATCACATCCTGCTTGCCCCGCCGTTCATCATCTCCGATGCGCAGATCGGCGAACTGGTGGACAAGCTGGGTCAGGCGATAGACGCCACGCTGCCCGCCTGATCAGAAGCTGGGGCGCACGTGGGCATAGTCATAGCGGACCGGACGCCGCGCACCTTGCGGATGCTGCCCCGGTATTTGCCGCGGTCCCAAACCCGTCATGCCTGTCACAGCAGGGTGCGGATCGGCTCCAGCAGTCCCTTGGCGCGCAGGGTGCGTACCGGATAGGTCTCGTCATTCACAAAACGGTCCAGCGTGAAGCCAGGTTCGATTTTGGACAGCTTCTCGGCGGTGGCCAGCGCCTTGTCCATCTGCCCGTCCATCGCATAAAGCGCCAGCAGGTGGCGGTGCGCCGGGCGCAGCGACGGCGCTGCGCGGGCGGCGGCTTCGGCGGCGGCAATCGCCTCGGACGGCTTATTGCAGGCGATGCTGACCACGCAATGGTTGATTTCCCACCACTGGCGGAAGGGCGAGAACCGCGCGATCTGGCGCGCCTTGGTGGAATAGCGGATCGCAAGATCCGGCTGGCCCGCGCGCAGCTGCGCCATCGCCATCGCGGTAAAGGCAAAGCCGTTGGACGGGTTCTGTTCGACCGCGATCCGCGCCATTTCCATACCGCCGGCCGGATCGCTCAGCTCCATCACCAGCACCTGTGCCACCAGCGCCTGCACCAGCGAATTGTCAAAGGATTCTTCCATGGCGCGCTGGTTGAGCGATATCGCCTCTTCGCGCAGCGCCTGTGGATTATTGTCGTGCAATTCGATCAGCTGGATCATCCGAACAAGCGAGCGCCAGCCAAGATAGATGCCGTTGCGGTCGACGTCATGCGCCTGGCTCAGCAGGCTGTCGGCCTCGCGCAGGGCTTCGGTCTCGAAGCTGAACATGCGGTACATCGCCAGTCGCGCCAGCGCCGTGGCGCGCGCCTCGGGGCGGGCATTCTCGACAATCAGGGGCAGCTTGCCGATCACGCGGTCGGCGGCCTCGAACACGATGGCGGCGATGGGCACGGCGGAATTGAGCACATCGCCCGGATGGTCAAGCGCGTGCAGCCTGGAATAGACGATCTGCCCGGTGGGCAAGTGCACGATCTTGATAAAGATGTTGGTCTGCCCGTCGGTTTCCACCAGATCACAGCCGATCTGAAGATCGCCTTCTTGCCGCTGGGACGGCCCCAGATGCTGCCCCGAGCGGCGCCATGCGCGCACGTTTTCCGCGATGGTCTGGCCGATCTGGTTGGCGAGGATGTCACCGATGATGCCGTTGCGGTCGCTGCCGTAGATGTCGGTGCGGCATTCGATCATCACGCCACGGACGGCGTGCGGGCGGCTGGCCTTGATCGCATCCTGAAGGCGGGCGCGTTCGGCCCGCAGCCAGTCCTCGAATTCGGGATCGCGCACGTCCAGCCCTTCGAGCAGTTCGCGTTCGTCCTGTGCCGGGCCGGGGGTCGTGATGTCCTGCACGGCGACCCTGTCGGTATCAAGCCAGAGCGCGGTGCGGTCGGCCTTCACCGTCAGGGCCATCTCGGGCCCGAGCGCGCGCAGCTTGGCCAGCGCCTGACGCAGGTTCGCGTTGGCCTGTTCGGGACCGAAAGTGCTCCAGAGCTTGTCTTCGAGCCAGCGGCGCGGGCGGTTCATGCCGGGCGTCAGCGCCAGAAGCGCCAGAAGGGCCTGGTTCTTGGAGCCACTGGGCGTGATGTCCCTGCCGTCAGTCGCCGTGACCCGCAGAGGACCGATCACCGCTATACTGATTGACTTTTCTGGCTCGGCCATGGTCATCCGCATGTGATAAGGACCGGCAAAACCGGACTGTTCAGCAAGGATCTTACCATCGGGCCGACAATCGCGCAATCCAGGTGAAAAATCGCTGGAGCGTTCCGGAAAATACCTCGAACCCTTGTTCGCCGATTTTTGCCAGCGGCTTGACGCGGAAAGCGATGCCGGATGTTTCAGGGCTTTCCCGAAACGCTGCAATGACTGTTGCCGGGTATATTGTCTTTTGACCTGTCCGGCTTTGCGGGTCAGGGTAGGCGGCGATTTGAACCTTGATGAATTGGAGCGGCAAGATGACGATATTCGGTGCACAGGGAGCACAGGGGGCGCAAGGTGCACAGGGCGCGCAAGGGGCTCAGGGGGCGCAAGGGGCTCAGGGGGCGCAAGACGTTCTGACCGGCGCCCCGAGCTGGGCAATGTTGTCGTCCCGCGCGGGCACGCAGCGCATGTGGCCCGGGGCGAACCGCACCCCGGCGGCGCAATCGGCCTGGGACACGTACCGCAAGCTCGCGCCCGGGCCGCGCAGCGCCGTCACGATGCAGATGCTGGGATCATGGTACGGTGTGTCTCTGGCCAGCAGCGCCGCCGCCAACGACACCGCTTTGATCACCTTGCAGCGTCAGGCGCTGGTTACCCTGACCAAGCCATCGACGGACTTCCTTGCCGACCACCAGATCGACTATCTGCGCGCCGCCGCGGACCTGCAACCGGACCGGCTGGACGAAATCCTGGTGCAGACCGCTCAATTGCTGCCGTTTTTCGGCATGACCGCCTGTCTGAGCCCCGACGCCACGCGCTGGACCCTGCGCCTTGCCGAGGCGGGACTGGACCTGTGCACCCTGATCGAGATGCCGGTCAAGATGGGCCTGGACGTGCCGCACCCCATCGCGCTGTCCTCGGCTGTGCAGCCGGTGATCCAGACACCGGGGCATCCGTCCTTTCCCAGCGGCCATGCCACCGAAAGTTTCATGCTTGCGACGCTGCTATCGCGGTTTTTCGACCCTGCGCCGGATGATCATGTGCCCTTCGATCCGGTGCAGGCGGTCCAACGGCAGTACGAGGTCATGCGCACCGCCGCCCGCATCGCCACCAACCGCACGGTGGCGGGGGTGCATTTCCCCACTGACAGCATGGCGGGGGCGATCGCGGGATTGACCATGGCCGAGGCGCTGGTCAACCTTCTGGAAGGTCGCGACACCACCCCGAGCCGAACCTATCACGGTGACAGTTACAAGGGCGATTTCAACCTGACCCTGCTGGGCGAGGCGCTGGCGGATCCGGCAGTGGTCGCGGTCGGGTCCATCACGCTTGACCCCGCAACGGTGCCGGACTGGATGCACGACATGTGGAACGAGATCCGGCAGGAATGGGGCGAGCGACCGCTGCCGGGAAGCCGTAGCCCGAACACGCCCAACCCGAACACGCCCAACCCGACCTGATACAGCCGGGCCTGACCCTGCCGGGCCTTCAGCCGGGCCTGATCCTGTCGGGCCGGGGGCTTTTTGCAAACCTGACTCAGCCCCTCGGGCGGGCGCCAACCCTCACGTCCACCAGTGCGGCGCCCAGCCGGTCCGCGACGCAATGCGGCACCGGCAGCAGCGGTACCGCGCCATCTGTCAGGTCGTCCATCTGCGTGCCCCCGCCGGCAGCCGCGTTTTTGACGATCCGCGCGGCGTTCATCGCCAGCGCCCGGGTCAGTCGACCGGCCGCCGCGCTGGTTCCGGCGATGGCCGAGACCGATCCGGTGAAGGTGCCGCTGGACAACACGCCGCGTTCAACCCAGCCGTCCTCGGCCCGGGTCGATACAGTGGGCCCGGGCACGGTCCAATCGGCGCCGTCGGGAGTATAGAGCGCGGGCACATAACTTTGGCTCGAGGCTTGCCACAGGGCCGCCCCCGCGCTGAAAACCTGCCGCGCAGTGTTGGTCACCAGCGCGCTGTGGGTGCCCGCGCGGGTGATCGGGCTGTCGGGCGCAAGGCCGCTCCAGTTGCCACGGTCAGCGTCCCAGGCATAGGCCGAATCATCGCCGTCAAAGTAGGATTGCCGCCCCATTGGATATGCGTAGCCCGGCAGCGTCTCGTCCCGCTGGATCTGAAGGTGGACCGCACAGGGTGCCGTGCCGACATAGCGCACCGCCACGGTCCAGAGGCCGGCCTCGGCCAGGGGTTCGCCGGGCACCTGCGCCGCGTTCGGGGCCATGGCCAGGGTGTGGGTTGCGGCCTGCGTCACCTGTTTGCTCAGGCGGTGCGGTTCGACATGGTAGATGCGCGCGACGGGCCGGCCATTCGCATCGAGCGTCCTGAAGGAGCCGACGGGCAGCGACACGAACCCTGATGACACCCCCGAAGGTGTGGTCAGGGCGATCTCGATCCGCTCGGACGGGACGCCGTCGGGGGTGCGGATCTCAAGATAGCTGGCGGTCAGGTCGTCGGGCTGGGCGCGCCAGGGGATCTGGTGTTTGCGCACGCCCGCGGCGGGATCAAAGTCGAAGCGCGCCACCTGACGGCTGCGGCGGTTGTTGCCGAAGGACCAGACCACGCGCACCGGCTGCCCGGTTTCCCGTTCCCAAAGCGACGCCTCGCGCGCGATCTGGTATTCGGCAAAGTTGCTGCCGTCCTTGGCACCGGCCAGCATGCCAAGCGAGAGGTTGATGATCACCGGCGCCTTGCGGTCGATCCGCGCGGCCTGTGACAGGATCCAGCGCACGGCCTGCACCATGTAGCTTTCAAACCGCATGCCCGACGTGTCCGACACCGCCTCGGGCGGAAGCTGCACGCCGATCAGCGGCCATTTCAGCACCGGATCGTCCGGATCTTGCGGATCGGCTCCGGCGGCAAGGTCAAGGATGTGGGTGCCGTGGCTGGTGCCGTATTCCAGCGCGCGGTGACCCTGGATCCCGTAAAGTTGCTGGTTCAGGGCGGAATAGACCGCCGATTCCTCAAGCGCGTCACCCCTGTCGAGCCAGGCGTTGATGTCGCGGCGGCTGTAGATCTCGCCTATGTGGGCGCGGCGGGGGCCGGGTCCGCGGGGGCGGGTTTCCAGCGCCTGCAACCAGACGGCGTGAAACCGGGTGCGGGTGCGGCCCTGACCTGCCGGTTTGCGAAAGCGGGCGTTGAGAAAGCCGATGCCGTCGTCGACGATGGCCACGATGGGGCGGTCGTTGTGCGCGCGGCTGTCGGTGTCGGTGTCGGTGTCTGTATCAGGCTCGAGCGTGTCCGTATCGGTCAGCATCTGTGGGGCGCGGGCAAGATCAAGGTCGAGGTTGACCGGAAAACCCATGTCGATCACCTTAAACAGATTCGCATAGGTGGTAATCGGGGTGCCGTGGCGCAGATAAAGGGCATATTCGTCCGGCAGTCCAACCGACGCATCCGGGTTCCTGACCCGCGCGGCAAGGCGGTCATATTCCTGTGGGTCCATCAGCAAGGGATCAAGTGGCGTGTCCACCAGGTCCAGCACGGCCCGGCGCGTGGTGTCGATCCCGGGGGGCGTACCGCTGGGCCTGAGCCGTACGAAGACCGGTACGAACCAGACCGGCGGGCGGGCAGGGGGCGGGGACAAGGCCGCGCGCCGTTCGGCCAGCAGCCACGACCAGTCGAGATAGGCATCCCAGAATCCGGCCGTTACCGGAGGCGACCACGTCAACACCATGCTGCAATCCCATCTTCCGACTCTGTGTGGTCAAAGCAAACGCCGCCGACGGCCCCAAGGTCAAGAAAACCTGCCGATTTCGCGCTGAATTCACGCGCCGTTGCCGCTGGGTAAAGATTTTCGCAGAAGAATATACACCCCGCTCGCGCTGGTTTTACGAAAGGATCACGCTACGATCACGGTGGTTGGTTTACGTTTAGTTGACAAAATGAGGCGCCGTCGTTGCAAAGACAATCGGTGTCCGCAGAACAAGGGAACCTAGTTATGAGTACCACAAACCACATACGACTCGCATCTTTCACCGTGATTCCCGGGGGGAAGGACCCCACCGCAGGACGCCTTCACGCACCTGCTGCGCAACGCGGTGACGTGCCTGCTGAGCAACTCACCGAAGTCCCGGCCAGAGCGCGCGCCCCCGGTATGGGTGCCGAGGAGTTGGCCACCGAAATGGCGCGAATCCTTTCGCTGACCCTGTTGCGCGACATTCCCTTTGCCGAGCTTTCCGACCCGCAGCGCGGCGTCTGGATCGACGCGGCCACCCGATTCACCCTGCACGATCTGAAGAGCCTCCTGCGCCGGATCCAGTGGCCGTCCCGCCACATGTCCCTCCCGTCCGGCGACGGTTCCCTCTTGGACCTCCTTTCCCTGAGCGTGCCGGGTGATGCTGATCATCGCGTCCCATCCTCAAAAAGGCGCGATGATCAGCCCTTTGTTGCGCAGGCAGACGGGCCCCGGTCCGATGCGATCCTGTCGACTTTCCTTGCTGTGGCGCCGCCACGGGCCGCCGGACCGTCGGGCAGCGCGCTTGGCGTGCCGGGGGTGGCAGATCCGGGCGCGGCACAGCCGATGTCGCACTGGCTGCGCTGGATCGAGGCGGCCTGCGGTGCGCGCCTGCCGTTCCCGGGACGTGCCGACAGCGCCCGCCGGGATATCCGCACGCCGCGCGAGCTGGCCCTCCAGGTGCACCGGCGTCATGCCTGCCAGCCGTATTTTGCGGCAGCGCTGCTGATCCTGGCACGGGGCACGCCGCTGGACCCGGGGCTGCCGCGGACCCCGCTTGGCACGTCGCTCTGGAACGGGCCGCGCGCGCTTGACCTTATGCTGCGGGGCGTGCGCCGGGCCGAAGTTCACGGACCCCGCGCCGATCGCCGCCCGCGCGCCGCCCGCCCCGGTGTCGTCGCGGCCCGCTGGTCGCTGATGCAGTCGGGCGAGGATCTGCGCGCCGGTCCCGATGCCCTGCTGGAACAAGCGGCGCTGAACCGGGTCAAGACCGCTGCGCCGCGCCTGCTGGACTGGGTCGCCCGGATGAACCGGGCCGCGGGCACCGGAGGCTTTGCCATGCCGACCCCGGACGGTGGGGCCTGCGACGGCTGGACGCCACTCGATTTCCATCAGAACCTCATGCTGCCCTCGGTCGACCGGGGCGCGGACCGGTTCTGCCCCTCGCTGGGCGCCGGACAGGCGGTGCTGGCGGGCACCATGGTCACGCTTCTCAAGGCGCTGTTCGCCCCACCAAACAGCGAACCAAACGACGAAGCTGACGGCGAACCGAAGGGCGCGGCGCGGGGCATCGGCGTGGAACTGGACCGGCTGGCGGCGAACATGACCTCGGCGCGCACCATCGCGGGCGGCTTTTACGACGCCGAGAACCGGGAAGGGCTGCGGTATGGCCAGAGCCTTGCACTGACCCTGCTGCGCGAACAGCTTGAATCCGACGGGCAGGTTGCGGGGCTGGAACTGCGGGATTTCGACGGACGGCGGATTGCGCTGCGCGCCCGTCGCAATGCACCGGGATCGGTGCGGGTCGTCCTGAGTGTGGACGGTGCCTATGCCCCCTGGCCCGATGTCGGTGACATCCCGGAGGCCTATCTAACCGCCGTCGTCTAGAGCGGGCTGCGTCGTGCAGGGTTCGCGCCCTGTGCGACCCGCGCTTCGGGCATCTTTCCGGAAATTTCGAGGATGAGCTTGCGTTTGACCGCGTCGGCAAAGGAATCGCGGTTTTCGGCCGTCACCACAAAGGCCCCCAGACCGCCGATGATTTCGGATTCGTAGCGCGCCTCGAGCCCGCCTTGCGCGCGCCCCGGATCGTCGGGCCGCAGGATCGGCAGGCCGTTGATCGTGACCCCGGCGGCGATCACCTGCGCGCGCGCCTCGGCGATGGAAGGCCCACCCCAGTTGTTCGCGGAATCGCCGGAAAAGTCTATCACCCGGCGCCAGCCGTCGATTTCGTTTACCTCCATCAGCCGCAGACCGTCCAGCAGCGCCGACCCGATGGCATTGCGGCCATAAGCCTGCCGGGGCGGTTCCAGCAGCGCCGCGGCAAAACCTTCGGCTGTGTCGGCGCTGTCGATCAGGGTCCAGTCCGCAACGGTTGCGGTGTTCGCCGCCCATTCGACATAGGTCACCGCGATCGAACCATAGGCGGTATTGGTGATGGCGGCAATCACGTCGGGGTCGCGAAATGCCTGGGCATAGCCCTGCCGCTGAAAGGCGATTTCGGAGGCGTCGATGGACCCGGAGGCATCGGCCAGAAGTACAAGTTCCAGATCGGTGTCCTGCGCGGCGGCGGGAGAGGCGGCAAGCGCCGCCAGACAGACTGCAAGCAGAACAGGGCGCATAGGCTTGACCTTTTGCGATTGGACGACCGGTTAAAGGGTAGGGGCCGGGTGGCTTCTGTCCAGTGCTTCGCGCAGGTTCGGGCCTGTATTGCGGCTATCTGGCGCAAAAGGTGGCAGGTGTTGGTCCGGACCTTTGGCCAGGACTGTGGCCCGGCGCGGCGCGGTGGTGTCACCCGGCACGCCGGTTCAGTGGCAGATGTTTTCGAGCTTGGCACCGGTCCAGGGTATCCGCACCGCGCGATGCTTCAGAACCTTGTCCAGCCGCGACATCGGCATCGCCTCGGAAATCATTGCATGCAGGCGTTCGGTGCGGGGCGCCTCTGCGTCCAGCAGGGCACAGCAGACATATTCCTCGACGATGGCGCCCTGCTGTTCGTAGCCGTGTTCGAGGAATTTCACCCCGGTGCCGTCCTCGAACAGGTAGGGGTCGGGGGAGTTGCCGTGTTCGGATGCGGCCTTGAGCGGGTTATATCCAGTGCGCTTGCGGTTCTGCCATTGCCAGACATGGGTCATTTCATGGGCAAAGAGCATGGCATCGGCCAGGTCGATCTCTTCGGGGTATTTTCCAAGAAAGTCATCGCGGTACAGGTCGTCGCGCAGCAGCATGTGGTTGAAGATCACCATGCCGCCGGGCTGCACCGTCACCGTTTCCCCGCGTGAGGGCGGCCAGATCCGTTCCGAACAGGTCAGGCGGGGGCGCACGGGGCGCTTGTAGGTGATGGCAGCGCCGGGATGCCCGTCAATCAGGCGCACCCGCGCGGTGTCGACTTCGTCTCCCTGAAGTGCGAGCACATAGGACCGCTCGAGCGGGGTAAGCGGGCGACCGCAGGCGGCAAGCAGGACCAGGAGAACAAGAACAACGCGCATGCGGCGATAGGAGCGTATGTCGCCGCGCAGGGCAAGGCCCGCCGCTTCACCACGCCGTGTCCGTCCGTCGCACCGGTTTCCTGTGGCGCGGGGCGTCTGTGGAATAAGCCCCGTGCCACAGGAAACCGATGCGGGGTTCAGAGAATATCGCGTTTCGTTAATTCAAGGCATTCACCGGCGCCGGCGAGGCAGCGTTTGCAGAGCATGACGCCTTCGGTCGCGCGCCGGTGAATTAAATTGAACGTAAAACGCTTTAGTTGACCTTTTTGCCTGCGATGGTGGTGCCGCCCTTGGCGCCGCCGCCGGTGGAATTGGCGGTGGCAAGCACCTTTACCTTTTCCTTCTTCGGCTTCTTGGTTTCCTTGTTGCCTTTGTTCTTTTCCTTGGACATGGGGTGTCCTCCTTCGCACGGGTTCCCGGGCGGCGTCATGCCGGCCGGGGTAGAGGCTCAGGGCGGGCAGGGTTGCCTGATCGAGGTCAGGGCGATGTCAGCGGTGAGGCGGCAGGCGGCGCGGGGTCTGGGCCGCGACGGTGCTGTGCGCGAAAGGTGGGCCTGAAACCGGTGCGGCGCAAGGGACAGGCGGGGGCGGGGCGCGAAAAAAGATGCCGGGCGGTTGGCGGATTTGCCCTGGATCAAGGCGGGGGTGGCGGCGCGGCGGTAGAATCGGCGCACAGGCTTCCTGAAAGGACATGAGATGATACGTCTGATTGCCGCCCTGATCGCCCTGACCGCCACGCCGCTGGCCCCCACGTCGCTGTATGCCCAGAACGCCGACCCGGCGCTGGGCGGGCAGCATTTCGCGCGCTATTGTGCCACCTGCCACGGCAGCAGCGCGATGGGTGACGGGCCGCGCGCGAACGAACTGAACCCGCAGCCGCCTGACCTGACCCGTCTTTCGCTGCGCCACGCGGGGGTGTTCCCGGTCGAGCGTGTGGTCATGCGCATCGACGGGCGCGAACCGCTCGTCAGCCACGGATCCCCGATGCCGGTCTACGGCGGCCTGTTCGACGAGGCGCCGGGTGCGGCCGTCAAGACCGAGGCGGGCCAGCCCATCCTGACATCGGGCCCGGTGGTGGATCTGGTGGCGTGGCTGCGTATGGTGCAGGTAGAGGAGTAAGGCTGCGGCCACCCCGCACAACATCCCCAAAGCAGACCCGGCCCGGATGACAGGCTTGATCTGCGCCGATGAAAAGAGATCCCGGACCTCATTGCCTGACCCCCACCTGCGGGCATCTTCGAGCCTCCTGCGGGATCACAGTAATTATCTGTGTCAACCAACACACATAATGCAGCAGGCACAGCGGCAACATAATGACGTTGTCCCCAAGAAATCGCTTTACACCGATGACCCGACGCAGGCACCATATGTGGTGAGGGCTGTGGCGGTTTCCGCAGTCACTTGAGCAGGCACCTAGCGCTTGGGACGCTGCCCAGCCCCGGCGCTACACAACACAAAGAGGTGGCGCCATGGCATTGTCCGAGCAGTACCTGGAAGACGACATTCATCCCATCGACATCGTCGAGCATCTGGCCGAACACCACGAATGGGATTTTGACCGCATGGGCGACGATCAGATCGCCATGGCGGTCGAGGGGCAATGGCGCACATATTCCATCACCCTTGCCTGGTCCGCGTTCGACGAGACGCTGCGCCTGATCTGCACCTTCGAGATGGAGCCGCCGGACGAGCGCCTGCCGGATCTCTATGAAGGTCTGAACGCCGTGAACGACCAGTGCTGGGCCGGGGCCTTCACCTTCTGGGCGGAACAGAAGCTGATGGTCTATCGCTACGGGCTGGTCCTGGCGGGGGGGCAGGTTGCGGTTCCCGAACAGATCGACACGATGATCACGGCCGCCGTGATGAGCGCCGAACGCTATTATCCGGCCTTCCAGTTGATGGTCTATTCGGACCAGACCCCGAAACAGGCGCTTCAGGTCGCCATTGCAGAAGCCTACGGGCGCGCGTAACTCTCTTCTCTGACGCGCGTGGAAAGGGATCGGGCGACCGGTCCTTTTCTTTTGGGAGACACCGGAACGGAGGACGACATCATGCAGGACAGCGCAATCGCGAAGCGGGGTCTGGGGCTGCTGGGCTGTGGCAAGATGGGCTCGGCCATGCTTGAGGGCTGGCTGGCGCGCGGATTGCCGAAGGGATCGGTCTGGGTGACGGACCCCAATCCCGGTGACTGGCTGACCGCGCAGGGCGTGCATCTGAACGAAGGGCTGCCCGAGGCGCCGGCCGTGGTGCTGATCGCGGTCAAGCCGCAGATGATGGGGGATGCGCTGCCGTCGCTGAAGACGCTAGGCAATGGATCAACCGTCTTTCTGTCGGTCGCGGCCGGTATCCCGATCGCCACATTCGAGCGGCTGCTGGGCGCGCGGACGCCGGTGATCCGGGCGATGCCGAACACACCCGCCGCCGTGGGGCGTGGCATCACGGCGATCATCGGCAACGCCTTCGTCAGTGAAAGCGAACTTGAGGCGGGCGAAGCGTTGCTGAGCGCGGTGGGCGAGGTCGTGCGGCTGGAAGAGGAAAGCCAGATGGATGCGGTGACCGGAGTAAGCGGTTCGGGTCCGGCCTATGTGTTCCACATGATCGAATGTCTTGCCGCGGCAGGCGAAGCCGAAGGGCTGCCGCCAGAGCTGGCGCTGCAACTGGCGCGGGCGACGGTGGCGGGGGCGGGGGCGCTGGCGATGGGTGGCGAAGCGCCTGGAACCCTGCGGCGCAACGTGACCAGCCCCAACGGCACGACCCAGGCGGGGCTCGAGGTGCTGATGGATGCCGGGAAGGGGCTGCCGCCGCTGATCCGCGCCACGGTCCGCGCCGCGGCAGCGCGGTCAAGGGAGCTGGCCGGTGACTGAGATTTCCTTTGACGATTTCCTGAAGGTCGATATCCGCGTGGGTCAGGTGGTGCGCGCAGAGCCGTTCCCGGAGGCGCGCAAGCCCGCGATCAAGATGTGGATCGACTTTGGCCCCGGGCTCGGCGAGCGCAAGACAAGCGCGCAAGTCACGGTGCATTACACCCCCGACGCGCTGGTCGGAAAGCGGGTCATGGCGGTGGTGAATTTTCCGCCCCGCCAGATCGGCAGGTTCATGTCAGAGGTACTGGTGCTGGGTGTGCCGGATGCAGCGGGCGCGGTGGTGCTGCTGACGCCGGACCTGGACGTGCCGCTGGGCGGGCGGATGCACTGAGCCGGCGTCGCGCCCCTGGCTGGGGCCGGATTTGGGTATTTGGAAAAAGAAGAAACCGGGAATCGCTGCGGAACAGCACGGGCCGTGTTCATTCCCGCGGGGGGGTGCGGTGAGGTCCGCAGACAGGAGAAATGACGATGTACCAGCCAGCCATCACCGGGTCCGGCGTGTTTACACCCAAAGAGGTGATCACGAATGACGCGCTCGTGCTTGCGTTCAACGCTTATGTCGCACGCTACAATGCCGAACATGCGGATGCGATTGCCGCAGGCACGGTGGACGCAAAAAGCACGTCGAGTTCGGACTTCATTCGTTCCGCCAGCGGGATTGAACAGCGGTTCGTCATGGACAGCGAGGGGGTGCTGGACCCCGGGCGCATGTATCCGCGACTGCGGCAGCGGTCCGACGACGAACCCGGGATCATGGCCGAGATGGCGATGGACGCCTGCGGCAAGGCGCTGACGGTCGCGGGCCGGACCGGGGCCGAAGTCGATCTGGTGATCTGCGCGGCGTCGAACCATGAACGCGCCTATCCTGCCATCGCCATCGAGATCCAGCAATTGCTGGGTGCGGGTGGCTTTGCGTTCGACATGAACGTCGCCTGTTCTTCCGCCACCTTCGGCATCCAGGCGGCGGCGGACATGGTGCGGGTGGGATCGGTGCGCTGTGCCATCGTGGTCTGCCCCGAGATATGTTCGGGGCATCTGGAATGGCGCGACCGGGACTGTCATTTCATCTTTGGCGATGTCTGCACCGCTGTGGTGATCGAACGCGCCGAAGCGGCACGGGGCGCGCATTTTGTGGTGCGTTCGACGCGCTGCGCCACGCAGTTCTCAAACAACATCCGCAACAACAACGGTTTTCTGCGCCGCACCCGGCCCGACGGGACACAGGACCGGCGCGACATGCAGTTCATGCAGAATGGCCGCAGCGTGTTCAAGGAGGTGCTGCCGCTGGTGACGGCGCACATCGCCGGGCATCTGGAGGAGGCGCAGGTGGACGCGGATCAGCTGCGTCGGCTCTGGCTGCATCAGGCCAACAAGTCGATGAACGACTTCATCGGACGCAAGGTCCTGGGGCGCGATCCGGCAGCGGACCAGCAGCCCAACATTCTTCAGGATTACGCCAACACCTCGTCCGCCGGATCGATCATTGCCTTTTCCAGACATTCCGACGATCTTGACCATGGCGATCTGGGGCTGATCTGCTCTTTCGGGGCGGGATATTCGGTTGGTTCCGTGCTGCTGGAACGAAAGGACACGAGATGACCCTGAGTGTGATGGATATGGTCGCCGCCGCCGAGACCGAGATCGTGACGCTGAAAGCGCCGGAGGCCGCGGCGCTTCATGATGCGCCCGAAGTGCGTTTCATCGACCTGCGGGACCGCCGCGAGCTGGAACGGGATGGTCGGATTCCCGGTGCATTCCACTGTCCCCGCGGCATGCTTGAGTTCTGGATCGATCCGGCGTCACCCTACCACAAGACGATCTTTGCCGAGAATGTGCAGTTCGTGTTCTATTGCGCCAGCGGATGGCGGTCGGCCCTGTCGGCCAAGACCGCACAGGACATGGGACTGGACCGGGTATCGCATCTGGGCGGCGGCTTTGGTGCCTGGCGCGAGGCTGGTCTGCCGGTGGAAGTGGTTCCCGCGAAGTAGCGCACCACGCGCCACAGCGTGGCGTGTTCGATTGAACTTATCGGCGCGAGGATGCGCGTTGTGCTTTGCTAACGCAGCCTTGTCCGCGGCGGTGAATGTCTTGATCCAATGAAACGCAACAGGCCCTAGACGCATGCGCCCGGCGCGTCGCCCACCGCCGCGCGCCAGTGCCGACGGCAAAGCGGCACGTATGTTTCATTTCCGCCGATCTGGACCTGGGTGCCCGAGGTAAGAGCCTGCCCGTGTTCGTTCTGGCGCACCACCATCGTCGCCTTGCGGCCGCAATGGCAGATGGTGCGCACCTCGCGCAGGTCATCCGCCAGCGCCAGCAGCGTCGCAGACCCCGGGAACAGCTCGCCCCGGAAATCCACCCTCAGCCCGTAGCACATCACCGGTACGCCCAGATCATCCACCACGCGGGCCAGTTGCCAGACCTGCGCGGGTGTCAGGAACTGCGCCTCGTCCACGAAGACGCACGAGATCACCTGCGCGGCCTGCGCGTCTTGCAGATGTGCGAACAGGTCGGTGCCTGTGTCGAAGGTTTCCGCCTTTCGTCCCAGGCCGATGCGCGAGCCGATCCGCCCCTGTCCGGCCCGGCTGTCCATAGCGGCGGTCAGCAGACAGGTCGCCATGCCGCGCTCTTCGTAATTGTGCGCAGCTTGCAGCAGCAGGGTCGATTTTCCCGCGTTCATCGTGGAGTACTGGAAATAGAGCTTGGCCATGGCCCCGTCATGCCGCGCCCCTTGCCGCTTGGCAAGTCCTGCGCCGTGCTGTCATCCAAGCTGACAAGCGGCGTACTTTCGCGTAGGGTGAGTGAATCGACCCAATACTGCACCGGCACGGTCCGGGGCAGAGCCAAAGGCGGTGATGCAAAAGCCGTGACGAGTAGCCAAATTACACAGGGGGTGCATTCTGCCTGATCCTGACAGCCAAAGCCGCCGAACTCTGGTCGATGCGGAACGTTATGTGCCTGATTTGCTGCAGGGCTTCCTGCAGGATCTTGAGACCACGCGCCATTCCACCGAAGTCTGGCAGTTGCTGGTCGGCCTGGGGCGCCAAGTCCAGCTGCCATGCGTCGATTTCATCTCGGCCTCGTCCTTCCGCGACTGGAAGAAGACCCTGTTCATCCGCACCTCTTACGATTCAAGCTGGCTTCATTCGGCGAACACCGACCCGGAACTGCAACGCTGGTCCTACTTCCGCGACCATGCGATGAACTATCTCACACCAGTGATGATCGGGCTCGAGTTCATCGATGAATACCGTCACATCCCACATAAGCGGATCGAGGTGCTGCGCCTGGCCGCCGAGCATGGCATCCGGGCCGGCTTTTCCATTCCCCTGCGTCAGAACGCGCCCCCACAGGCCGCGCTCATCACCTTTGCCGGGGATCATTCCCGGCGCAGGATGCAGGCGATCGTGCGCGCGCACGGCTGGACCCTGAACACCGCTGCGATTATGGGGCACCAGCGTTATCTTTTTCATTTCAATCAGGAATTCACCGAACGCAACCGGATCACCGACAAGCAGCTCGAGCTTCTGGAGCTGATCGGAGGCGGGCTTCAGGACAAGGCCATCGCGGCGAAACTCGGGGTTTCGATTTCCGCCGTGCGCCAGCGGATGAAAACGCTGATGCAGAACACGCAGGCCAGTTCCCGGGCTGAACTTGCCGCGCTGGCGATGTGTCTTGGCGTGCTGCCGGACCCGTTCAACCGGCCCGGGCTGGACGGGGCCGAGGTTCTGGTCGAAATGGACAATGCCGGAACCCGCGTGGGGTGCCGCGCGACCGATTGACCGCGCGGCACCGGACCGCAGAGTGTCGGACCGGAGTGGGCCGAAAGGGCGAGGCGCCGGTGGATCACGGGTGGACCAGCGCACACGGGTTTACTGGATCCACACCAGAGCGTGTTGCGTTCAATCGGAAACAAGACGGATCGCAACGCGCGTTCGGGCGAAAGCGAGAGGCCGCGCGCTATCAATCCAAGCTAACGCACCACGCAAAAAGAAATGCCGCCCGAAGGCGGCATTTCGACGTAATAAAAATAGTATCTCAAAAAGAGCGATGACGCCCGAAGGCGCCAAAAGGTTTTGTATGCCCGGCAGAAAGCTCCGTTTTCAGACGGTTGCACGTCGCTTTAACTGTTCAGACATAGTCGGAGCGTCTGGGCTTCCCCCCGAAAACAGACCGACTTAATATGGTTAATGTAGACGCATTTCCGTGGGATGTCTTTGACTGCGGCGACCCATTAATGCAAACGTATGGGGCATTTCTTGCAGGTTTGTCGATGAAACCTGTATGAAATGACTGTCCGGTGGTAAGCCAAAAGAAACGAAGTATTAACCTTCGTGTGCTCTGGCCTCTGCTCCGACTCGTTACGGTCCAGCGTGTGGCGTTGCGGGGGATCCTGAATCATTTGTGCACTGCCTTTCGTCCGCGGCCATCACCCCGAGGCCGCGTTTGCGCAGCAGAACGCGTTCCGAATGTTGACTGAATGCGATTGCGCGCAAAACGCTCTGAACGCGAAAGGTGATGCGGGGTGTTTCAGGTTATTCCGGAAACGCCGTTGTGCGGCTTAGACTATGCGGCCCCAGAGGTCGTATTCGCCGGCCTCGTCCACTTCGACGGTGACGATATCCCCCACGCTCAGGGTTTCATGCCCGGTGTCGATGAACAGGTTGCCGTCGATCTCGGGCGCGTCGGCCATGGTGCGGCAGGTGGCTGCATCGTCTTCGACCAGATCGACGATGACCTCTTGGCGTGTGCCGACCTGGGCGGACAGCCTGGCTTCGGAGATTGTCTGGGCCTTGGCCATGAAGCGGTCCCAGCGGTCCTGCTTGACCTCGGGCGGCACATGGTCGGGCAGCGCGTTCGACCGTGCCCCCGCGACATTCTCGTACTGGAAACAGCCGACGCGATCCAGCTGCGCCTCGTCCATCCAGTCAAGCAGCGTCTGGAATTCCGCCTCGGTCTCGCCCGGGAAGCCGACGATAAAGGTCGACCGCAGGGTGATGTCGGGGCAGATGTCGCGCCAGGCCGCAATCTCGTCCAGGGTCCTTGCCGCTGCGGCGGGTCGTGCCATGCGCCGCAGCGTGTCGGGGTGGGCATGCTGGAAAGGGATGTCGAGATAGGGCAGCACCCGTCCCCCGCCAGACGACTGCGCCGCCATCAGCGGGATCAGGTCGCGGACATGGGGGTAGGGATAGACATAATGCATCCGCACCCAGGCGCCCAACTGGCCCAGTTCGCGCGTCAGATCAAGGATCGGCGCCTTGCTGTCGCGGTCCTTCCAGTCGGTGCCGTAGGCCGAGGTGTCCTGGCTGATCACCAGCAACTCTTTCACACCGCTTTCAACCAGTTTTTCCGCCTCGCGCAGGACGGCACGCTGGGGCCGCGACATCAGCCGCCCGCGCATGTCGGGGATGATGCAGAACTTGCACTTGTGGTTGCAGCCTTCGGAAATCTTGAGATAGCTGTAGTGCCGTGGTGTCAGCTTGACCCCGGCGGCGGGCATGAGGTCGATGAACGGATCGGGATCCGGCGGCACGGCGGCGTGAACGGCATCCAGCACCTGTTCATATTGATGCGGGCCGGTCACTGCCAGGATGCGGGGGTGGTGTTCGCGGATGTAATCCGGTTCGGCCCCCAGGCAGCCGGTGACGATCACCCTGCCATTTTCGGCCAGCGCCTCGCCGATGGCGTCAAGGCTTTCGGCCTTGGCTGAATCGAGGAAGCCGCAGGTGTTCACGATCACCGCGTCGGCGCCGGCGTAATCGGCCGAGATGCCATAGCCTTCGGCGCGCAGGCGGGTCAGGATGCGTTCGGAATCGACCAGTGCCTTGGGGCAGCCCAGGCTGACCATGCCGATGGTCGGCTGGCCCGCGCGCCGGTCGGACGGCAGGGTGGCTTTGGGGGCAAGGTCGGGGCGCAGATTCGGCGGGTTCTGGGACATGGCCCCTCATAGCGGCAGGCCGGGGCGCCGGAAAGGGTTTGTTGTGTCCGCCCGCGCGGGCTGTGGCCTTTATCATCGCGCACCACGCACCGGCCCGCGGGACGGTGCGCGATAAAAGCGCACCCCGCAGGGCGGGAGTCAGCGGCGGCGGTCGCGCCGCGCGGACATGGGTTGGAAGGCAACGCCGACATGCGCCTCGCAATAGGGTTTGCCCTGCTGCACCGGCAGGCCGCAGAACCAGAAATGTTCGGTCGCGGGGTCACCCACGGGCCATTTGCAGGTCCGTTCCGTCAGCTCCATCAGCGTCAGTCTCTTGGCCTTCTTCTCGATCCCGTTGACCTTGGCCCGCGCCTCGGGGCTGATTTCGTTGGCCGATGGCTGCGGCGGCAGCGGCTGGCCGGCGGGAATGATCGCGCGGCGCGCGGGCGGCTGGGCCGACTTGGTCTCAAGCTCGGGCTCGGGGATGACCGGGCGCGCGCTTTCGGTTTTGGGCTGCGGCGCCTTCGGCTTGGCCTCGGGTCTGGGTGCGGCTGGCTTTGCGCGGACCTCGGCCACCGGTTCGGCGACTTCCGCGACAGGGGGCGCTTCGGCAGCACCGGCGGCCACCGGCCCCGCACCGACGCGGTTGGACAGGCCAAGGCGATGCACCTTGCCGATCACCGCATTGCGGGTTACGCCGCCCAGCTCTTTTGCGATCTGGCTTGCGGACTGGCCCTCGCCCCACATCTTTTTGAGCTGCTCTACGCGTTCGTCGGTCCAGGACATGGGAGTTCCTTAGTGAAAAAGCGGCCACGCTGGCGGGCCGCCTGAAAATTCCGTATGAGGACCTATTCTAATCACTCCACCCCGAGTTACAAGCGGGGGCAGGCACGAGGATCAGACGATATGCAGGAATCCGCACCCTATCCGCAGGGCACGCGCCGCTTTGGCCGGGTCAACTGGCTGGGACTATATACATTGGCGCGGCGCGAGGTGATGCGTTTCACTTCGGTCTGGACCCAGACGCTGCTGGCGCCGCTGGTGACGGCGGGTCTGTTCCTGCTGATCTTCACCATTGCCATCGGTCCGCAGCGGGGCGACGTCATGGGCGTCCCGTTCACCACCTTCATTGCGCCCGGCATCCTGATGATGACGGTGATCCAGAACGCCTTTGCCAACACATCGTCGTCGATCGTCATCTCGAAGGTGCAGGGCAACATCGTCGATACGCTGATGCCACCGCTCAGCGGCGGCGAACTGGTGCTGGGCTACCTTGCGGGCGGGGTCGCGCGCGGGCTGTTTGTGGCGTTGGCGCTGGCGGTCGTGCTGGGCCTGTCGCTGGGCATTGTGCCTGCGCATCCGCTGATCGCGCTGATCTTTGTCGTGCTGGGGGCGGCCTTCATGTCGGCGCTGGGGCTGCTGGCGGGGATCTATGCAAACAAATTCGACCAGATGGCTGCGATCACCAATTTCATCGTGACCCCGCTCGCCTTCCTTTCGGGCACCTTCTATTCGGTCGAGGCGCTGCCACCCGTCCTGCGCGAGATCACCCATTTCAACCCGATCTTCTATCTGATCGACGGGGTGCGCTACGGGTTGATCGGAGTATCGGATTCCTCGCCCCTGCTGGGGTTCTGCGTCGCCCTTGCGGCGACACTGGCAATCCTTGCCGTCGCCTGGCAGATGTTCCGCACCGGCTACCGGCTCAAGGCCTGATCCGCGCCGGGATCAGCTGTTGCACGATCCCGACCGAGATCAGGTAGACCGAGGTCAGCACCAGACCCCAGTGCGCCCAGCTTTGCGGATGGAAATCCACCCAGGCCGCCCATCCCGCAAAGAAGGTCCAGGCCAGCGCGATGGGCAGCGACACCGACCGCCAGCGTTCCGTGCGTACGGGATGGATGAACTTCAGCGGCAGGAACATCGTCACGGCCAGGATGCCGACCAGCCCGAGGATGATCCAGAAATTCGGGCTTAGCGCGAACATGACCAGAACAAGCATGTTCCAGCATCCCGGAAAACCCTGAAAGGAATTGTCCGTAGTCTTCATGCGGTTGTCGGCGAAATACATCGCGCTGGCAAAGGTGATCAGGATGATCGCAACCCAGCCCGTCCAACCCGGCAGCAGCCCCGACTTGAACAGCGCGAAGGCGGGGATGAAGACATAGGTCAGATAGTCGATGATCAGGTCCAGCAGAACGCCATCGAACCGGGGGGCATTGCTCTTGACGTCGTATTTCCGGGCAAGCGGTCCGTCGATCCCGTCGACGAAGAAGGCCACCACCAGCCAGATGAACATGATCGACCATTCGCCCTGCGCTGCCGCCAGCAAGGCCAGCATGGCAAAGACCGCGCCGGTGGCGGTCAGCAGATGGACGGCAAGGGCTTTGTTCTGGGCGGTCATTGACGTGTCATGGCCAATTTTCTTCCATGTTGCAAACGGGATGTAGGTTGCGCCCCAGGTCAGTTGCGCCTGTGTGCGCTTTTGGCACGGGCACGCAGCCCCTGATGCGCGCTGCCCGGTCCCGCCCCGGCACCACCGCGCCGACCGTCAGGCAAGAAGATGCGTGCCGCTGGCGCCCCGGATCTGCGCGGTCACGATCTCGCCCTCCACTTGTGGCGCGGAAAACCGCACTTCGGTGAATTGCTCGGTCCGGCCCATCTCTGGCGATTCCATCAGGATGCGATGGGTGCGCCCGACCTGCTGCGCAAGATGGCGCGCGACCTGCCACTCTCCTGCGGCGCGCAGGCGGGCGGCGCGCTCCTTGATCAGGCCGCCGTTGACCGCGGGCATCCGCGCCGCAGGCGTGCCCTGCCGCGCACTGTAGGGAAAGACGTGCAGCCAGGTCAGATCGCAATCCTCGACCAGCTTCATCGAGTTCTCGAAATGGGCCTCGGTCTCGGTCGGGAAGCCTGCGATGATGTCGGCGCCAAAGGTCATTTCGGGCCGCAGCCTGCGCGCTTCTTGCGCAAAGGCGATGGCATCGTCGCGCAGGTGCCGCCGCTTCATGCGTTTCAGGATCAGATCGTCGCCATGCTGAAGGCTCAGGTGCAGGTGCGGCATCAGGCGTGGTTCGGTCGCGATGGCGGCCAGCAGGTTTTCATCCACCTCGATGGAATCGATCGACGAAATCCGCAGCCGCGCCAGATCCGGCACAAGCCGAAGGATGCGCATCACCAGATCGCCCAGCTTTGGCTGCGCGGGCAGATCGGCCCCCCAGGAGGTAAGGTCAACCCCGGTCAGCACCACCTCGTTAAAGCCCTTGTCCACCAGCCGCCTGATCTGATCGACCACGACCCCGGCGGGAACGGACCGCGAATTGCCCCGCCCGAAGGGAATGATGCAGAAGGTGCAGCGATGATCGCAGCCGTTCTGCACCTGCACATAGGCGCGCGACCGGGTGCCGAAACCGTCGATCAGGTGGCCGGCGGTTTCGGTCACGGACATGATGTCATCGACCATGACGGCCTCGGTTTCGCCGATGAAATCCGCCGCCAGTGTCTTCCAGGTGGCGGGCGTCATCTTTTCGGTGTTGCCGATCACGGCGTCGACCTCGGCCATGGCCGAAAACGTCTCGGGCTCGGTCTGGGCCGCACAGCCGGTCACGATCAGGCGCGCACCAGGGTTTTCGCGCCGCAGACGGCGGATTTCCTGCCGGGCCTTGCGCACTGCCTCGGCGGTGACGGCGCAGGTGTTGATCACGACGGCATCCTTCAGCCCTGCCGTTTCGGCAAGCGCCTTCATCGCCTCGGTTTCGTAGGCGTTCAGCCGACAGCCCAGGGTGGTGAAACGCGGCGCACTCATACCGTGGCCAGCCAGTCTGTGGTCAGCACGCCGCTGGCGACATGCATCGTGGCGCCGGTCATCCAGACGCCATTGTCGCGCCAGTCGATCATCAGGGTGCCGCCGTCAAGGTCGATGCGCACGCTGCGCCCCGTCAGCCCGCGGCGCGCGGCAGCCACCGCCGTGGCGCAGGACGATGATCCCGAGGCCAGCGTTATGCCCACGCCCCGTTCCCAAACCCGCATCCGCAGATGATCCACCCCGATGACCGACGCGACCTGAACATTGGTGCGCTGCGGATACAGCGGGTGGTGTTCGTAGCGCGGCCCGAACTGGTCTAGCACGACAGCGGTCGCATCCGGCACGAAGAAGGTGCAGTGAGGATTGCCCATGCCGGTCCCCACCGGACCGCCCTCGATCGGCAGTTCAAGCGTATCCATCGCCTCGGCCAGAGGAACCTCAGCCCAGTCAAGCTGCGGTTGCCCCATATTAACCGCGGTCATACCCTGTCCGGCATCCACCGCCTCAAGTGTGCCGCGGTCGGTCACAAGCGTCAGCGTGCGCTGTCCCGTCTCAGCCATGAGATGGCGCGCGATGCAGCGGCTGGCATTTCCGCAGGCGGCCGAGGTCGATCCGTCCGCATTGTAAAAGGTCAGATGCACATCGCCCCGGTCGGACCGGGTGATCAGCGCAAGCTGGTCGAACCCTATCCCCCGGTGCCGGTCCGCAAGCGCGATGGCAAGGGCGGGTGTCACCGCAATGTCGCGCGCGCGCCCGTCCAGCACGACAAAATCGTTGCCAAGCCCGTGCATCTTCATGAAGGGCAATCCGTGGGAGTCGCGCATGTCCATGGCGGCGCGTATACGCCCTGTTCCAAGCTCTTTCCAGTGGCTGCGGGGCCCTTGTTCCTTGGGCCATTGCTAGTTGGCGTCGAAATACGCTTTTGGGGTTGACCCCCCGAAGCCGTGTTTCTAGATAGCCGCCTAGTGGGCCTGTAGCTCAGTTGGTAGAGCAACTGACTTTTAATCAGTAGGTCTCGGGTTCGAACCCCGACGGGCTCACCACTAAACTCTTGTGACATGTGATGCGTCACCGATTTTGGCCTCTGGCGTCAGGGTTTTTGTCCTTTTGCGTCAGGGTTTTCGTCCATCAGCGTGGATTTCGGTTGGAATGAGTGCTTTCGGCGGTTCTGTTGATGGCGGCGAGAGGCCCTGTAGGGGCGCCGTCATCGTGTGAACCGCGCCAAGGGACCAGCGGAATGGACTGCCCTTCAACCGCTTGCCAACCGAGCATCCGGAGAAGAGGGTGGCGTCATGGAACCTGGAACCTGTCACCCCCGCCTGCGCATCCGTATCGTCTTTGGCGACGAAGAGATGATCGGCCCGGGCAAGGCCGAATTGCTGGAACGAATCGACCGCTGCGGGTCCATCGCCGCTGCGGGGCGCGAAATGGGCATGAGCTACAAGCGCGCCTGGCAGTTGATCGGTACGCTGAACGCGATGTTCTGCAATCCGCTTGTCGACAGCACCCGTGGCGGACCGGGCGGTGGCGGCGCGGTGCTGACCGACGCGGGGCGCACTGTCCTGAGTCTCTATCGCGCTTTCGAAAGTGATGCGGCCGACGCCGGTGCGGCGCGGCTTGGGGAGATGCAGGCGCTTCTCAGGGATATTCCCGCAGAAAAATAACGATTGACCGATCCGTGGTCTTCTGACGATATGTTTCGTGAAACATATCAGCGCGGAGTTGCCGATGTTCCCGAACCGCCGATCCGTCCTGTCGGCGATGGCTGCAAACCTTGTCGCCTGGGGACCGGCCACAGCGCAGGAGGACGCGCCGGTCGTGGCGGCGGCGTCCAGTCTTCAATTCGCGCTTGAAGAAGTTGCCCAAGCCTTCACCGCCGACTCCGGCATGTCGGTCCGCCTGTCCTTCGGTTCGACGGGCAATTTCGCCCGTCAGATCCAGGAAGGCGCGCCCTTCGAAGTTTTCCTTGCCGCCGATGACGCGACGGTGATGTCGCTGGATGCCGGTGGCTTCACCCGCGATGCAGGAAGGATCTATGCGGTTGGCCGGATCGCGCTGGTGGCGCCGCATGGCTCCGCGCTGGACGTCGCGCTGGGCCTTGGCGGCGTGCGGGCGATGATCGAAGCGGGCCGGTTGACCCGTTTTGCCATTGCCAACCCCGATCATGCCCCTTTCGGCATTGCCGCGCGCGAAGCTCTGGTGACTGCGGGCCTCTGGGACGATATGCAACCGTTTCTGGTGCTGGGCGAGAATGTCAGCCAGGCCGCACAGTTCGCGCTGTCGGGCAATGCCGAGGGCGGGATCATCGCCTATTCGCTGGCGCTGGCGCCCGAGGTGGCGCCGCGCGGCTCCCATGTGCTGATCCCCGAGGACTGGCACACACCGCTGCGCCAGCGCATGGCGCTGCTGAACGGTGCCGGGCCGGTGGCCGAAGCATTTTATGCCTACCTGAGCGAACCGGCGGCGGGCGCGATCCTGGAACGCTACGGCTTTGTCCTGCCCGGGGGCGGATGATCCGTGGACTGGACGGCGCTCTGGCTTTCGATGCGGCTGGCGGCATGGACGGTGGCGATCCTGCTGCCGGTGTCGATCCTGATGGGCCGGTTTCTTGCGTACCGGCAGTTCAGGGCAAAGGGCCTGGTCGAGGCGCTGGTGATGCTGCCTTTGGTCCTGCCGCCCACGGTGTTCGGTTTTTATCTGCTGGTCGCGTTCGGTCGCAACTCGCCCATAGGCGATCTGTGGCAGACCCTGTTCGACCATCAGCTGTTGTTCACCTTCGAAGGGCTGGTGCTCGCCTCGGTCATCTTCAACCTGCCTTTTGCCATCCAGCCCGCGCAGCGCGGGTTCGAGACGATCCCGCCAGAGGTGCGCGAGGCGGCCGCCTGTTGCGGCATGTCGCCTCTGGCCTCGCTGTGGCGGGTCGAACTGCCACTGGCCTGGCCGGGCGTGATGACGGCGATGGTGTTGACCTTTGCCCATACTCTGGGCGAATTCGGCATCGTGCTGATGGTGGGCGGGTCGATCCCCGGCGAAACCAGAACCATCGCCATTGCGATTTACGATCGGGTTCAGGGCTTTGACGACCGTGGTGCCGCCATCATGTCCGCCGTCCTTGTCGCCATCTCGCTTTTTACCATCGCACTGACCTACTGGTTGTCGGCGCGCATGGGCCGCAGGCTGTCCTGATGGCGCTCGAGGTCATGGCACGGGCGCAAACGCCGATCCCGCTGGATGTCGCGTTCCGTGTGGAGCCCGGCGCGTTGCTGGCGCTTGTGGGTCATTCCGGGTCGGGCAAGACGACATTGTTGCGCACCATCGCGGGGCTGTGGCGGCCGCATACCGCGCGGGTGGCTGTGAACGGCACGACCTGGCTTGATACCACCGCCGGGGTCGATCTGCGACCGCATCTGCGCCGGGTCGGGGTCGTGTTCCAGAACTACGCCTTGTTTCCGCACATGACCGCCTTGCAGAACGTGCTGGCGGCGATGGACACGCCCGACCGCATGCAGGCGCAGCGCATCCTTGATCTGGTGAACCTGCACGGGCTGGCCGACCGCAGGCCCGCGCAGCTTTCGGGCGGGCAACAGCAAAGGGTCGCTGTGGCGCGCGCATTGGCCCGCAGGCCGCAGGCCCTGCTGCTGGACGAACCGTTTTCGGCGGTGGACCGTGCCACACGCGAACGCCTTTACGGCGAGATCATCGCATTGCGCGCGTCTCTGGACATGCCGGTGATTCTGGTCACGCACGACATGAACGAGGCACAGCTTCTGGCCGACCGCATGGTGGTGATCGAAAAGGGCCGCGTTGTGCGCGACGGAACGACCGCCGAGGTGATGTCGGACCCGGACGCACTGCGCGCGATGGGCATCCGCGAACTGGCCGCCATGCTGCCTGCCGTCATCGTCGAACACGGGGCTGACGGGTTGACCCGGCTGGATGCACCTGCGGGTGCGTTGTTCCTGCCGGGGGTCGAAGGTGCGCCCGGCACGCGGCTGCGCGTGCGGATCATGGCGCATGAGGTGATCCTGTCGCGGGCGCGCCCCGAGGGGCTTTCGGCCCAGAACATCCTCGCCGGCACCATCGCGCGGATCGTGCCCGGCACCGGGCCAGGCGTGATGGTGCATGTTGATGTGGCGGGGCACGAAATCCTCGCCCGCATCACCCGGCGTGCGGCCGAGCAGATGGCGCTGATGCCCGGCGACACCGTGCATGCCATCCTCAAATCCATGTCCGTGGCCCGCGATCATGTCGCGCGCACTCCCGACCGGGGCCCCGGTGACGAAGCCCCGGTGACGAAGCCCCGGTTTCACGCGCCAAGGTGACGCGGCCCCAGTGACGCCTCCTCCGGTCCGGGGTTCACCTGCGCGCCACATCTGCGTAGGGTCGCGCCGGACACCCCTTTCCCGGAGAAAACCCCATGATCCAGACCGTCGTTTTCGACCTTGACGGAACACTTGTGCACAGCGCGCCGGACCTTCAGGTGGCGGCGAACCGGACGCTGGCCGATCTGGGCCACGGGCCGCTCGGGCTTGAGACGGTGATCGGCTTCATCGGTCACGGGGTCGAGGCGCTGGTGCGCCGCTGCCTGCGTGAAGTGGGGCACGATCCACAGGATCTTCCGCGCGCGCTGGCGCAGTTTCATGCCCATTATGCCCGCGATCTGACGACGCTGACACGCCCCTATGCCGGAGCGGTGTCCCTGCTGGAGCAGTTGCAGGCGGCAGGTCTTGGGCTGGGGTTGTGTACCAACAAACCCGAAAAACCTGCGCGGGATCTATGTCAGGCGCTTGATCTGGAAAGGTTTTTTTCTGTCATTGCGGGCGGGGACACACTGGCGGTACGCAAACCCGACCCCGCCCCGCTGCGGCATGTGATCCAGACGCTGGGCGGGCGTGTACCGGACACAATTTATGTCGGGGACAGCGAGACGGACTATCTGACCGCGCGGCGGGGCGGTGTGCGGTTTGCCTATTTCGAAGGCGGCTACCAGCGCACGACAATTTCCGGGTTCAAACCCGACATGAGGGTCGCCGGATTAAAGGAACTGGCTAAACTTATCCTGAATGGCCGGGATTGAAGCCTGTTGCGCGCTGAATGTGATAGCACATAATTCGCTTTGACGGCGCGACGGAATAGTGCTGACAATGCAATCTACAACTATATATAGATTTTATGTCAAAGACATGCGCATACTTTTCTGAAAGTGATAGACGACAAACAGTGATAAACGAAAAACGGTGCGACCATGGCCAAGATAGGTGAACAGATAGCTGCCCTGCCGATGCGCTGGGACCGCAAGGGCGTCTTGCGGATCCTGCTGGTGACCTCACGCGATACAGGGCGCTGTGTGATGCCCAAGGGCTGGACGATGGATGGCCACAAACCCTGGGCCGCAGCCGAGATCGAGGCGCTGGAAGAGGCGGGCGCGACGGGACACATCTCGCGCGAAGAGATCGGCGTTTACCGCTATCCAAAGATCATGGACGATGGCGCGGTCGTGCCGTGCCGCGTCCGTGTCTATCCGATGATCGTGGAAAAACTGAAGCGGGACTGGAAAGAGCGCAAGGAACGTCGGCGCCAGTGGTTCAGCCCCAAGAGCGCCGCCAAACGTGTCGACGAAGAGGATCTTGCCGAACTTCTGATGATCCTTGCGAAAAAGCCCCGCAAGCTGCCGGTGATCCAGAACCTGCTGCGCACAGGCTGACCTGCGAATCATGACCGGGGCAGGGCGCCGCAGACCAGTTAGCAGGACTCTGCGTCAAAACCGCAGGTCGCGCAGATGATGGAAATGGCTTGTCGCGCGGGTGTCAGAGATGCCGGGCCCGCCCCTCCCAAAGCGGACCCGGCCCTTTGCCCGCGCCCGGGGAAGGATGACGCGGATCAATCGCAACGCGGCACCTGCGGCGGATCAGATCCGTGGCAGGGGCACCGAAAGCTGAGAAATCAGGTTTCGGATGGTATCGTTTGTAAATGGCAATTCCGCGGTCAGGGTGCGACAGGCCAACACGCTCGCCTCGGTCAGGTCGGTCAGCAACAGCATCAGAGCGCCATTCCTTTCCTGAAGCAGCGACACAAGCGGGCTGTCCGTAAGCGTGGCGCGCGGCGAAATGACAAGCGTTACAACCGGGTCTGTCCGATCCGCAACCAGCAGAGTCGCTTCCTCGATCGTCGAGAGCACGACCACCTCTGCGCCCGGATCGTAGGTCCGTATCGCTTCGGCGGCATCCTCTCCAACAAACAGCTCGGAACTCACCACCGTGTAGAAGGACGAGCGGGGGTATGTGATCGAATCACAGATGATATTCTGTCCAAAGTTCAATGTTCCCATAGGCCATATGGAACAGACGCAGCCCCCATCGCATTAAACTATGACATAGGTGGAGAATTTCATGTCGATCAAATGTGTGAATTGTCCGATCCGAAAATCGCCGATGTTTCAGGACATGGATAGCGAAACGCTGGAATTCATGCAGCGTTTCAAGGTCGGGGAAATGGTTGTGGATCCCGGTACGCCCCTGCTTTCGGAAGGATCGAACGCTCCGCAGCTTTATACCGCCCTCAGCGGGATGGGCCTGCGCTACAAACTGCTTGTGGATGGCCGCCGCCAGGTCATCAGCTTTGTGTTTCCCGGCGATTTCCTGGGGCTTCAGGCTGGAGTGATGCGCGAAATGAACCACTCGGTCGAAGCCACGACCGCCATGCGCCTGTGTGTCTTTGACCGCTCCGAACTGTTCACCATGTTCCGCCAGATGCCGCAGCGCGGCTATGACCTGACCTGGGTCGCCGCCTCGCAAGAGCGGTTTCTGGGCGAGGCGATGACCTCGATCGGACAGAAATCGGCGGTGGAACGCATTGCCTGGGCGCTGGCGCGCGTGTTCCGCCGTTTGCAGGCAATTGGGCTGGGCAAGGAGGTGACGGTGCCGATGCCCTATCGCCAGCAGGATCTGGCGGATGCGCTTGGCCTTTCGCTGGTGCATACCAACAAGACACTGGCGCGGATGCGCGAAAAGCAGCTGATGAGCTGGAGCGACGGGGTTCTCAACGTCCCGAATATAGAGGCGCTTGAGCGGCTTGGATTGGTCGAGGACTCAGAGGTTCCCAAACGTCCGCTGATCTAGAGCGTGAGAGGCGCGGGGCAGGATGCGCCGGGGCCACCGATATGGGTGGCCCCGGCGCGTTACTTCCCTAGTCCTTCTTGCGGCGCGGCACGTCGTGGCCGCCGGGGCGGTCGGCCTTGTCGGCCCGTGGCTTGCCCTTTGCCCCCGGAGGCGTGAAGCGTTTCGAGGTGTCACCGGCCTTGGCGGGCGCAGGTTTCGGTTTCGCGTCGCCATATGGTTTCCCGGCCGGCTTGACGAACGGCTTTGCCCCCGGTTTGCCGAATTTCCCGGCCGGTCGCGGGCCGTCGGCGGACTTTCCAAAGGATTTCTCACCCGGCTTGCCGGACTTGCCAGCTGGTTTGCCCTTGTAGGGCGGTTTGGCACCATCCGCCTTGTAAGGCGGTTTGCCCCCCTCGGCCCGGTAGGGGGCCTTGGCGCCATCCGCCTTGTAGGGCCGGGCGCGGGGGCGTTCCTCATCGTCGCGATGGGGTTTGTAGGGCTTGGGCTTGCCCGGCTTGTCGCTGCGGTCGTCGCGCGGTTTGTAGGCCGTGGCGCGGGGACGTTCGGACGCTTCTTCGCGCGGGGTGTAGGGCTTTTTGGCGGGCGCGCGCGGACGCACGGGGGCGTCGGCGGTATCGTCAAAGGCAGGTGGCGTGACCGGCGCATCCTCGCCCGCGGGGCGGGCAACCGGGCGCGCTGCCTCCTGATCCTGTGGCGCGTCGTATTTCGGCCTGTCGTCCGCACGGGGTCTTTCGTCCGCACGGGGCCTGTCGTCCGCACGGGGCCTGTCGGGGCGCGGCGCGCGCGGTTTGCTGTCGCGGCGCGGCGGGGCGCCGATGTCGGGCGCCTTGTCCAGTTTGCGGATCGTCATGCCATCCTCAAGTGCGCCGTCCGGCCCGATGGCCGCCATGAAGGCTTCGGCGTCCGAGGCGCGCAGTTCGACGAAGGATTCTGTTTCCTGCACGCGGATCGCGCCCAGACTGTCCTTGTCGATGTTGCCCGCCCGGCACAGCAGCGGCAGCAGCCAGCGCGGTTCGGCATTCTGGTCGCGTCCCGCCGACAGGCTGAACCAGACCGAGGGACCGAATTCCCGCGGCTTGCGGTCGGGTTTCGTGTCGGGGGCCGACAGATCCTCGGGGGCCGAACGGCGCGACTGGTGCAGTCGCAGAAAGGCGGTGGCAATCTGTTCGGGCGTGAAGCGGTCGATCAGCTGGGCGGCAAAGCTGGCTTCGGCCTCGCTCGGGGCGGTGGACCAGGAGGGATCGTTCAGCAGGCGTTCCTCGTCCCGCGCGACAATGTCGTCGGCCGAAGGCGGCACGGTCCATTCGGCCGTAAGCTTGGCGAACTTCAGCAGGCGCATGGCCTTGCCGCGGACCTTCTGCGGCACGATCAGGGCGGAAACGCCCTTGCGTCCCGCGCGGCCCGTGCGGCCAGAGCGGTGCAGCAGGGTTTCGGCGTTGGTGGGCAGTTCGGCATGGATGACCAGATCGAGGTTGGGCAGATCGATGCCGCGCGCCGCCACGTCCGTCGCAACGCAGACGCGGGCGCGCCCGTCGCGCATCGCCTGAAGCGCATGGGTGCGTTCAGTCTGGGACAATTCGCCGGACAGGGACACCACGGAAAAACCGCGATTGGTCAGTCGTGCGGTCAGACGGGCGACCATGGCGCGGGTGTTGGCGAACACCAGCGCGTTTTCGGCGTCATGAAACAGCAGCAGGTTGATGACCGCATGTTCGGCGTCGCGTTCGCCCACGGCCATGGCCTGATAGGCGATGTCGGCGTGTTGCTTGGCGCCCGTGACGGTGTTCACACGTTCGGCGTTGTTCTGGTACTGCTTGGCAAGGGTCGCGATCATCGGCGGCACGGTGGCCGAGAACAGCAGCGTGCGGCGGTCGGCAGGCGCCTGACCCAGCATAAACTCAAGATCCTCGCGGAAGCCGAGGTCGAGCATTTCGTCCGCCTCGTCCAGAACGATGGCGCGGATTCCCGACAGGTCGAGCGAATTGCGCATGATGTGGTCGCGCAACCGTCCCGGCGTGCCGACGACGATATGTGCGCCGCGTTCCAGCGTGCGCTTTTCGGCGCGCATGTCCATGCCCCCGACGCAGGTGGCGACAATGGCGCCGGTGCGGGCGTAAAGCCATGTGATTTCGCGCATGACCTGAAAGGCCAGTTCACGGGTGGGCGCGACGATCAGGGCAAGCGGCGTGCCGGCCCGGCCCATCTTTTCGCTGTCCCCCAAAAGGGTTTCTGCGATGGCAAGGCCAAAGCCGACCGTCTTGCCCGACCCGGTCTGGGCCGAGACAAGAAGATCGCGTCCGGCAAGGGCGGGGTCGGTCACGGCCTCCTGCACGGGGGTTAGGGTATCAAAGCCTTTTTCGGCAAGCGCGTCGGCGAGGGTCTGGATCATGGCAGCAGGGCGTCCTGGAAACGGGTGGTCCGGACGGGGCCCGGGCAAGCGTCGGTCCCTAATGCTTCTTGGGCGGCTTGTATAGGGGGGCGCAGCATCCCCGGTCCAATGGCCATCGGCCTCTTTCTTGCGCCTTGCGCCCCGGTTCCTGTCTTCCAGCGCCGCGTCATGACGCCGGAGCAAAGCCGCCATAGCTGCCGCCGTGAAAAAGCAGCGGCTCTCCGGGCCGCGTGGTCACCCGGGTCACCCGTGCCACGATGATCGTATGGTCGCCGCCGTCATGTTCGGCGGTCTTCTCACATTCAAAGCAGGACAGGCAGCCGGTCAGCAAGGGCACGTCATGCGCCCCCGTCGTCCAGTGGAATTCGTGAAAGGCGTCACCGGTGCGGGCGAACCCCTTGCAATGATCAAGCTGGTCCGCACCGATCACATGGATCGCGAAATGCCGGGCGGCGGCGTAGAACGGATAGCGCGACGATGATTTGGCCGGCGCCCAGAGCACCAGAGGTGGGTCAAGCGACACACTTGCAAAGCTGTTGGCGGTGATGCCCAGCGGCCCGTCGGCGGTGGCGCAGGTCACGATGGTCACGCCGGTGCCGAACTGGCCCAGCGCCTCGCGGAAGGCGCGGGTGTCCTCGGTCGCGGGATCGAAGCTTGGCGATTGTGCGGTCATGCCATGGCCGTGGGTGTGCGGGCCATCTCAGGGCACTTCTGCGCCAAGGGCGTGGGTGTAAAGTTCAAACCAGGTCTCCCGATCCATGTCGATCCTTGCAGCATCGCTTATGTGTGCGATGCGGTCCATATTGTTGGTGCCCAGGACAGGTAGGATGCCGGAGGGATGCGCCAAGAGCCAGGCAATGGCGGCAGCGGTTTCATCCGTGCCGTGCTCGGTGCTGATGGCCCTCAGCGCGGCCAGCAATCTGGAATGCTGGGTATCAAAGAACAGTGATCCGCCGCCCAGCGGGGACCAGGCCATCGGCGGAATGCCGCGTTCCTGAAGAAAGGCAAGGTCGCCGTTGACAAAGGCATCCCGCGCCAGCAGCGAAATTTCCATCTGGTTGGTGCAAAGCGGCGTCTTCATCGCGGATTGCAGCAGGGTCCAGTCCCAGGGTTTGAAGTTCGACACACCCACGGCACGGACCTTGCCGCTGGCAACAAGACCGTCCAGCGCCGCGCCGGTCTCGTGGTGGTCCATCAGGGGGTCGGGCCGGTGTAAAAGCAGCACATCGATGTAGTCGGTCTTCATCAGGCGCAGCGAGGCATCGACCGAGGCCATGATATGCGCGCGGGAAGAGTCGTAGTGTTTCACCCGGGCGTTGGCATGGCGCCCTGCGGGGGCGACGATGCCGCATTTGGTGATGATCTCGATCCGGTCGCGCAGGCCCGGCGTCAGGGCATCGCCCAGGATCTCTTCTGCCCGGTAACCGCCGTAGACGTCGGCCTGGTCCATGGTCGTGATGCCCTGGTCAAGGCAGGCGTCGATCCTGGCGCGCACCTGCTGCGGCGCATGATCGTCGCCATCGCCCAGCCGCCACATGCCATAGACAAGGCGGGACAGCGTCACGTCAGGGGTCAGTTCTATACGGTCCATCAGCGTCTTTCTCTGGTGCCCAGCGGCGTCGGCGGGATCGTTGCGGGCAAACGGCCGTAAGCTTTGGGCAACGAGCGGGTTTTCATATGCGGCATCACACGGCTGCCGAAGTGTCGACATTCCTCCATATGGGGATAACCTGACAGAATGAAGGCCCGAACGCCCTTTTTCCGCTAATTTTCCAGTTCGCACCGCACCTGATCGGTCAATCCGGTCTTGTTGGCGGCGGGGACCACAACGAACCGGCCTTCCGGCTGCTCCGGCGGTTTCCCGTGGTCTTGCGGTGCCACGCCACGCCGGATGTATCCCTTGCGGACGGCTTTGCCACCATGCGCCAGCGCTGCCCCCGCAAGAGACCGCCATCACCGGTCAACGCCTGCGGATACCTCTGGACAGGTGACCGGCACCTGAAAATCCGCCCCGCCTGCGCGCAAAAGGCTTAGCCGCGCAGGATATACCGCGCAGAAGGTCAAGCCCCCGTTCCAGCGTGGCAAAGGCCCGTGCGGCATCGTCCGCTTCGACATAAAGCCGCAGTTCCGGCGCATTGCCCGACGGGCGGATGTGGATGATCGTGCCGGACTCTGCGGTCAGCCGCAGACCGTCGGTCTGGTCCAGCGCCACGGACGCGCCCAGTCCCAGCCGCCCCAGCAGGTCATCCTGTTCCGCACTGTCCCCCGACAGCCGGGCAACCAGCGCCTGCGCCCGCTCTGTCGGCACGTTCTCAAGCCGGTCGGCGGCGGTGAACCGGGACGGCTCCTGTGCCACACGGGCAGCCAGGTCGATGCCATCGCCGCTGCGCGCCGCGTACAGTGCGGCAAGGATCGGCAGCATGCTGTCCCGGGTCATCAGCGCCGGCAGTACCCCGGCGGGGCCGTTCGCATCATACCCCAGAAGAAAGCCGCCGTTCGCCTCGTAGCCGACCACCTGCGCGCCTGCGCGGCCTTCCATCGCGGCGATGACAAAAGGCGATCCGATGCGGGTGCGGAGGACCTCGTCGAACCGCGCGCCAGTGTCGACGCCCGAATTCGACGAAACGGGCGTGACCACCACCCGGGCGCCCAGCAGGGCCGCAGTGATCTGGCCCAGAACGTCGCCCACCACCACCGTGCCGGTCGCATCCGTCACCAGCGGCCGGTCGGAATCACCGTCGGTGGACACGATGGCATCGACAGCATGCGCCGCCGCCCAGTCACGCAACCGGGTGCGGGTGGCGGCATCGACCGCTTCGGTGTCGACGGGAATGAAACTGTCCGACCGGCCAAGTTCCAGAACCGCGGCGCCGGTGCCGCGCAGGATGTCGATCATCACGTCGCGTCCGACAGCGGAATGGGAATAGACCCCGATGGTCGCACCGCGCAGCGCCTGCGGGCCGAAGGCGGCAATGAACCTGTCGCGATACCGCGAAGTTGCCTGCGCATCCTCGGACTGTACCCCATTTCCGACCGGCGCGGTCCGCCCAAGCGCGCCCAGAATCGCCGTTTCGTCCGCCTTGGTGATCTCGCCCGTGCGGGTGTAGAATTTCAGACCGTTGCGGTCGGCGGGAATATGGCTGCCGGTGATCATCAGCGCCCCGGCCCCGGCCCCAAGGGCGGCCAGAGCAAGAGCAGGCGTCGGCAGCGCCCCGCAAGAAACGACATTCACGCCACACGCCAGCGCGGTACGGGTGACGACCGCGGCAAGGTCGGGCGAACTGTCGCGCAGATCCTGCCCGACATACAGCGTGCCGCCCACATCGCAGACGGAAAGGAAGGCCCGGACGTGATCGGTCACGATCTGGTCGGTCAGTTCCACGACAAGACCCCGCAGGCCACTGGTTCCGAATTTTGGGGGCATCTTGCGGCTCTCCTGAGTGGCATCGACGGGTCGCACGGTGGCTTTTGCGCAAGCGGGAAACGGTTCCGTCACACCGGACCACCCTGCGTCGCGCAAAGCATAGACCGCGTGACTTCGGGCTACAAGTTGCCGGGGCAGGGCTGTCAGGTGCTGGTCCCCGGTTCTCCTGCGGGCAGTCAGGGCAATGTCACCGGCGCCTGTGTGACCGGGATTGGTCCTGCGCGACGACAGGCTTTTGCGGCGCGATAACAGCAAGGTGTCAAACGCCGCCCGCCAAACCGCAGGAATCACGTTCAACTCCTGCGAAGCCGTGTTGTAATGCAGACAACCGCCCGGCCCCGGACGGGCAGATGATTTTCGTGCACGGAGGAAGCCATGTCAGACACTGCATCCAGCCTGCCGGGAAAAGGCGGTGCGGCGCTTTCGGTCGATGCCGCCCGCCTTTGCGCCTTGGCCGCTGCCGCCCCGGTGGCGGGGCAGGAAGTGCTTGCGATCGGCAACGCAAACGGCCGCGTTTCCGCCGGGCCGGTCGCCGCTGCGGTGAACCTGCCACCCTTCGACAATTCCGCCATGGACGGCTATGCCCTGCGCCTGTCCGACCTGAAGGGAGCGGGGCCCTGGCACCTGCCCGTCGCGGACCGGATCCCGGCGGGCGACGGGCGCGGACTTGCGCTTGCCTGCGGCACGGCCCTGCGCATCCTGACCGGCGCGCCAGTCCCGTCCGGAGCCGACGCCGTGGTGATGCAGGAACAGGTCACACGCCACGGCGGCAGCATCACGCTGACACAGTGTCCGGCGCCCGGCCAGAACATCCGCCGCCGGGGCGAAGACATGGCGTGCGGCAGCACGGCGCTGGCCGGGGGCCTCGCGCTCACGCCGCCGCGCCTTGCCCTGCTGGCGGGTTGCGGCGTCGCCCATGTCGCCGTGCGTAGCCGTGTCAGGGTGGCGATCCTGTCAACCGGTGACGAACTGGCCGAGCCGGGCACGGCGCTGGGACCGGGGCAGATCTACAACTCCAACCGAGTATTCCTGCGCGCCACACTTGCCCGACAGCCCTGGGCCGACCTTACCGATCTCGGCATCCTGCCCGACGATCCGGTGATCATCCGCGCTGCAATCCGCGCAGCGGCGGTGGCACACGACGTTGGGATCTCGTCCGGCGGCGTCTCGGCGGGCGAAGAGGATCATATCCTCGATGCCCTGAAGGCCGAGCAGGCGACGCTTGACGTGCTCAAGGTTGCGATCAGGCCCGGCAAACCGCTGACCGTAGGCCGCGTCGCGGGGGCGCTTTTCTTTGGCCTGCCGGGAAATCCCTATGCCGCGGCGATCACCTTCGCCCAGATCGCCCGCCCGGCCCTGCGCCGCGTCGCCGGTCTGACGGAAGAAACGGACACGTGGCTCGCGGCTGTTTCGGGGTTCAGCTATGGGCGCACCACAGGACGGCGGGAATATGTGCCGGTCCGGTGGGACAATCGCGACGCCATGGGCCGCCCGGTTCTGCAACGGCTCGGACAGGGCGCATCGGCTTCGCTTTCGCCCATGGCACAGGCGATGGGCATTGCGGTCATTCCACCTGACATGGCGTTCGTCCAGCCGGGTCAGACCCTGTCGGTCGAACCCCTGTTCGAATGACCCGCCATGAGCCGTCGCATGTGCACTGCCGCACCTGGGCCAGACGACCGGGTCCACCCCGCGCGACGATGATGCGCCGTGGCGTAGCGCAGCCGCCCACCCTCAACTGGCCCCGACCCCTGCGCGCCCCGACAACACACAGGCCCCATCAGCACACCGGCCGCACCAGCCCCGAATTCTCCAGGTTTCAAATATCCCGGGGGGGTCGTCGCCCGCGACGACGGGGGCAGCGCCCCCTGCCTCCTTTCCATGCGTCCCCACGCTTCGGCCACAGGTCTGGATCTGCGCTTCGCTCAATGCGCCCGCCAGGGGCGCGCCGCAAATGTCGGCAGGTCCACCTTGCCACGCGGCCTGCACAGCGCAGACCCGGCTCAGATCAGCAGGCCGCCGACCTTTTCGTGCCGCAGCAGCCAGACCCTGGTCTCAACCCCGCCGACACCGGAATATCCCCCCAGTCCGCCCGCCCCAAGCACGCGGTGACAGGGGACAAGGATGGGGATCGGATTGCCGCCGCAGGCCTGTCCGACCGCCTGCGCCGGGACACCCAGATCCCGTGCAATTTCGCCATAGGTGCGGGTTTCGCCATTGGGAATGGCGCTCATCGCGGCGCAGACGGCGCCCTGGAAATCGCTGCCCTGCACATGGATCGGCACGTCGAAACAGGCCAGCGACCCGTCGAAATACGCCTGCAACTGCCGCGCGGCGGCGCGCAGCAGCGGGGTCTCATCGGTGCCGCCGCCGCCCCAGACCAGCGCGGTGATCGCGCCCTCGGTCTCGGTCACGGTCAGCGGCCCTAGGGGCGAAGGAAGGGTCCAGCGCGGCATGTCCCAGGATGGCCCCTGACCCGCCCGCCTGTCCAGACCACCAATGTCGCAGGCCACCAATGTCGCAGACTGCGCCGCCGTTGCGGCCTGAATGTCCGGCCCCGGACAGCGCAGTGGCCCCCGGAGCGCGGTTCTTCAGCGCTTGCCCAGCTCTTCAGCCCTTGCCCAGCGCCGCGTCGCAGCGCGCGCAGGTGCCAGGATGGGCATGGGTGCCCACATCCGGCAGGATCTTCCAGCAGCGCTGGCATTTGTCGCCTGTCGCGGCTTCGAACACCACGCCGATCCCGGGCACTTCGGCCAGGCGAAACGCCTCTGCCGGACTCGGATCGCCGGTCAGCGTCACGTCCGAAGTGATGCAGACATCCTCGAAGGCGACGGTCCTGAGCGCGGCAAGAATCTCGGCGTCCTCGACATGCACCACCGGCGCCGCCTCGAGCGAGGCACCGATGACCTTGTCGATGCGCTGCATTTCAAGCGCGGCTGTGACGACACGCCGCGCGCGGCGAACCCGTGCCCATTTTGCGGCCAGCGCCATGTCTAGCCAGTCATCGGGCGTTTCGGGGAAATCGACCAGATGCACCGACGACCCGTCGCCCGGGAAGCGTTCCAGCCAGACCTCTTCCATGGTGAACACCAGCACCGGTGCCAGCCAGGTGGTCAGCCGGTGGAACAGCAGGTCCATCACCGTGCGCGCGGCGCGCCGCCGCGCCGTGTCGCCATCACAATACAGCACATCCTTGCGCACGTCGAAATAGAACGCCGACAGTTCGACCGTGGCAAAGTTGAACAGCGCCTGGAACACGCCCTGGAAATCATAGGCCGCATAGCCGGTGCGCACCTTTTCATCCAGTTCGGCAAGGCGATGCAGCACCCAGCGTTCCAGTTCGGGCATCTCGGACGGTGCAACGCGATCGGACTCATCGAACGACGACAGCGCCCCCAGCAGAAAGCGCATGGTGTTGCGAAGGCGGCGATATCCGTCCGCCGTACCCTTGAGGATTTCCGGCCCGATCCGCAGGTCGGCGGTGTAATCGGCCTGCGCCACCCACAGCCGCAGGATATCCGCGCCGTATTGCTGCACGACCTTGTCGGGAGCAACCGTATTGCCCAGCGACTTGGACATCTTGTTGCCCTTTTCGTCCAGCGTAAAGCCGTGGGTCAGCACGCCACGATAGGGCGCACGTCCCTGCGTGCCGCAGCTTTGCAGCATGGACGAATGAAACCAGCCGCGGTGCTGGTCGGTGCCTTCAAGGTACAGGTCCGCCAGCCCGTCCTTGGACCCGTCGGCCCTGTCGCGCAAGACAAAGGCATGGGTCGAGCCGGAATCGAACCACACATCCAGAATGTCGAACACCTGTTCCCATTCGCTGGCGTCATAGTCATTGCCAAGGAACCGTTCCTTGGCGCCGGGCTTATACCAGGCATCCGCGCCTTCTTCTTCGAACGCGGCCAGGACGCGGGCGTTCACGTCCGGATCGCGCAGCAGGAAATCGGGATCGGTCGGCAGCGCGCCCTTGCGGGTGAAACAGGTCAGCGGCACACCCCAGGCGCGCTGGCGCGACAGCACCCAGTCGGGCCGCGCCTCGATCATCGAATACAGCCGGTTGCGCCCGGTCTGCGGCGTCCAGGTCACAAGCTGGTCGATCGAGGTCAGCGCCCGTTCGCGGATCGTCTTGCCATAGTCGTCCTGCCCGTCGCCCACGGGGCGGTCGATGGCGGCGAACCACTGCGGCGTATTGCGATAGATCACCGGCGCCTTTGAACGCCATGAATGTGGGTAGGAATGTTTGATCTTGCCGCGCGCCATCAGGCCGCCGACCTCGACCAGCTTGTCGATGATCGCGGTGTTGGCGTCGCCTTCCTTGCCATTGGGCTTGAGGATGCGTTTGCCGCCAAAGAACGGCAGCGTGTCGCGAAAGGATCCGTCGTCCATCACGTTGTAGGTGATGACCTGTTCGAGCATGCCAAGATCGCGGTAAAGCTCGTATTCCTCCATCCCGTGGGAGGGGGCGCAATGCACGAACCCGGTGCCCTCTTCGTCGGTGACAAAATCGGCGGCGCGGAAATCGCGCGGCGCGTCCCATTCGCCCTCCGATCCTTCGGCGCCGTGCAGCGGATGGTGCAGCGTCATGCCCGCCAGTTGTGTTGCGGTCACGTTGCGCACGCGCCGCCACTGGCCATCCTCAAGCCGGGCGCGCGCAAAGGTCTGCGCGGCCAGCTTGTCGGCCAGGATGTACCGCTCGCCGGTCTTGACCCAGCTTTGTTCGGGCGTATCCGTGACCTCGTACAGGCCATAGTCAAAGCCCGCGCCGAACACGACCGCCTTGTTGGACGGGATGGTCCAGGGCGTCGTGGTCCAGATCACCACATGGGCACCGACCACGTCGGCATGGGTTTGCGCAACTGCATCGAACACCGCCTCGCGGTCATCGTCGGTTGCCTCTTCGTCGGACAGTTCGACATCGGGCAGGTCAAATCCCGCCACGCGGAACTTCACCCAGACGGTAAAGCTTTCCTTGTCGTGATATTCCACCTCTGCCTCGGCCAGGGCGGTTTCCTCGATCGGGGACCACATCACCGGCTTGGACCCCTGGTACAGGGTCCCGGTCATCAGGAACTTCTGGAACTCTTCCGCGATGATGCGTTCGGCGCGGAAATCCATCGTCAGATAGGGTTTATCCCAGGTGCCGGTGATGCCCAGACGCTTGAACTCGTCGCGCTGCACGTCGATCCAGCCCTCGGCGAACTTGCGGCATTCCTGCCGGAAATCGACGACATCGACCTTGTCCTTGTCCATGCCCTTGGCACGGTACTGTTCCTCGATCTTCCATTCGATGGGCAGGCCGTGGCAGTCCCAGCCGGGGATATAACGCGCATCGCGTCCCATCATCTGCTGGGAACGCACCACCATATCCTTGAGGATCTTGTTCAGGGCGTGGCCGATGTGCAGATGGCCGTTCGCATACGGCGGGCCGTCATGCAGGGTAAAGGGCTTGCGGTCCCCTGCCTTGTCGCGAAGCCTGTCGTAGACTCCGATCGCGGCCCAGCGGTCAAGCCATTCCGGTTCGCGCTTGGGCAGGCCAGCGCGCATCGGAAAATCGGTTTTCGGCAGGTTCAGGGTGTCTTTGTAGTCAACTGTGTCGGGCGTGTCGGCGCACATGTCTGGCGTCCTCGGAATACATCGGAATTTACGGGTGAGGGGCGGCGCGGCAGTCCATGCGCCTGATCCCGGCGCAGCGTAAGGTTACGGCGCCGGGCACATAATTCGCAGGATGATGACAGGACAAATCTTCATGCCCGGCCTTATAGGCCCGCGGGGATGCTGCGTCCAGAGGGCAGTCACCTGCTGACGTCGCACCGCGTCGGCCTAACCCCGGTCGGCGGGGGTAAACAGCCCGGTCAGCGCGGTGCGGATGATGCTGCGCACCGACGGGCGCGCCTTGCGGCTAAAAGGCAGGGGGCGGCAGACCTCCATCGCGGCAACCCCGACACGGGCGGTCAGCGCACCGTTCACCAGCCCTTCGCCAAAGCGGCGTGACAGCTTGGCAAGGATGCCGCCGCCAAGGATCGGTTCCAGCATGTCCTCGCCCACCGCCACGGCGCCGGTCGCCACCAGATGCGACATCACTGCGCGGGTCAGCCGCCAGCTGCCCAGCGTACCCGACCGCCCGCCGTAGATTTCCGCGATGCGCCGGATCATCCGCAGGTTCTGGCTGAGTGCTGCGGCCACATCGGCAAAGGCCAGCGGGACCAGCGCGGTGACGGTGGCAACCTGCCGCGCCGCCGCCTCGACCTCGCGCCGCGCGGCGATGTCCAGCGGAGCGAGCACTTCCTGTTCGGCCAGATCGAACAGGGCCGAGGCATCGAACATGTCGCCCCGTCGCTCAGCCAGGCGGTCACGGCCCCATTGTGTGTCCGCGCGCCCGGCATACAGGCCGTTCAGATCGTCGATCACCCGCCGCGCGGCGGTCAGATCCCCGGCGGCCAGGGCAGAGGCGGCGGCGCGGTGCAGGTGGTCGATACGCTTGAGCCGGGAAAACACCGACAGCTCCTTGATCGAGATCATCACCACCACGGCGAGGAACAGCACAAACAGCACCCCGACCGCATAGCCCAGCACCGGAACACTGGTGACAAGGTTGGTCACGAACGCCCAGGCGGCGATCGACACCACGGTGGCCACAATGGCGCCCAGCAGCGCCCAGAACCAGCGCGCCAGACGCGAACGGGGGCGCGCGGCAAGCGCGGCAGCCGTTGCCATCGCCTGCCCGGTAGGGGGCGCGGTGCCGGATTCGGGCACAGGGGGCACCTCGGCAGGGCCGGGACGGGGCGTGTCGCTGCCGTCTAGCGGGATCAGGACAGGGCCTTTGGGGGGTGTCATGGCGTGACCTTTCCTGTCGCGTCCAGAGGGGCGTCGCGGCCTGGGGTGCGGGTGGCGGGTCTCATCCTGGGCTGCTGCCAGCGGAAAACGACCGTCGGCAGGCGTTCTTCGGTGTCCTGCCCATCGGACCTGCGCAGCTCGACAAAGCCTTCGCGGCGGTAAAAGCGCTGTGCGTCCGTATTGGCCTGAAAGGTCCAGAGCGTCAGGCTGTCGCAAAGTGCCTTGGCACTGTCCAGAAGGGTGCGGCCGATGCCGACATTGCGCGCGGCGGCGCTGACAAACAGCGCGTTCACCTCTGACCCGTCGCGGGCGATAAAGCCGATGGGGCAGGGCGTTTCGGGGTCTTCCGCCACCGTGACCCAGCCCCGGTCGATCATCTGCCCGACAAAGGCGATGTCCTCGGCGCCGCTGCGCAGGCGTGGTTTCCAGGGAAATTCCAGAACGGCGGCGGTCATCATGTCGCCCAGCTTGCCCGCATCGGTGTCGCGGGCGGGCCGCAGAACCGCGTTCACAGCCGGTCCCCGATCAGGAATTGCGCGGCGCGGTCCAGCCGGATGTGCGGCGGGCCGACCCCGGGTTTCAGCGACAGCGGGGCAGGGGCAAAGGACATGATCTGATAATCCTGGTCCAGCCAGCGTTCGGCGCCATCCCGCGCGGGCCCCAGCAGGTGGGCGGGATCTTCGGGCAGTTCTCCGGGGTAGAACGCGGCCTCCTTGCCGGTATCGAGCAGTCGCCCGCGCACACAGTCAAGCGTGCGGCCTCCATGCTGAAGCGTCTCTTCAACCGTGGCGCGCAGCGAGGCCAGCGACATGGCCTGCGTCTCGGCCCCGGCAAAGCGGGCGCGGTCGCGCGCATCGCGGGTCAGCGCCTCCATGATGGCGGTCAGGCGGGCGTGCTGGGAATGGTGCAGGTGATCGGCCTTGGTCGCGGCGAACAGAATCTTTTCCACCCGCTTGCCGCGCAGAAGCTGACTGAGAAACGCATTGCGCCCCGGACGAAAGGCCGACAGCAGGTCCGCCATGGTGCGGCGCAGATCCTCGATCGCCGCCGGCCCCTTGTGGATGGCACCCAGCGCATCGACCAGCACGATCTGCCGGTCGAGCCGGGCAAAATGGTTGCGAAAGAACGGCTGCACCACCTGCGCCTTGTAGGCTTCGTACCGGCGGTCCATCTCGCGCCAGAGCGACTTGCGCGGGGCGCGGTCCAGCGGTGGCAGCGGCGCAAAGGTCAGCACCGGGCTGCCCGACATTTCCCCCGGCAGCAGGAACCGCCCGGGGGTAAGATCGGAATATCCTTCTTTGCGGGCCGCTTCGAGATAGGCGGTAAAGGATTGCGCCAGCGACCGGGCGCGCGCCTCTTCCAGCGCTTGCGAACTGTCCTCGGCCTGTGCCTGGGCAAGAAAGGCGGTGGCGCTGGGGCGGCTGGCAAGGCGGGACAGCGTCTCCTGCGACCATTCAGCATAGGATTTTTCCATCAGCGCAAGGTCAAGCAGCCATTCGCCGGGGTAGTCGATCAGGTCGACATAGAGGGTGGATGCCTCGCTCAGTAGTTTCTTGAAGCGGTTGCCGGGCTGGTAGCGGATGGCCAGGCGCACTTCCGAGATGCCTGAGGTGGAGGGCGGCCAGTTTGGCGGTCGCCGGCCCAGCGCTTGTAGCGCGGCGTTGAGCGGGAAGGGGCGCGATGATTGGTCGCTGATGTCCTTGACGCTGATAATGCGGGCTTCAGCCGCAGCCCCCAGAAACGGCAGTGAGCGGCTCTGATGGGCTTGCAGCAAATGGTGGGCGAGGGCGCTGATGAACACCGTTTTGCCGCTGCGACTCAAGCCCGTTACGGCGATGCGCAGGTGTCGCTCAAAACCTTCATCTATACCCGCTTTGAACTGGTGCTGTAGATTGTCGACGCGCTGCTCGCCGA